>JACOSU010000159.1 GCA_016178685.1 Candidatus Eiseniibacteriota bacterium | reverse complement strand
GCGACACGCTGGGGCTTCACGTCGGACGCCTCTTCCCGCTCGCCGACAGCCTGCAGCTGACGCCCGACACGCTGCGGGCAATTTCGGTGCGCTATCGCTCGCCGCTCGAGCGGCTGGTCCATCTGGCGGATAGTCTCGGCATGCCGGTCGACAGCGTGGGCCCGTTCTTGCTGCGCGAGCGCTTCAATGCGCTGTCCGGGAGCGCCAACGCGAGCACGTTCCGCTACAACAGCGGCTATTCGTTGGCCCAGGCCACGAGCAGCTGGACGAACGGCGCCGACTGGAACTACTCGAACCGGGCGCTGCTGATCCACAATTCGACCCAGATCACCATGGACCGTTACATCGCGGGCCAGTACACGAGCCTGCGTCAGGTCCGCAGCTCGGTGACCGAGGCCGGCTGGCGCTTGACGCCGCAGGTGTCGTTCGGAGGGCGCGCCAACCTCGACCGCTTCGACAGCAGCGACCCCACCTCCATCAACAACGAGGCCGAGATCAAGAACGAGTTGCAGCTCTCGCTCCGCACGCGCCAGCACCGCGGCCCCGGGCTCACGTCCGAGCTCAACCTGTTCGGCGGCGTGCTGGATCTGTCGAATACGCGGCAGATCAAGCGCGGATTCTCGGGCGAGCTGAACGGCCGGCTGCGGGCCACTCGCGGGGGCTGGCTGACCCACGAGGCGGACGGCCAGTTGACCGGAAACCTGGCGCGCACGCAGGTGCCGCATACCGTTTTCGAGTCCAATACGCACGATCAATCGGTCAATCTTCATGGCACGCTGGGCGTGCTGCCGTCGGGGCCGATGAGCTTCAATTTCAACTACACGCTGCGCGACAGCCGCATTCAGGCGCCGGCCGACAGCGGCCGCATCCAGGTCGTGACGAGCCAGAACAATTCTCTGGAGGGCGCGATGCGGCTGCGCCAGGGCAACGACCGCACCGTCAGCTTCACCGGCCGCCTGGGCGGCACGCGTCAGCTTCAGAATGCCGGCCAGGTGGGAGTCATCCAGGCTTCCGAGAGCACGCGGCATGACCGCTCGTTCCTGACCGACGGTCGCTATGTGTTCGGGGCTTGGTCGCTCGACGGACATTTCAGCCTGAACGGGGCGATCAGCGAATACCCGCATCGCGACGCGAGCGGCGGGTATGGCGAGTCACTGTTCGTGCGCACCGTGGACGCAACGCTCAATCGTCCGATCGGCGACCACCTGATCGCGCGCGCGAACGGCACCGTCACGCTCTCGTCCTACCGCTACTACCGGATCGGCAACTACAAGACGCTGCCGGTCAACAACGACCAGTACCGGCAGTCCTATCGGGTCGAAGGCATCTACACCCCCGGCCAGAAGTTCAACACCGGTGTGGCACTCGAAGTCATCCGCTCGCTGGCGATCAACATCCCGGCGGCCAGCACTGCCGGCAACAACGAGAACCACACCTATCGCGCGGAGTGGCATTGGACCTACCGGCTGCTGCCGATGCTGACCGCCACGCAGCGAAACCAGATGACGGCGGATTACGTGTTCTACGACTTTTCGCCTGATAACAACCGCCTGACGCTCGGCTACACGATCGCGACGTCGCTGAACGCGGTCTTGACGCCGCGTCTGAGCCTCGACCTTAATCACAATTCGCGTATCCAGCCGAGCGGGGCCTACAGCCTGCAACCGGACGGTGGCGAGGCGTTCGGCCGCGCGGACGAGAGCCGCAACTACTCGCTGGGAGCGCGGGTCGTGTATACGCCGACCCCGGGCCTCGCCCTGACCGTGGAGCCCAGCTACCTTTCGATCCGGCGCGAGAGCGCGGTCGGGACTTCGTTCCTGCCGCAGCGCACGTCGAACACGCTCAATTTCGCGGGCGGGGCGAGCCTCAACGTGCCGCTCGGAATGCACGCTCATCTGACGGGAGACATTCGCCGCGTGTTCCGCGACGACCGGTCGGCGACCTACTCGGCCGGCCAGCCGGTGCCCTCACCTCTCTCGGAGACCGATTTCTGGACCGGCGGCCTCCAGCTGACCTGGGACATGTGATGCGCCGCCACGCCCCCCGCATCGCGATTCTGGTGCTCGCCTGGCTGTCGGCGACCGGCGAGGTCGGTGTGTGCCCGCTGTTCCGTCCCGCGACTCCCGAGCAGGGCGGCACGGGCACGCTGGTGCACACGAACTACAGCCTGCCGGATTCCACGCTCGCGACGCTGGCGCGCGGCGTCGCCGCGAAGGTCAACGGCACCGACGCCTACATGGGAGGCATCGCCGATACGACGCGCGACCACCATCTGTTCCGGGCCTTCTTCGATGCGGCGATCGTCGCCCGCTACACGTCGAACCCCAACGCGCAGCCGGTGCCCAATCCCTGGAACACCGATCTCGAGCGCACGTTCTTCTTCAATTTCGTCCAGTACAAGAGCCTTGATTACAAGATGACCTGGGCGTCCGACGTTTCCAACCCGATCGACGACCTGGGCCCCGATTTCGCGACGCTCCATCGCAGCTACCAGGTCACGAACCGGCTTTCCGATGGCACCGACGCGATCATCGCGGTAGGATATGCGGACCTCTTCTTCGTTCACACCTCGTCCGGCCGCTGGGTGATCGTCAACTGGGTGGACCGTGTGGATCCGGCGTTCGGCGGCGCCAATCCACCGAACCCCGACCAGATCTGCATCGGCTGGAGAAGGTTGAACCTGCGATGAAGCTTCCGCGCCCGACCTCGAAGCGATCTTTCTCCGCGCTCGCCGCGCTCGTGCTCCTTTTCGGCTCGGGCGGATGCTTCAATCCGTTCGATCCCAGGCTCGCCAACCTCGCGGGCATCTCGAAGCCCGCGCCGTTGCCGAATTCCGAGACCGGCGTGATCTATCTGTTTCAGTGGTGCTGGAGGAACCGCGCGTACGACGAGTATCAGGAAATCTTCACGGACGATTACCGGTTCGATTTCGCGGCCGGCGACACCGCCGGCAACCTGTATCGAGAGGTGCCCTGGCGGCGGACCGACGAGCTGACCACCGCGCAGCACCTGTTCGTGGTCGGCACGCCCAGCAATCCGCCGGCCACGAACGTCACGCTCGACTTCACCCAGGACCTGAGCGTGGACATCGATCCGCGCGCCGGCAAGGGGAATACCCGTTTTCACCGCTACATCACCGCGCAGGTGGATCTGCACGTGTACATTCCCGATGGAAGCTACGAGGTTCGCGGTCCGGTCTATTTCTACGTGATTCGCGGCGACTCCGCGATCATCCCGCCGGAGCTGATCCGCCGCGGGTTCCGAGCCGATTCAACGCGCTGGTGGATCGAACGCTGGGTGGACGGCACGCTGGGGACCGGTGCGTTCGCCGTCACGCGACCACCGTCTACACACGCGGTTCCCGCCGGTGTAAAGGATGTGCCGGTTCCGCTGACCTTTGGAAAGCTCAAGGTGCTGTACCGCCAGGACACTGCGCCAGCCTACTGATGACGGCGGCACGGATCGGACCCGGCCCGGCGGTCCGGCGGTGGCGCGCGCTCGGGCCCGCAGGCGCCCGGAGTGTCTGAATCAGTGAGCCGAAGCGGAGTCCGGGTGAACTTGTTCCCCCCCGGGGCCGGGGATATACTCCGCGCGCTTTTCTCCAACCGCCTGATCCCCACTGTGAGCCAGCCGCTCGCCAGGGGCCCCGCGGAGCGCCGCGGACCCCGTCCACCGGGCGACGGAGGTCGTGATGCCTGCTGAGGGCGCGAATATCCAGAAGGAACTCAACCCGCTCGCCAACGCTGAACGCCAGTTCGACGAGGCGGCGGGCCGGCTGAATCTGTCCGCGGGCATCCGCGAGATCATCAAGCATCCGCGCCGCGCCACCATCGTGTCGCTGCCGGTCCAGATGGACGACGGCACGCTCCGGGTATTTACCGGCTACCGCGTGCAGCATTCCATCGTCCGCGGCCCCGCCAAGGGCGGCATCCGCTTTCACCCCGACGTGACGCTGAATGAGGTCGAGGCGCTGGCGGCCTGGATGACGTGGAAGTGCGCGGTCGTGAACATCCCGTTCGGAGGCGGCAAGGGCGGCGTGGCGTGCGATCCGTCGAAGATGTCGAAGGGAGAGCTGGAGCGCCTGACCCGGCGCTACGCCGCCGACCTGTCCGATCTGTTCGGTCCCGAGAGCGATGTGCCGGCGCCCGACGTGGGCACCAACGATCAGGTCATGGCGTGGATCGTGGACACGTACTCGATGCACGAACGCCGCACCGAGTACGCGGTCGTGACGGGCAAGCCGCTCGAAGTGGGCGGGTCGGCCGGACGGCGTGAGGCCACCGGGCGCGGCCTGCTGTTCTGCGTGCGCGGCGCCTGCGCCCACCTGGGACTCCCGCTCAAGGGCGCGAGGGTCGCGGTGCAGGGATTCGGCAACGTGGGCTCGGTGTCGGCCGACCTGATGGCGCGCGATGGGGCCTCGATCGTCGCGGTTTCCGACGTGACGGGCGGCGTGCACCATCCGGCCGGCCTCGATGTCCCGGCGCTCCTCCAGTGGACCGCCGATCACCGCGGAGTCAAGGGTTTCCCCGGCAGCCAGCCGCTCGAGACCCCGATCGTCGAATACGACTGCGACATCCTGGTGCCGGCGGCGCTGGAGAACCAGATCACCGGCGAGAACGCCGACCGGGTGCGGGCCCGCATCATCGCCGAGGGCGCGAACGGGCCGACCACTCCCGACGCCGACAAGATCCTCCAGAAGAAGGGCGTGTTCGTGATCCCGGACATTCTGTGCAACTCGGGCGGGGTCACGGTTTCGTACTTCGAATGGGTGCAGAACCGGATGGGCTTCTACTGGCCCGAGCGAGAAGTGAACGAGCGGCTCGAGCAGTACATGGTTCAGGCGTTCGACTCGGTGCTCTCGAAGGCCAAGGAGCACGGTGTGAACATGCGGGTGGCGGCGTTCATGGTCGCGATCGAGCGGGTCGTGAAGGTGATCATGCTGCGCGGGGTCTACGCCTGAGGCGGGCCCCGCTAGAAGGCTACCCGCCCGACTGCGCGGCTACCCCCGCGGCCGCCGACGCCGCGACCGATGACGCGAGGCCCGGCCCCCTTCGAGACCGGGCCCTCACGTTTCTCGGCCGCGCCTAGAAGTACAGACTGACCGCGATGTGTTGGACGTCGTCGAAGACTCCGGTCTTCACCGGTTCGCCCGCATACTCGACCGATAGCTTCGATCCGCCCATGGGCACGACCAGACCGATACCGTAGCTCCAATTGAACAGCTCCTGGTCGTTGCCGTTGAACCGGTAGCCGGCTCGCAGCGCGAGCACCTTGCGGATGCCGAGCTCGGCGCCGAGGCGTCCCTCGTCGCGACCGAAGCTATTGCTCTGGAACAGCCCGTAGAGCGTCAGTGGCGTGTTGCCTCGCGCCGCCGGATAGGAAAGCCCGAGCTGGAAGTACGAGGGCAGCTCGAATTGAGCCGCGCCGGTGCCCACCGTGCGTGGGTCCGACTGCGGATCCGTCCCCGGCAGTTGCGCGCTCAGGTCGAAGTCGCTGCCGTTGTACTGGAGATTCGGGCCGAAGTTCTTCATCGTCATCCCGAGATTCATGCCGTGATATCCGGTCTCGTACTGGAAGCCGAAGTCGAACGCCATGCCGGCGGCACTCTCCTGCAGGATTTTTTCGGCCACATAGGACACGGTTCCGCCGAAGTTGACGCGGTCGGTCATTCGCTTGCCGTAGCCGAAAGCCAGCACCGAGTAGGTTGGAGAGAAGGTGTCCCCGAAACCGTCCGGGGCGGCCTCCGTGGTGCGGACCATCTCGCCGATGCTCAGCACCTTGGCACTGATTCCGATTGTCCCGAAGTCGCTCAGTGACTGAGTGACACCCACGAAGTTGACCTCCATGTCAGCGATGTAAGCCGTGTGGCTGAACATGACCTCGGTTCTGTTGTCGGTTGCCGCGATGCCGGCCGGGTTGTAGTAGAGCGCTTCAGCCCCCTGCACGCTCCCGATGTCGGCCCCCATGAGGGCCGTGCTCCGAGCCCCGACCGGCAGGCGCAGCTCCGGCGCGCCGCCGGTGCCGATCCGGCCCGGCGAGCCAGCCCACGCGATCCCCACCCACAGCATCAGGATGGCGCTCGCCATCCCCACCACAGCATTCGTCTTCATGACGGAACTCTCCTCTCGCTGGCAACGTGGACGGTTCATGGGAGATTCGCTCAGAAGCTGTTGAGCCGCTCCTTCTCCATGAAGACCGCCACCTTGCCCACGTGCGTTCCGATACCGGGCGCCTCGACACGGAAGATGTAGATGCCGCTCCCGATCGGCAGGCCGCCGTCGGTCTCGAGATCCCAGGTCGCCTGCGAGGTGTTGTCGTTCTTCTGCAGCGTGCGCACGAGATCTCCCGCGAGGTTGTAGATCCGAATCGAGCATTGCGTGGGAAGGTGCGTGAACTTGAGCTGACGATGGAACGCGTCGAGCTCCCAGACCGAGTGGTTCAAGTACGGGTTCGGCACCGCGAGGATGCGGCTCATCTCATTCTGGGCCAGGGTGACGTTGTTTCGATTCGCCGGGTGGGTGCGGAAGTCGGAGTAGTCATTCACAGAGCGTGATGCGAGCTGGAAGCGGAATTTGTCACCACTATCAATGGTGAGCGGAGAGGTGGAACCATTCGGCCACATGATGTACTGGAGATCCAGGCTCCCCGCATCATTCAGCCAGTCCGGGTAGGTCGTCGTGTAGAGCGGATCGGCTGTGGCGCTGTAGGAGCTTGCGAAGACCTGGATGAACTCGCGATCGTCACCGGGGGGGCCACTAAAGTCCGGGAGCGGGTCCGGATCCCACATCCCGTCCGCGTAGCCGGTGTTCTCCAGGAATCCCACGTTGATCTGGCGATTCTGATCGATATCCCACACCGTGAACGGGACGTCCACGTAATCCTGGAAATAGTAGATCCGGTTTCCAAGCGCGTCCCTGGTGCGGAGGTACCGGTAGGCCTTCTGCCCCGCCGGCCCGCCGGTGAATCGGATCTCGACGCTGCTGAACTTGGTCACGTCGCTCGGGTCCAGGGCCGAGCCGAAATAGTTGAACGAGTAATCCACGCCGCCTGAGGGTGGGTCAGAGCCGGGGATGATCCAGAACGGCAGGCCATTCCCGGGATCCGGCACCAGACCGGGCGGATTCGGCGGGACATCAAGGTACTCGGCGCTGAGCAGCTTCTTGTAGTCCGCCCCGATCACCTTGACCTGGATGCCGTCGAAGATCGGAAGCGCGCCGTCGCCCGCATAGTTCAACTGGTTGTTCACCATGGTATCGGTGCCGGCCGCCGTGTACCGGACGACGTACCACATCGGAATGCCGGCGGCGTTCGGCTTGTAGCCGACGCGATATCGCGCGCTGAGCACGGAGTCCGGAGTGATGATGTAAATCTTGAGACTGTCCGTCGTCGGACCGAACGCGGGGTCGTACCGCGCGTAAGCGGCTCCGCTGTCGACCTGTGCGCTCGCCCAGTCCACCCCGCCCGGCGGCGTCTGCGGGATCACCGTGGTCACGAAGTTCAGGCTGAATGGGGATTCCAGAACCTGGGGCACGCTCCCGAGGGCCACGGAGTATGCCGTGACCACGTAGTAGTAGGGGGTCCCATTGCGCAGCGGACCGCCCCGGACCGCATCCTGTGAAAACTGAATCACATACCTGAGCCCGCCGTCATTCCCCTGTGCCGCGACTTTGGGCAGGACGACACCGGATTCCTCGTCGAAGGCATCGTCCAGCACCACCGTGATGCCATTCTTGACGTCGAACGTTGCGACGCGCGTGAAGGGTCCAGCGGTCGAGGCTCCCTGATAGACGGCGTAGCCCTCGAACTTGTAGGGAAGCTGGTCGTAGCTCTCGGCGTGCGTGTCCCAGGTGAGCTGGGCCCCGGCATCGAGCGATGTTCCCGCGACCCGCGGAGCATCGGGTGGGCTGGGGAGGTTGAAGTTCTGGTCGAACGCCGATTGCGCCTGCTCGGCGTAAAACTTCATCAGAGAGATGCTCGCCAGCCGGTTCTTGCTCTGCCCAATCACGATGGCCGTCACCACGACTTGCGTGTCTCCAGGCGCCATCGTGAAGGGTCCGCTCGAGAGCATGAGGCGGTGGTCGGCCGGCGTGCCGTCCAACCATCCGGTTCCGAGCACCGGATCGCCCGAGACCTTATAAGTCGTCACCTGGCCGGTCACCGGGTTGATGATCGGCGAGCCATCTTCATTCAGGCCCGACATGTCGTTGTAGGTCTGACTCGAGTCCGCGGGCCCGGCGGCGTTCAGATAGATGTCGAATGAGGTCATGCCGAGCGGGGTGCCGCTCACCTTCGGTCCCTGAAAGAACTTGTAGCCCACCGATGGGACATTCGAGCCGTACTGCTGGTCCGCGTTGGTTGAGTTGTAGATGAAGCCGAGTGATTTCGCGACGTCGCAGCCTTCCACGTCGTCGGTTGCTCCCCCCAGATCCGGATCGGACCACTGCGACACGTACATCTGGTCGAGCGTCTGCGTGCCTTTGTTGATGAACTTGTAGCTGATGAAGACGCTGTTGCCGAGCGCCCCCTGCCGGGCGAACGCGAACGTCGTCTGCTGGATCTCGAGGCCGAGTGGTCGGGAATCCCCGACGGCGTTCCTGTGCAGGGTGATGTCGGCGTCGTTGTAGACCGCCCAGCACATCTGATCTCCGAGGATGGAGAGTGTGGTATCGCCCGTGCTGGAGACGATGTACGACACCGTTGGCGCTCCGTAGGGTTCGGCCCCGGTCTTGTAGGCGGTCAGGGCCGCTTCGCGCTCGCCCGGGGTCGCGTACCGGCGGTTCAGCTTGTAGACGTGATAGACCGCTTTGCTCGCGCTGTCCGGATCGCCCCAGGGGTTGGCGGGCGTCGGGTTGTTCAGGATGGTGCCCGGCCCGTACTCATCCGAATATTCCGAAACCTCGGTGCGGGGCGTCGTCTCTCCGTTGACCTTGGCCCCCAGCCACAGCCCGGCGGCGAACACCGCGGTCTTGCCCGTCCCATTCGGGAATTCCAGTCCCGCAATCCCGGTGGTCTTGTCCCAGGCAAACGAACCGGTGTTGGTGAGGAACATGCCGATGTTGTTGATATCCATCCTCTGCAAGTTGTCGACGATCAGGCTCCTCGCTGGCCTCGCGTGCCGCGGCCGCTCCGAGACCGTGACGTGGCGCTGGGGCGTCCAGCCCGGAGCGGGCGCGGCGGCCGCCCCGGCGGCCAGCGTGAGTGCCATCAGTGCGCACCCCAACATTCGTGAGCGATTCATCCGGATCCTCCCTGGAACTCGGGTCAACGTGTCCACGGTCAGAACCCCATGCGCAATCCGACCCGGACCATGCGGGGATTGCTGAAGTGCGACTGGCTCTGGAGCGCAGTGTCGTAGGTCTGCTTGGGATCGATACCCTGTCCCGCCAGCTTCGCGGCGTCGTTTTGGCCAGCATCGGTGCTCAGGTAGGCGGTCGTGAAGGGCGATCCGGTCCCGGTATACACGTAGATGGCGTTCTTCGTGTCGAGCGCGTTCAGAACCCAGACGTACGCGCTCATGTTGAGGTTACCCATACCCCACCCCTTGGTGACCTTGAAGTCGAGGTTCTGAGTCCACGGGCCATAGCGTGAATTGATGGGCCCGATCGGCTGTGGGAACGTCGCCAGCTGAGAGACTTCGTCGTAGATAACGTTCGGCGTGAAGGGAGTTCCGCTGGCGACATTATAGAGGACGCTGACGTCGAAGTTCTGCAGTGGCGAGTGGGCGGCCAATTTCGGGCCCTCGCCGCGCCCCAGCGCGTAGTCGAGGTTGAGCGACACCTTGTGGCGCTGGTCGAAGTCGAGCGGGGCGGTCTGCTTGGGCGGGTCGGCGGCAGTCCAGGCGATGATGCGCTGGGTGTTGGAGACCGAGCCGGTGCCGAGCGCGTACGAGAGGCTGTACGCCATCGCCGCCTGAATATGGTTCACGCGGCGAAGCGTGAACCCGAAGTCGAGCCCCTTGATGGTGGCAAAGTCCTTGTTTCGGTAGGACGCGAAGTTGTTCGGCTGGGACGGGATGGTGGCGATCTGCACCAGGTCCTTGACGTCCTTGTAATACGCCGTGATATCGAGCTTGGCGTAGTCGCTCACCTGTTGAGCGATCCCCACCTCGTAGGCCGTGGTCTGTTCGGGTTTCAGGTTCGGGTTCCCGAAGCCATAAAAGTAGCCGCCGATCTGGATCTTGTACTCGAGGTAGCGGTAGGAGACGTACAGATCCTGCAGGTTCGGCTGCTGGAAGAACTGTCCGTAATTCACGTGGAGCACCATCCGGTCGGTGACCGGAAATCCGATGCCGAGCCGCGGGCTCAGGCGCTGGTAGATCCGGTTGGGCTCGAGGTCCGTTGAGTCGAGCACACCATTGGTTCCGAGCGGAAGGTTTTCACTGCTGAGCGCCTTGGTATCCGTGTTGATGTAGTCGTAACGAAGCCCGACATTGACCACCAGGCCAGCGCGCTCGAACTTATCCTGCAGATAGCCCGATGCCGTCACCGGCTTGCGCGGGCCGTCGAGGCCGTTGTCCTCATGGCTTCGGCCATCGAGCGAGAATCCGTAACGATTGATGTCGTTATATACCCCTGAGGAGAATTTCTTGGGATCCAGGTTCTCGTAATAGCGGAGCGTGTGCCGGTCGTACTCGAAGCCACCCTTGAGCTGGTGAAATGCGCTGACCTGGTTCGTGTAATCGCCCTTGAACCCGATGTACTGCGATTCGCGCTTCAGGTAGTAGTCGTACAACTTGCCGTCGCTGCCGGACTTGAGGGCGGTGGCCGCGAGTGAGTCACTCAGGGGGTCGCCCGGGGTTCCTGAGATGCCCGGATAGAACCACGGCACGCCGTCGCGGAATGCCGGATCGGCCGTCGAGCCGTACAGGTTGACGTTGTCGAAGTACTTGCCGTCCCCGAGCTGACGCCGCGTATAGAACCAGTTGACGCCCAGGCTGTAGAACGAGCGCGCGCTCAGCGTATGACTGAACTGCCCGGTGAGCGACTGGTTGAGATCCTGGTAGCGGGGGGCGTGGAGCAGATCGTAGCGGAACGCGTTCAGGTACTGGTGCCAATCGTCCCTGGAGTAGAGGCCTCCGAGACGAAGCTGCATGTGGTTGGTCAGGGGCAGCGTGATCTTGCCCTGGTGCGTCCACCCGCCGAGCGAATTGGAGGGCAGCGGCCCGTCGAAGTTCGCGAGCGGCGCCCGATCGAGTTGCCAGCGCCGCTGGCCGCTGTAATAGAACGAGCCCCAGTCCTTGCCGCGTACGAGGGGCCCGCCGAAGCTGCCGTCGTACACGTTGTAGTCGTAGACCTTGGCGCCGAGGAAGTCGTTTCCGACTCCGGTCATGTTGTCGGAGACCGCTTCCAGGTTGCCGCTGTACCTGCCCCCGCCCTCTCGCGTGATCACGTTCACCACGCCCGACATGATGCGTCCGTACTCCGCGTTGAAACCGCCGTTCAGGAGCACGACCTCCTGAATCGCGTTGTTGTTGATGTTCGTGGTCGCGTTGCCGGTCAGCGGATCCTGCTGCGAGAAGCCATCCACAAAGTACGCCGTCTCGTTCGGTCGTCCGCCGCGGATGATGAGGGTGTTGCCGTTCTGAGCCTCGGTATCGATCTGGCGGGCAAAATTAACCACGCCCGACTGCTGGGCGGCGGCGTCCCGGTAACCGCGGGTCGGCAGGCGCGCGATCTGATCGGCCGACAGGAAGCGGGTCGTGCTGGTCGCGTCCTTCTGCAGCAGCGGCCGCTGGGCCTCGACCTTGACCTCCTCCATCTGCACCGCCTCGGTCTTCATTACGATGTTGAGCTCGGTGGTGAAGTCGGGCGTGATGGTCACGTTCTCGGCCAGGTAGGGAGTCGAGCCCATGAGGTTGGCATGCACGCCGTAGGTGCCGGCCGGCACTCCGATGATCACGTAACTGCCCTGGTCGTCGGAGATCGCGCCGAGGCGTTGGCCTTCGATGCGAATGTTGACGCCGGCCATCGGTTCCTTCTTTTCGTTGATGATCTTCCCGGTGAGTTTTCCGGTCGTGCCGGCCATGGAAACCGGCACGAGGGCCGTCATCGCCATCACGATCGGGACCAGAGAGCGGAACCAGCTGCGAGACATGGGGCGACTCCTTTCAATGGCGACGGGGTCCGACCCATCGCCGGTACTGCTGTGGCGACCGATGCGATGAAAGGGGGATGCGCATGTTTTCGAGGGGATGCTCGATTCCGAACCCATGACGCGCCTCACGAACAGTCACAGGGCGCCTGGAAGAGACGCCGTCCCATGGCGAAGATCCTCCCCGGATTGCGAGCCAAGGCCACAGGCTAGGACGAGGCTCCGAAACTGTCAACGGCTTTCAGACGACCGGGCTCCGAACACAAAAAAAGCGGGGGCGCCTCTCGGGCGCCCCCGCCGGTATGGCGGATAAATCGAAGGACTAGAACGCGTACGTGGCGGTGACCTTCGGGAAGTACGACTTCGGGATGCCGCTTCCCAGCCATCCCAGATTCTGCGCGAAATCATCCGCGAGAATCGCGTCCAGCTGAAGCGTTCCCAGCTTCACGCCGGCGCCGATGTTCATGTGGAACGAGGACAGCGAGACGTTCGTCGTCGTGCTGGTCGTCTTGTCCTCCAGCTTGACGTGCTGGAACGCGCCCTGGGTCGCGCCGAAGCGCAGCGTGAGCCAGTTGTTGATGTGAGTCTCGAGCGCGGCGAACACCTGCGGAGTGAGCGACTCGGTGATGACCACCTTGTCGGTCCCGGTTCCGAGGCCGAACACGTCCTCTTCCGCCTCGAAGCGGTTGTTCGCGAACGTGAGTCCCCACACCATCAGGTCGTTCGTGCCCATCGTCCAGTCGCTCGAGATACCCGCCTGCACGCCGTGCAGCGTGTTGTCGAACGACGTAATCGTGCCCAACGGCGGGCCATCGAACTTCTCGGACAGGTCGAACGACGTGTACTTGACCACCGGCACCAGCATGACGTTCGGCTTCCACTGCATCATGGCGCGCGCCGCGATCTGGTACGTGGTCGGCCCGTTGTCGGTCCACTTGAAGGGGGGACCCGCGGGATCGGTCGTCGAAAGTTCCCAGGTGCGGCTCTGGTACTGGCCGGCGAGTTCGACGGTGGACCGCGAATTCATCTGGAATCCGACACCAGCGCTGTAACCCATAATGTTGCGCGACAGGTTCGGGTCGCCGATCGGGTTGAACTCCAGGATCGTGGTAATTCCCGGCGCCTGGGTCTGGAACTTGTTGTACGACCGGTTGAGACGGAGGCCGATGCTCGTGGTGCCGGACTTATGGCCCCACTGGAGATCGAAGCCCTCGTTCAGGTGGTGGTTCGGGTCGGCGCCACCGAAGCCGGCACCCGGCTGCGAAAGAGCGTCACCCTGGCCGATCTGCGGCGTCTCCTGGCGCATATGAATGCCCCAGACGCCCCACTTGCCGTCGAACAGCTTGTCCATCACGGTTCCGACCGAGCGGTCGAACGTGAACGGCCCGCCGCTGCTGCCGTTGATCACGCCCTTGTTGCCGAGCTCGGCGTACATGAAGTTACCCACCGACGTGAGGCAGGACGGATACGTGTAAATGTTGGTGTAGTCCTTGATGTAATCGCCCTGCAGGGCCATGCCCTCGACGCGCGAGGTCTGGGCCATCGCCACCACCGGCAGCGCCAGGATCAGCGCAACCGCGAAAGCGAAACTGAGGGTCATCCAGCGAGAACGCATATGGAAAATGCCTCCTTGGCGAAAAAGTGAGAGCAACGTTGCGATGCAGAATCAGGCCACGGACGTGACCTGTGAACTACAGCGCCTTTTTCTCCGCAGCCCCACCTCCTTTCCAAGCCGTCTTGATGATTTCCTCCACACAAGCCGATAGCTCCATCTCATCCATGTGATGGAGCCGACATTCAATGACCAGGACCACACCTCCTCAATGGAAGGATCCTGGACAACGCCCGGGCGGAACCTTAAGAAAGCTCCGGAAACCTTGTCAAGGCGATTCTCGAATGTTCCGGGCGCCAGCCGGACGCCGGGCGCGAAATGCCGCGATAATTATCCATTAACATGTTGTCGTACAACGGACTAGACGTTTCGATCGAAGCCACCCGCACCCGGCCCCTGGAATGAGCGTAGTAGCCGGTTCCCAGGTAGAGTCCGACGTGGGCCCGCTTGCGGCGGGGATCTCCGAAGAAAATCAGGTCTCCGGGACGAGGTGTGCTCCGGGGCCCCAGCCGTCGGCAGACCCGGTGCTGATCGTGGGCATCGCGCGGCAGTCTGATTCCCTGCTCGGCCAGCACCAGCTGCGTGAACCCCGAGCAATCAAGCCCCGCGGAGCTACGACCTCCCCACAAGTACGGCACCCCGATCAGGGATTCGATCCGCTCGATCAGCCCCATGGGGCGCGCGCCGATCGAGGCCACGGCTCCCCACCGAATCCAGCCCCGGCGCCCATCGGGCAACTCGACCTCGCGGTGACCGCGGGAGCGGCCCCTCCCGATCAATCGCGCGCCCCAGCCGAGCGGGCTCACAGCAATGCCGGTCCCGGGACGCGCAAGCGCCACTTCGCTTACCGCCGCGACACGCACCCGGGCGCGTGCCAGCCAGCGTCGGGCCCGTTCGCGGGAAGCCCCGATGATGCCCCACTCCCGAACCCAGCCCCGGTAGCCATCCGCATGATTGCGCACCCGCAGCCAGCGGCCGCGGTCCGCCCTGCTCACGACGTCCACGACTTCCCCGAGCAGCAGCTGGCTCGTCATCTCGCTCGCGTGATCGGGACGCGCGCGCAGGTCCAGAACGGGCAGGCAAACCACACCGAATTCGGGCCGCGTGCTCATTCCCCGCCCGGAGTCTGCAGGACGAAGCGGCCGAATCCCTCACGATCTTCGAACACGAACTGGCGTGCCGGCTGGTTGTAGTGCCAGATCTCGAGCTGGCCGGTGCGCGAGGTGGGAGGCCGCATCTCGATCTGGGAAGGCGCCCCGAACTTGATGTAGATGCGCCCCATGTCCGAGCGCCAGCCCGGCCCGAACCCCTGAAAATGCTGTTCGGCATACCGGACGCGGCGGAAGAACTCGATCTGGGCTTCATTGGGTGGGGAATCCGGGCTCGGATCGCGCCGGCTCCAGAATTCATCCCATCCCTCGGCCTGCTTTTCCGCGGGTAACGATCGCAGATGGGCGATCTCCTGCTGGGTTCCGATGTAGCTGAGGGGCTCGAGCATGCGCTCGAAGTCCTTGCCGCGCGGCGGCCCGCTCTGCTCGACCATGAACGATCGCTCCGCGCGCCATCTGGATTTGCCTTCAACCAGCTGGATTTCGAACACGTAGGAACCGAGGAACAGCCCCGCACTCGAAGGCCGCAGCACCACCGGCTGCGCTGAATGATCCAGCGTAAACGGCTGAGTTCCGACCGAGATCTGCTCCCCGAGGTCGTCGACAATCCGATAGTGAAACGAGAACGACCGCGGCCAGGCGCCGGGCCGCCGGTCGAACAGGGTCACGCGCGCGGCGAGCAGGCTGGTATTGAGGCCGAACAGGCGGGTCGGGATCGGTGTGAAGGATCCCGTGGTCGAGTCGGCCAGGCCCAGCTCGAGATCCGCGAACCCGACCGGAATGCGCGAGTAGTCAGGGACCTCGATGTCGTCGAAGGCCTGCGATTC
Organism: Candidatus Eiseniibacteriota bacterium; assembly: GCA_016178685.1. Lineage (GTDB taxonomy): Bacteria > Eisenbacteria > RBG-16-71-46 > RBG-16-71-46 > RBG-16-71-46 > JACOSU01. The sequence goes on along the minus strand of JACOSU010000159.1, from coordinate 17,812 downwards.
CAGCTCGCCATTGAGGTCGCGTACGCTGACGCGCACGCGATAGGAGCCGGGAGGCACGTTGATCGTGCGCCGTTCGACCAGGGCGGCGGTGTGCGTGGTGGTGGTCGCGAAGTCCGCGACCGAAAGGCGGCGTTGCCACGCATCGCCGTAGATGCGCCCCTTGTGGCGCGGCTCGAACGCGACGCTGATCGCGACCCCCGCCGCGTATCCGTTCGGGACGCGGATCCACTCCAGATTGGGATAGGGAAGCGAAATCGAAGCGGAGAGCGCCGGCCTGGCCTCGCTGTCAATCGAGATGGCGATGTCGCAGGTGAAAAACGGCGGGCTGCCGGAGCGCAAAGGAGCCAGGTCTGATGGCGCCGCCGCATGGGGCAGCAACTGGCCGCCGAGGACCAGGGCCGCGATCAGGAGAATGCGGGGGTTCCCCGCGCGAACGGATCGAAATGCCACGTTGAGGGGACGCTAACACACCGTTTGAACGCGGCAAAACCCTACAATTCACTCCACAAACCACTTGACGATGGCAATGCGGCGCGGCTTTACTTGAAGCTCGTTGACGGGGCTCGCGAGCTGTTCGGGAGTCCTACCTTTGGTGGAAGCAAATCTGATTCTGCCACGCCGTACCATCGCCAGCATCGCCGCGGCGCTTTTCCTCGCCGCGCCCAGCGCCCGGGCTACCGCTCCGACGCCGACGGGGACCGTTCCGCCCGAGGTCAGCCAGGCATTCGAAGACGGCCTGTTCCGTCTTCCCGATCGCGGCACCACGGCCACGAGTTTCCAGCAGACCGCGTGGCGCCTTCCGATCCTGATGATCTCGTTCACGGACGACAGCCTGGTCTACACCCCTCAGGACTTCAATTTCGCGCTGTTCGACACCACGCACTCCACACCGTCCGGATCGGTCTACGACTACTACCGCTGGGTCTCGGGCAACCGGCTCACCGTTCTCGGAAACGTCGTGGCGAACGTGAGGCTGGATCACGATCACTTCTACTATGGCGACGGCGCGTGGGGGCTCAACGCCTCCGACCCGTCGCATAACATGTACGCGGCGATCCGCGACGCGCTGATCAAGTGCCAGGATCAGGTCCACTGGGCCGACTACGATCTCGACCATGACGGATACGTGGACATGTTGTGGGCGCTCCACGCCGGCCATGGTGGCGAAGCCGGCATCGATCGCAACGATTTCTGGTCCATCACTTCGCGCATGACCGGAGGCTGGCGGTACGGATCGGCGTTCGTGACGCGACAGCTGGTGCCGGGCTCGACCAGCCAGTACATGCTGCTCGACCGCTTCTCGACGCTCCCCGAGCTCTCCTACCTTTATCGGACTCAGCGCTCCGAGATCGGCGTTTATTGCCACGAGTTCGGCCACGCGCTGGGGCTGCCCGACCTCTACGACACCTCGTCGCTGGGTGGCTCCTCGAATATGGGTCCCGGCAATTGGGCGCTGATGTCGACGGGCGGCTATGGTGTCAACGGGGTGAGCCCCGACCGCCCCTCGCACATGGGCGCCTGGCCCATGCTGTTCCTCGGCTGGGCATCCAGTTTCCGGCCAGCGAATGACACTACGCTCACGCTGGCGCCGATCGAGCAGGGCGGATCGATCGCCGAGATGTGGTTCCAGGGCGAATCGAACGCCGAACACTTCCTGATCGAGAATCGCCAGCCGCTGGGATTTGACGCCCTGGTTCCGAGCCCGGGCCTGCTGGTCTACCACGTGGACGAAGCCGGCATCGGTTCGCGGCTGGCCGCGAATCGAATCAACGTCGGGCTGACGCCCGGGCTCCAGCTGGTCGAGGCCGACGGCGACTACGATCTGACCTACGGGCGAAATCGCGGTGACGCGAACGATCCGTTCCCCGGGGCGCTCGCGCGCACGGATTTCAACGACGACACCCGGCCCTCGACACACACGTTTGGGGGCGCCTTCACGAACATGGGATTCACCCAGATCACCAGCGCCGGGACCGACATGCGTTTCCGGCTGAACGTGCGCGCTCCGGGCTGGGGCGCGCTCGAGGATCACACCGAGGCCCCGTTCGCTCCGTCCTCGGCCTATGGTCCGGCCTCGACCACCGCCGTGGATACCTTCGGCACCATCTCGACGGTCGGCTCCGAGACTCGTGCCGACATCCCGCAGATCGTGCTCCGCGAACGGCGACGCGGCTTCTGGGAGCCCGCGTTTCCGGTCAGCCAGTCCACGGCCGGGGCGTACGAGCCCACGCTCGCGCAGCTCTCGAACGGCGATCTCGCGGTCGCGTGGCGCGATCAGAGAGACGGCGTTCCACGCATCTACTACCGCGCCCGCATCCGCGGCGCGTGGTCGAGCGAGCAGCCGGTCGGGAACGCGCCGGCCAACTCGTTCCAGCCCGCGCTGGCCGCCGATGCGCGCGGCACGGTCGCCCTGGCGTGGCTCGCCACCATCGGCAGCCGGCCCCGCGTCATGTTCATGCGCTTCGCTTATCTATCTCCGTTCGGAAACCCGATCGCGGTGAGCGATTCGGCCGCCTACCCGGACGCACCGGCCCTGTGCTCGAGCGCGGACGGCCACGCGTACGTGATCTGGCCGGATCGCGCCACGTACCCGGTGCGAATGCGCTTCGCGCGATACGTTCCCGACTCCGGCATGTCGGCGCCGCTTCAGCTCGGACCCACCGACGGGGTACCGCAGGTCGGCGTGGCGGCGGCAGTCGATTCCCGTGGTGTGCTGCACGCGCTCTGGCAGGAGAACGGAAGCGGCGGCTCGTACCTCCACTACCAGCGCCGGGATTTTCATTTCCCGGTCTGGGAGCCCGATACGGTGATCGAGGTCCAGCCCGGCGGGGCGCAGAATCTCGCGATGGCCGTGGACCGGCAGGGAGCCCTGCACGTGGCCTTCGAGAGCGCCGTCTCGGGCTCCCAGGAAATCCGGTATCGCCGCTGGACCCTGGACCGCGGCTGGGACGCGGTCAGCACGGAAGTGAGCCGGTTAAGCGATGGGATCGCACACCTTCCGCGTCTCGCTCCCACCTCTCCCGGCAACGTGACCGTGTTGTTGACGGGTTACCCGGCCGGGCAGCCTCGATTCATGACGCGCGACCGCTGGCTCGATGGCATTCCGCAGGTCGCGGCCGCGCCTCCTCCCGCGGCGTTCCGGCCCGGCATCGTGCTCGGCCCGAATCCCCTGCGTGCGGGGGAGGCGTTCGAACTCGCGTGGAGTGGCGTCCCGTCCGCGGAGCCCGCGCTCGCCGACCTTTACGACCTGGCGGGCCGGCGGATCGCGACGTTCGTGCTGGCGGGCGTGGGATCGACGCGCGGCACCCGGGTTGGCGCTTCGATCACCGCCGGCTGGACCGGCGGCCTCTACTTCGTGCGCGTGCGCGGCACCGGCGCGGTCGCGCGTCTGGTCGTGATCCGCTGATTCTTGTCCGCCGCCTCCGTCAGGCGCGCGTCTCGATGCTGATCGCCGCGCTCGCCGCGGCCGCGCCGCGCGCATCGCTCGCGGATTCCCCGCGCCTCGCCGGCCTGATCGAACTGACTCCCCGCATCGAGAGCGGATGGCCGTGGGCGGGCGCCTGGCTGTTTCCGGTCGGCGACCGCTACGACTTCGCGCGCCCCGACTCGGCGAGCGCAGGCTACGGTCTCTTGCGCGGCGTGAGCGCGGCCGGTGAGAAAAGCGCCGGGCATCAGGGCGCGGACCTCGGGAACGGAGCGGGGGGCGGATCGGTGCGCGCGGCCGCCAGTGGCGTCGTGGTGCGGGGCGCGGACGACGACTGGCAGCAGGGCTACGGCTGGTACGTGACCGTGGCCCATCGCATGACCGATGGCGGCCTCGCCTACAGCGTTTACGCGCATCTGGCTCCGGGCTCGGTTGCGCTCCATGCCGGCGATTTCGTACTCGCGGGCCAGCCGATCGGCCGCGTGGGCCGCAGCGGGCGCGCCACGGCCTGTCACCTTCACTTCGAGGTGCGCCTGCCGCGCGATCCGGGCGAACGCTGGGAGAAAACCCGGGTGGTGGATCCGCTCCAGTTCGTGCGAACGCGGCTTCCCGCGCATCGCGACGATCCGAGCTGGGCGCGGCCCTACCTCGAATGGGCGGAGCTGGAGGGTCTTATCGCCGCCTCCCTGCCCGCGGAGCGCGCTCTCTCGCGCGCGCTGTGGTGGAACATGCTCGCGCGTCTCCCGTGCGTCCCGGCGTCCACTTCGGCCGGGCGGGGCGATGATGCGCGATCGCGGTCCGACTCGCTTCGCGCACGCCTCATCGAGATCGGCGTGCTGGATGAGCACGCTTCGCATCGCGAGCGCGGGACGGTGTGCTGGGACGAATTCGCTTCGGACCTGGGCCGGCTGATCGCGCTCCCGATGCCGTCGCCGCGCGGACGCTCAGGGCTCTCGCAGGAAGAGGACTGCGCGCTTCATCTGGGCGGATTCGCGGAATACGGCCGCCTCCCGCGCGGGACCGGGCACAAGGAACCGGTCACGCTGGCTCATGCCTGCCTCGCGCTCGCCGATGCGTGTGGGGGGGTGAAGCCTCCAGCGGCGCCCGATTTTTCGTCCCGCCATCCCACGCACTCCCACCGCTGATCCCGCGGCGGATCGTGGATATCCACTCCCCCCGCTGATCCCGCGGCGCATCGCCGATATCCACTCCCACCGCTGATGCCGCGGCGGGTCGAGCACTTTCGCCCGGACCACTGAAGCCGCGGCGGATCGTGCACGCCGCACGATCCGCTGCCGCCGCCTGCACTTCGCAGGGATGGCGCGCGGCGTCGCCGGCGAGCCCTCGCCGGGCCTTCCGGGTGCTTTCAGCCCCGCCCGCCACATCGCAAGAGCCTCAAGTCCCGCAATCGGATGGCCGATGCCTCATGCAGCCGCCCGGCACGCGCGGCATTTCCCTCTGGCACAAGCGCTGCTTCTCCGTTGGGAGCCTCATGCGATGAAACGACTGCGAGATCACGGATTCACACTGGTCGAGCTCGCCATCACCCTGACGGTGATCGGGCTGGTGCTGGTGTTCAGCGTTCCGGCGTTCCGGAACCTGAGCGGCAGCCAGGGGATCAAGGGCGCCGCCGACAACCTCGCCGGGCAGTTGCGCCTCGCGCGTGAGACAGCGGTCTCGACCGGCCTCGAGCAGCCATTTCACTGCACCGGCATGACGGTCTATCACATTCACTACCCGACCGGAATCAGCGCCAGCGCCCAGTGGGTGCTGCCTCCCACCATCACGTTCGGCCGCTCGATGAATGACTACTACAGGATGCAGCCCAACGGCCGCGTCGTCATGGGCAACAGCGCCAACGGAAGCATTCCGCTGGTCGACGGGCGCGGCAACCGGGACACGATCTTCGTCGAATCGTCCGGCATCGTGCTCGAGAAATAGGAGAGACCCGTGAGGCCCACCTCCCCACCGATTCTCCAGCACGAACGCGGCATGACGCTGATCGAAATGCTGATCGCGCTGGTTGTCCTGGCGCTGGGCATCCTGGCCGTCGGCAAGATGTTTCCGCTCGGCGCCAGCGTGCAGAACGAAGACCGCCTCTCCACCGCGGCATCGGGCTACGCAGAGCAGAAGCTCGAAGATGTCGAGAACCTGTCCTGGTCCGACCCGGCGCTCACCGACGGAAGGCACCCCGCCGGCACCGCGACCGAGAGCCTGGGCGGTGGCGCATGGACGCGCTTCTACGACGTGTCCACGCTGGCCAGCCCGCTCGACAACATCAAGCGGGTGATCGTGACCGTCAACTGGAACCAGCTGACGACACGATCCATGAACGACACTCTCTACGTGAGGAAGTAGTCCATGCGCTCCCCGCTTCGATCCGTTGCGCTCCCGCCGCGATCTTCCGCGGTCCGCGGCTTTACGTTGATCGAGCTCATGATCACGATGATCGTGCTGGCGCTGGTCGTGGTGGGTCTGACCCTGGTGCTCTACTCCGCCTCTCACAACAAAGTCACAGTGGCGAACCGGCTCGAGTCGGCGCAGCAGGCGCGCGTCGCGCTCGACATGATGGCGCACGACATCCGCATTGCGGGCTACGGCACCGACGCCGTCAGCCTTCCGGCGCAGCCCCAGCCTGCGATCGCGTACGTGGATTCGCTCCAGATCCTGATCAACGCGAACCTGAACGGCGACCTCGCGACGATCGACACGCTGGCCTACGACCCGGACGGTAATCCGAAACCCGCGCCGCTCGACGGCACGTCGTGGGAGCCGCCGGCCAAGTACAAGACCGGCGCCGAGATCGTCCGCTGGACGCTCGACGTCAACAACGACGGACTCGTGGATACCGCCGACCAGACCTCGGTCGAGGGGGCCGACGCGAACCGCACGCCGAACCCCAACGACTACGTGCTGGCCCGCCAGATCTATGCCGACTCGCTGAACGACGTCGCGGGCGATAACGGCGGAGCGATCGAGCACGTCGCACTGCTCCAGAGGCCGGGCGGCAGCGTCCCGCCCCTGTTCACGGTCTACATGAAGGGGAGCGCCACGGCCTGGGACTGGTCGAACGGCCCGGTGCCGGCGATTCAGCTCGCGAACATCGAGCGCATCGTCATCAAGGTCTCGGCCGGCAGCACCAAACCCGACAAGGACGGGAAATACGCCGCGACCACGCTCGAAACTTCCGTGAACTCGATGCGCAATACTCCGAGCTTCGGCGACCCCGAGTACGCGGTGGATGGATACGTTTTCAACGACACCAACAAGAATCATCTGAAGGACGGCGGAGAGGCCGGCATCCCGGGCACTGCCGTGCTGCTCGGGCAGCTCAGCAACTTCACCGACCTGACGGGCCATTTCTACCTGCGCGCACCGGTCGGAACCTACGTGCTCAAGCACTACCCGGCCTCGGGCTACGGCGACTATGCGAGCCCGGATAGCTTCACCATCGCGTTGAACGCGCCGGTCTCGCACAACTTCGCCGACACCGCGAAGGCCGGCGGGTGGGTCAAGTGCGTCGCCTACAGCGACCTCAATGGAAACGGCGCCATGGACGGCAGCGACACGCTGATGGCGAACGTCAAGATGACGCTCAACCCCGGCAATGCGGTCGGCTACACGAATTACACGGGCTCGGTGCCGCTGTTCGCGTCCACCGGCTCGTACAACGTCACCGTAACGGCTCCGGATTCGTTCGCGGTGACGTCGGCCAATCCGGTGACGAAGACCATGAGCACCGGTGGATCGGATTCGGTCTATTTCGGGCTGTCCAAGTCGTTCGTGGGCACCGTGAAGGGCAACGTCTTCCGCGACAACAACAAGAATGGGACGCTCGATGCCGGCGAGAACGGAATCCAGAACGTCTGGGTGGGGATCAGCCCCGATGGCGGCGTGACGGTCGAGGGCTACGCCTACACCGATGCGAGCGGCAACTATTCGATCACGTGTCCGATCAACGATCCGCCGAAGACGCAGCCCTATTACGCGATGGTGGTGCCCCCGAACGGCTTCTTCCCCACCTCGACCACGGCGATCGGCCCGTTCTGGCTCCAGAATGGGCAGATCATCAGCAGCCAGAACTTCGGAATGGGCACGTTCACGGTCATCACGCTCAACGCGCAGCGCGTGCTGAGTCTGGCGAGCGCCAACCTGATCGAGAAGGACTGGCCCGGCAACGCGACCAGCCATGCGGTTGGAGACGTCGATCTGGTGCTGGGTGCCGACGCCGGCGCCACCGACAACATTTCGGTGTGGTTCAACCAGTACAACTCGTCGCCGACCTTCAACACGTCGCCCGACTACACGCGCCTCGCTCCCCAGTCCGTGCTGAGCATGGCGCTCGACACGCTGGATACGAACGGCGACAAGCTGCGGCCCGATCTCGCGACCGGCACCAAGTACTCCGCCGCATATAACGGCAACTTCTTCGTGTGGCTGTGCCAGGACAACCCCAACGAGGGCTACTTCCCGAGCAGCTACAGCACCGGAAAGAATTACAAGACCGCCGATCTCGGCGACGTGCAGGCGATCCTGGCGTTCGACTGCGCCGGAGGCGCGAGCGCCGACAAGCTCGACCTGATCGTGGGCACCAAGTCCCCGACCGCGGGGCTCGGAACCTTCGAAGTCTGGAAGAGCGACAACGCGGCGACGCCGACCTGGACGCTTGACGAGACCTATCCGGTGGCGGGCAGCATCCCCGGAAATTCGCTCGGCGAGGTGACGTGCATGGCGCTCGGCGATCTGAACGGCGACGGACGCAAGGACCTGGTGGTGGGAACCCGAACCGGCAGCTACAGCGGACAGGTCATGGTGTTCAAGAACGTCAGCAAGACGACGGGCAACCGGTTTATTTATCAGTTCAGCATCACGCTCGCGCTCGAGGCGGCGACGTGCCTCACGATCACCGACATCAACGGGGACGGCAATCTCGACATCGTGGCGGGCACCCAGAACGGGGTCGCCGGCGGCAAGCTCGACTACTTCAAGAACGCCACGGTGGCCGGATCGTTCGCGTTCGTGCTGGGCCGCCAGATCGACGCGCCCGGCATTCCGCTCTCGCTCATCAGCGCCGATCTGGGCGGCTCCTCGCGAGGTGACCTGGTGCTGGGCTATCGCGCCGACGCCAGCAGTTACGGCGGCGGCATCCGCATCTACTTCACGGACAGCGGGACTCTTCCGCCCACGGGCACGGATCCCTCGAGCGGCTCGATCGTCAACATGGTCCCGGCGCTCAATTCGAACAACTTCAACTACGGCATCTACCCGAGCACGCCGGCGCCGCCCTATCTGCTCGATATCGCGGCCGGGGTCAAGAACAGCGCCACCACCGGTGCGCTGGTTGTCTTCATCCGCTAGGAGAGCGAAATGACCGAGAACACGCACGGGGTTCGCAACCAGCGGGGCATCGCTCTGATCGTCGCGCTGCTGGTGCTGCTCGTCCTCTCGATGCTGGCGGCGATCCTCATGATGTCGATCAACACCGACACCAAGATCGCGGGACACAGCTCGCGGTCCGCGCGCGCCCTGAACGACGCCGAGTCGGGGGTGGCCGAGGTGTGCGCTCTGCTCATCTCCGGCGACCTTCCGAGCGACGGGGCGAATCCCCGCATGACGGGGCAGGTGTTCCTGGTGCCGGCGGGCTCGGTCCCCACCCCGGGCAACACCGACTCGACGTTCACTTACACACGGCAGCCGAGCGGCGCGTGGCTCAACTACAGCAGCGCATCGCGCGGACCCGACGTCTTGACGGTCAAGTACCTGACCGATGCGGCTCAGACCGTGGTCTACAAGTACGATGAGACCAAGCCTCAGCCCGTGAATACGGTGAGCGGACTTCCGATCATGGTCATCACCGCCACCGGCCACGCGGGCATGGACATGCGGAAGATCCAGGTTGAAGTGATCCAGAAGCCGGTGATCGCGACCATCAAGGCGGCGCTCGCGGCGAACGTGAGCATCGCTTTCCTCGGGAACGCGGTGGTCTGCGGCTACAACCACAGCGGCGACACTCCCACGGGTTCTCCGGCCGAGACCGGCAGCAACGGCCGCGGGAACGCGCCCGATTGCCTCCCCTGGGAGACCCTGGGTGGCGATCTCCCGGGATCGTGGACCACCGGCACCACGACCAACGGTGGCGCGGCGGGCCAGAGCGGTTTCCCGGTCCCCAATCTGTCCGCCCAGACCGGCTTCTACGCGGGACCGTGGGAAGCGCTCAGCATGACGCAGGCCCAGTTCACTTCGTGGATCGGCCCGCCGGTCGCCAGCCCCTCGACCCTCAACGCGATCGTCTACGTGGACAACAACGGGGTGATGGGGGACAAGTCGGCGAGCCTCGGGCTCCACGGCGCGAGCGGAGAAGGAATGCTCTACGTGGACGGCGATCTCACCATCAACGCAGGGTTCGTCTATCGCGGCCTGATCTATGTCGAGGGCGACCTCAAGATGAATGGAACCGCGTGGGTGCTGGGCGGAATCATCGTGAGCGGTGTCACGCAGATCAAGCAGAACGGCGGCGCCACGCTGCTCTACAGCAGCGACGCCATCACGCGCGCGATTTCCAAGTACGGCGGTCAGTACACGACGCTGGCCTGGAAGGAGTTGTAGTCCCGGGCCGGACCGCGGCCCGGCGGGCGATCGCGCGAAGAATCCAATGCATCGCTTACGCGCTCCGGGCTTGACGGGCTCCGGGGCGCGTGGCATGTTCGGGACGGAGTTCAAGGCTGAGACGGGGACGAGTAGGTGCGTGGCGGGCAGGAGCGAGCCGGGGAGGGTGCGAGCCCGGTGCCGCGGGCGCGCTCCGAAGATCACCCCCGAGCCGCCGACCGAACGGGGGCCCAGGCCCCAGTAGGCTCGGACGGACGCTCCCCCGAGAGCGGAGCGGGACCGGCGCGAGCCGGCCCACGAAGGCGCGTGCCGAGAAGCCCGCGCGAAGTTGGGTGGTACCGCGACCCTGTCGCCCCAACCGAAGCTTGGTTGGGGCTTTTTCATGTGAGGCGAGCCGGGGCGTCTTGCGCCCCACGCACCAGGGGAGGCACGCATGGCGGGCTATCGCGACACGCTCAATCTTCCGCGCACGGACTTCCCGATGAAGGCCGATCTGCCGAACCGCGAGCCGCGCCGGCTTGAGTGGTGGGCGGAGCGCGGCGTCTACGCCAAGCTCCGTGAGGCGAGGAGCGGGGCGCCGGTGTGGCTGCTGCATGACGGCCCGCCCTACTCGAACGCCCACATCCACATGGGAACTGCCGCGAACTACGTGTGGAAGGACGCGACGGTGCGCGCGATGTCGTTGCTGGGGTTCGATTCGCCGTTCATCCCCGGCTGGGACAACCACGGGATGCCGATCGAGAACCAGATCACGAAGGACGTTCGTGCCAGGGGACTTGAGGCCGACCGCGCGAGGATCCGCACGATGTGCCGCGAGTACGCGGCCGAGTGGGTCGCGGTCCAGCGCCGCGAGTTCGAGCGGCTCGGCGTGTGGGGCGACTGGGAGCATCCGTACCTGACGATGGATCACGGCTACGAGGCCGCGATCCTCGAGAGCTTCGCCGCGCTCGCGGAACGCGGATTCATCCAGCGCGGACTGCGTTCCATCCACTGGTGCCCGACCGATCGCACGGCGCTGGCCGAGGCCGAGATCGAATACCAGGACGACGCCTCGCCCTCGATCCACGTGGCGTTTCCGTTGCGCCGCGATCCCCTGGGGCTGCTCGAGGGTCACGCGGACGTGGCCGCCATCGCCTGGACCACGACGCCCTGGACGCTGCCTGCGAACCTCGGGCTGATGGTGGACCCCGCGGCCGAGTACGCGGTGGTGGAGGCCGGCCCCCGCCGCTACCTGGTCGCCGTGCCGCGGATCGAGGCGGTGCGCGTTGCCGCGGGCTGGAGCGAGGCGAAGATCGCGGCCACGTTCAAGGGCGCCCGGCTACTGGCACTGGTGTTTGAAGGGCCGTGGGGCAGGGATTCGCGCGTGGTGGACGGCACTCCGTTCGTGAGCATGGAGGATGGCACGGGCCTGGTTCATACCGCGCCCGGCCACGGCAAGGAGGACTTCGCGGTCGGCCAGCGCTCGGGGTTGGGCGTCGCGTGTCCCGTGGATGAGGCCGGACGATTCACCGCTTCTGCCGAGCCGTTCGTGGGCCGCAGCGTGCTGGAGGTCAACGACGATATCGTCACGTGGCTCGGCGAGCGCGGTCGGCTGATCGCCTCGTCGCGCTTGACGCACAGCTACCCGCATTGCTGGCGCTGCCACGAACCCGTGATCTTCCGCGCCACCAAGCAGTGGTTCATGATGATCGATCACGTGCCAGAGGCCGCCGCCGGCGAGGCCCCGGCGCCGCGCGTCAGCCATCGCGAGCGCGCGCTCGACAGAATCGAGAACGCGGTCCGGTGGGATCCGCCCGGATCGAAGAACCGCATCCGCGAGTCGGTGCGAACTCGTCCCGACTGGTGCCTGTCGCGCCAGCGTTCCTGGGGCGTGGGCGTTCCCGCGATCTTCTGCGAAGCCTGCGGAGAGGCCGCGCTCGATCCGCGCGTCATGGCGCGCGCCGCGGCGGTCACGCGCGAGAGCGGATCGGACGCGTGGTACCAGCGCCCGATCGAGGACTTCGTGCCGGAGGGCTTCCGCTGCCCTTCGTGCTCGGCGCCCGGCCCGTTCCACCGGGAGACCGACATTCTCGACGTGTGGTTCGACGCGGGAAGCTCGCACCGTGCCGCGCCCCTGCTCAACGCGGGGCTGCGCGAAGCGTGGCGGCGCGCGCTCGCCGAGGGCGGCCGGATCGCCTATTTCGAAGGTCCCGACCAGCACCGCGGCTGGTTCAATTCGTCGCTCATGGTCGGGGTCGGGATCGGCGGCCGGGCGCCCTACACCGACGTGTTCACGCACGGCTGGGTGCTCGATGCCGACGGCCGCGCCATGCACAAGTCGCTCGGCAACGTGATCTCGCCCGAGGACGTCGTCCAGCGTTACGGAGCCGAGATCGTGCGCTGGTGGGCGCTCTCGACCGACTGGCGAAGCGACGTGCGCGTGGGCGACGAGGTCCTCCAGCGCGTCTCCGAGGCCTATCGCAAGGTCCGCAATACGCTTCGCTTTCTGCTCGGCAATCTGAGCGACTTCACTCCCGCCGACGCGATGGCGGCCGACCTTCTCACCGCGGTCGATCGCGTGTTCCTCTCCCATCTCGAAACGCGCCTCGCTCGCATGCGGCGCGACTGGGAGCAACTGGTGTTTCATCGCGTGCTGGATCAGGCGCTCGATCTGTGCACGGTGGATCTCTCGGCCGTGTTCCTCGACGTGGCGAAGGACCGCCTCTACACGCTGGCGCCCGGCGATCTCACCCGGCGCTCGGCGCAAACCGTGCTGTGGCACGCGCTGCGCGGCCTCGCCGTGGCGCTTTCGCCCGCGCTGGTGTTCACGACCGAGGAGGTGTGGCAAAGCCATGCGGGTCTCACCGCCGAGTCCGAGAGTGTTCATCTCGTGACGTGGCCGCTTTCCGATGCGGCCCAGGGCGGCGAGGCCGACCCGGAATGGGCGTTCCTGCTCTCGATCCGTGACGCGGTCAACGCGGTGCTGGAGCCGATGCGCGCCGCGAAGGAGATCAGCGGCACCGCCCAGGCCGACGTGACGCTCGAACTCTCCCCCGCCGATGCCGCGCGACTCGCGCCCTACCGCGACGAGCTGCCGGGATTCCTCATCACCGCGTCCGCCGCGATCATCGAAGGCAAGGACGGCCAGGCAGCGGTCGCGAGCGCGCGAGCGACCGCGTCCTCGCGATGCGAGCGCTGCTGGATGCACCGCTCCGACGTCGGAGCGAACGGCCTGTGCGGCCGTTGCGTCGCGGTGCTGGCGGCGGCGAAGCGCGCGCCCGGGGCCTGATCACACCGGGCGGTCCGGGTCGCGGCGGCGGAGCGCGCGCCGGGGGCCTAGTCGGCCCGGTCCTCGAGCGGAAGCTCGACCTGGCGCGGATAGCGCCGCTTGAGATCCTCGACCAGGCGCCGGAACGCCGGCGTCTCGCCCTGCAGGGCCACGTGGTCGGTGTCGATCTCGAGCACTTCCATTTCGTGGCGGGCGCGCTCCATCCAGCGGTCGTACGCCACGTTCAGTCGCGTGATGTAGTCGATTCCGATCCCGCGCTCGCTCTCCCGCCCGCGCCGCACGATGCGCGACATCAGCGCTTCTGGGCTGGCCTTCAGATACAGGATCAGGTCCGGCTTGCGCAGGTAGGAAACCAGAATGGCGAACAAGGCCGTGTAATTCGAGTGGTCCACCTCGGTCATCGACCCCTGCTCACACAGCGTGCGCGCGAAAATCTCGGCGTCCTCGTAGATCGTGCGATCCTGAATGAACGGCAGCGCGCTGCGACCGATCTCGACCTGGGCCTTGAAGCGTTCGCTCAGGAAGTAGATCTGCAGGTGGAAACTCCAGCGCGGCATGTCGGCGTAGAACGCGTCGAGGTACGGATTGTGGAACACCGGCTCGTAGTACGCGACCCAGCCCAGCTCTTCGCTCAAGCGGCGCGTCAGCTCGGTTTTTCCAGCGCCGATGTTGCCAGCGATGGCGAGAAAATATCCCGGTTCCACGGCGACGCTAGGGGGATCCCGGCCGCGCCGGCCGCGGGCCGGCCGGGGTGGACGCGCCCGCGCCCCGCGCCGCGCCTTCCGATTCGCGCGCTCCGGATGCCGGCGATGGCGCACCGCGCGCGGGCGCCGAGAGCGCGGGAGCGGGCGAAACCGCGGTCGGGATCACCGACAGCTCATTGCTCGCCGTGGAATTGCCGCCCGCGTCCACGACCTCGACCACGAAGAACGTGTTGGTTCCGACCGTCAACCCCGAGTCCGTGAACGCGGTCGTGCTGCGCACGGTGATCGTAGCGTCGAGGATGCGGCTCGCCGAAGAGAGCACCGGCGAGGTGGTGGAGTGCCACACGTGATAGGAGAAGAAGTCGGTCGCGCTGCTCTGCGTCCACTGCAGCAGCACCTTTCCCCCGCCCTGCTTGACCGCGCTCTGGAGCGTCACGGCCGGCGGCGGATTCTTGATCGTGACGAGGCCGGGAGCGTACACCGGTGAGGCGACGTTGCCGGCGCGGTCGGTGAAGTGCCCGATCACCTGCGCGTTCGCGGCGTCCACGGTGGGCTCGACCGTCCAGTCCACGGCGAACGTTCCGTCGTCCGCGATCGTATCGCCGTTCGTGCCGTCGTCGAACAGGCGGATCCCGGTACGCACGCTCGCGATATCGACCGACGCGCTGCCGCCCGTTTCACCGTCCAGCACCGTGAAGTGGATGATCTGGCCGGCGGTCTTGGTCGCGCCTGCCGTATTTTCGGTCACGGAAAGAATCTGGGCGACGCGATCGAGCGTGATCCGATCCGAGAGCACTTCCGACTGGGCTCCCGAGACCACGTCCCGGAACTGCGCGTACACGATCTTCGCCCCGTCCGGGCCGGTCAGCTGGAAGCTGGCGAGTCCGTTCGCCGCCAGATTCTGATAACTCTGCCCCGCCAGACTGTCGACCCGGGCCGCGAGCCGGATCTGGTTGAATCCCGGCGCCGTCGCCTGCACCCCCACCGTGGTGTTGCTGGTGTACGGAGACCCCCCGTTCAGGGAGATCCCGAGCAGCGCCGGACGCACCGCGATCGGATCCGAGCCCGGGCCCTCGACCCCCGCGCCATTCACGCCCGCGATCTTGAACAGGTAGGACTGGCCGGTCTGCAGATTCGCGACCGTGGCGTGCTGGATGGTGGAGGTGACGCGCAACTGGTACGCGGTCTCACCCGGTCCTTCGACGTAGACGCGGTAGGACGCCACTCCCGTGGAATCGCCGACGTTCCAGCGCAGCGTGACGGAGGTCGCGGTCACGCTGTCGGCGGTCACCGCGCCCGGCTTGCCGGGAGCCGCGGGCGCGCCCGGGCTCTGCGGGTCGTGCGGCGAGTTGTGCGGCGGATCGATCAGGTGCTTGCGCGCGCAGCCGGACAGAAGCAACAGCGCGGCGACGACGGCCAGAGTCTTCGATCGATGGGTCATGTCAGTACCTCACCTGCACGGCCAGCGCGGCTTCGCGCCCCGCATCCCGCACCGACGGCTCCAGCCGGAGGCTCAATCCCCCGGCGTGAACGCTGGGAAAATGCCGGATCGCATCGATCACGTTGAGACCCCACACTGCGCCCAGCACGCCGAGCGTGATCTGGCGGGTCTTGTAGGCGTCCTCGGCCCGCTCGGACGCCTTCTGCCGCGAGGCGAACGCGGCGTTGATGTCGCTCACCACCGTCGCGTTCTGGTACGCGTCATTGGCATCGTTGTATTCGTCGAGACGCTGCTGGTACTCGTAGGCGTAGTAGAGGAAAATCCCTCCGGCAACCGCCGCCGACCCCATGAACACCGCGCCCGCCGTCGGCCGGCTGCTGTAGAACTGGCCGGTTCCCGGAATCACCAGCGAGCGCAGGCCCGCGGACATCGCGCTCTTGCGGGACAGCGTCATCCAGATCGTGTCGGCCGTGGCCCCGTTCAGATCGAGCGTGCGCTGCCAGTGGCCGTATCCCGGATCGAGGCTCTCGATCTTGTAGCGCCCGGCCAGACCGCGCGTGAGCGTCATGGGAGCGCGGCCCACGATCACCGCCGGCCCGGTCAGTCGAAACGCGGCGCCGTCGGGCCTCGACAGCACGGTGAGCGAGCCCGTCGTCGGGGCGCTCTCCCCGGAAGCGGGCCCGCTCCAGCCAACCGCCAGTGCCAGAGTCGAGAGAAACAGGCAACGCGTCATGAGGGTTTCCCGGGTTGAGGGTCGGGGTCGGACCGTTCAGTCGCTCACGCTATCGTCGTGCGTCGCGCGCGTCAAGGCTGCTCGGCGGATTCGCCGTCTTCGTCGCTCTCCGGCAGGTCCGGGCGCCGGAACCGCGCGGCGTCGATCCCGTGCTTGCGCAACAGATCGTGAAACGTCGGACGGCTCACGTCGATGTCGCGCGCGGCGCGCGTGATGTTGCCCGCGTTGCGCGTGAGCGCGTCCAGAATCAGGCGCTGCTCGGATTCATCCCGTGCCTGCTGCAGCGTGCGCGTCTGCGCAGCCTCGGCCTCTCCGAGCTCCAGATCCTCGGGACGCAGGGACGCGTCCTGCGCGAGGATCACGCCGCGCTGAACGCGGTTCTCGAGCTCGCGCACGTTGCCGGGCCACGCATGCGCCTGGATCGCGCGCAGCGCCGACTGCGTGAACCCGCGGATGCGGCGCTTGTGATGGCGGGCGTAGAACTCGAGAAAATATTCGGCCAGCAACCGCAGGTCGTCGCCGCGGTCCCGCAGCGGCGGCACCGGGATGTTCACCACGTTCAGCCGGTAGTGGAGGTCCTCGCGGAACCGGCCGTTCGCGATCGCGCCCAGCAGGTCCCGATTGCTGGCCGCGACGACGCGCGCGTCCACACGGATGGGCTCGCGGCCGCCGATGCGTTCCACCACATGATCCTGAAGGAAGCGGAGCAGCTTGACCTGCAGATGGATCGGCAGCTCTCCGATCTCGTCGAGGAACAGCGTCCCGCTCCCGGCCAGCTCGAACTTGCCCTCGCGCGTGCGGTGCGCGTCGGTGAACGCGCCACGCTCGTGGCCGAACAGCTCGCTTTCGAGCAGCCCCTCCGGGATGGCGCCGCAGTTGATCGGAACGAACGGCTCCGCCTGGCGCCGACTGGCCTGGTGGATCGCGTGCGCGACCAGCTCCTTCCCGGTCCCGTTCTCGCCCACCACCAGCACCGTCGCGTCGGTGTTCGCGACGCGATCCACCAGCGCGAACACCTTGCGAATCGCCGCGGATTCGCCGACCAGCTTGTGGTAGCGGCGTCTTCCGTCGCGCGCGCCCGGATTGTTGGCCTGTTCGATCGCGCGGATGTGGAACGCGCGGCCGAGGATGATCTTGAGCTCCTCCAGTTCGATCGGCTTCGAATACCAGTCCACCGCCCCGCGCTGAAGCGCGGCGAGGGCGGTATCGTGGTGGTCGTTACCGGTCACCATGATCACCTTGGTGAACGGATGGCGGTCGAGGATCTCGTCGAGCAGAAGCAGACCCTCGTCGGACGGGCCGCCCGGCGCGCTCAGCATGACGTCGAGCGTCACCACGCTCGGTTTCGCTTCCCGCAGGGCGCGACGCGCCTCTTCGACGTTTCCGGCGGTCACGACCTCGTAGTCGCCCGCCAGACCCCAGCGCAATTGATTCCGGATCGACTCCTCGTCATCCACGATCAGCAGGGTTCGCGCGCTCATGCCCGGCTCCCGGCCCCCCCGGCCTCGGCCGGAAGATCCACGCGGAAACGCGTGCCGGAACCCACGGCGCTTTCGACCGCGATGGTGCCCCCGTGCGCCTCGACGATGCTGCGGCACTGCGTGAGCCCGATGCCCAGCCCGCTCGCCTTGGTGGT
>JACOSU010000158.1 GCA_016178685.1 Candidatus Eiseniibacteriota bacterium | reverse complement strand
TTCAAACGCGGTTTGACCGTCACCGCGGTCTGCACCAGTTGCCACACGGCCCACCAGGTGCTGCCGCACGACAATCCCCAGTCCTCGATCGCCAAACAGAATATCGCCAAGACCTGCACCAAATGCCACGCGCAGATCGAGATGGTACACCGTAAGGTGATCCGCGGCGAGCTCTGGGAGAAGCAGCCGCACCTCATCCCGGCGTGCGTCGATTGCCACGAGCCGCACAAGATCCGCAAGGTCTTCTATCCCGACGGCATGAGCGAGCGTGACTGCCTGCGCTGCCACGGCGATTCCAGCCTGAAGACGGTGCGCGCCGGAAAGACGGTCTCGCTGTTCGTCAACCTCGACGAGTTGCAGCACTCGCGCCACGTCAAGGTGGCATGCGTGCAGTGCCACACCAGCGGAACGCCCTCCAGCGAACGACCGTGCAAGACGATGGCGCCGAAGGTCGATTGCTCGATTTGCCATAACGACCAGGTGATGCAGTATCGGGAGAGCACGCACGGGCAACTGTCGGCGAAGGGCAGCCCCGACGCGCCCGAGTGCCGCGACTGCCATGGCAGCCACGGTGTCCTCAGCAAAAACGAGCTGAACTCGCCGACGTTTTCGCGCAACGTGCCAGCGTTGTGCGCGAAGTGCCACCGCACCGGGCAGAAAGCGGCCGTGCGCTACAACGGCAAGCAACACAACATCGTCGAGAACTACTCGGAGAGCATTCACGGCAAGGGCTTGCTGGAGGCGGGCCTGACCGTGACCGCGAACTGCGCGCAGTGCCACACGGCGCACATGGAGCTGCCGGCCAGCGACCCGCGGTCGAGCGTGAATCGGGCGAACGTGCCCAAGACGTGCGCGAAGTGTCACCGGGGGATTTACGAGCAATTCGTCACCAGCGTGCATTCGCCCGAAGCGTTCAAGACGACGAAGCAGCAGCCGGTGTGCGCGGACTGCCACTCGGCCCACAGCATCCAGCGGACGGACCTCTCGAACTTCCGGCTGCACATCATGGATCAGTGCGGGCGCTGCCACGAGAAGATCACCGAGGCGTATTTCGAGACGTACCACGGCAAGGTGTCGAAGCTGGGCTATCTGAAAACGGCCAAGTGCTACGACTGCCACGGCGCGCACAACGTGCTGCCGGTGACCGATCCGCGGTCGAAGCTGAGCCGCAACAATATCGTCAAGACGTGCGCGCAGTGCCATACGGGAGCGCATCGGCAGTTCGCGGGCTACCTGACGCACGCGACGCACCACGACCCGGTCCGCTACCCGATGCTGTTCTACACGTTCTGGGGAATGACGTCGCTGCTGATCGGGACCCTGGTGATCTCGGGCGCGCACACGGCGCTGTGGCTGCCGCGGTCGCTGGCATATCGGGGAGCGCTGAAGAAGGCGCACGCGCTGGAAGGCGAGGTGTATGTGCGGCGCTTCCGGACCTTCGAGCGCAACCTGCACCTGACCGTCGTCACCAGCTTCCTCGGGCTGGCGATGACGGGAATGATCCTGAAGTTTTCGTATGCGCCGTGGGCGAGCGTG
>JACOSU010000157.1 GCA_016178685.1 Candidatus Eiseniibacteriota bacterium | reverse complement strand
TCGGGCAGATCGTCGCCCACCATCGCGCAATCCTCCCAGCGCGCTCCCTCGCGGGTCAGCACATTCTCGGCCAGCGCCACCTTGTCCTTCGCGCCCAGGTAATATTCGAGGTTGAGGTCCTCCATGCGCGCCGCCACCGCCGCCGACGCCCGCCCCGAAATGACGACCGGCAGCACGCCGAGATCCCGCGCCCACTCGAGCGCCAGTCCGTCGCGCACCCAGAAATGGCGGAAGTCGCCCTCGCGCGTGAAGCCGATCACGCCGTCGGTGAGCGTGCCGTCCACGTCGAGAAACAGAATCTTGACGGGATGCGCGATCGGGGCCTCAGCCATGGCGCCGCTTCGCGCCCGCTGCGTGCGGGACCGGTCCGTCGCGCCCGGCCACCGCCTCGCGCACGCGGCGGGCATCGTCGAGGAACGCCTCCGCGAGGTCGAGCGGGAGCTGGGTCGCGGCGTCGCTCATCGCGCGGTCGGGATCGGGGTGGGTCTCGAAGAACAGCCCATCCACCCCGCACGCCACCGCGGCGCGCATCAGCGGGAACGCGAACTCGCGCAGCCCGTCGGTCACGGCGCCGCCCGGGCTCTGAAGGCTGTGCGTGGCATCGAACACCACCGGCCAGCCGTTCTCGCTGAGAATCACGAGAGAGCGCATGTCCACCACCAGGTCGCCGTAGCCGAACGTGGTGCCGCGCTCGGTGAGCATCATGCGCTCGCATCCTGAAAGCGTCAGCTTCTCGACCACGTTCGCCATGCCATGCGGCGACAGGAACTGCCCCTTCTTCACGTTCACGGCGCACCCGGTCGCGGCCGCCGCCGCGAGCAGCGCACTCTGGCGGCAGAGGAACGCGGGGATCTGGAGAGCGTCCGCCACTTCGGCCGCGGCGCGGACCTCACCGGTCTCGTGCACGTCGGTGATCACCGGCACGCCGATCTCGCGCTTGACCCGCGCCAGCGCGGCGAGCGCTTCGTCCATGCCGAGCCCCTCGAACGATCGCGCACTCGAGCGGTTCGCCTTCCGGTACGACGCCTTGAATACGAACGGCAGGCCGCGAACCGCGCACGCGGCCTTGAGCCGCCCCGCGACCGACAGACACAGATCGGCGCTCTCGACCACGCACGGCCCGGCCAGCACGAACAGCTGCGGGCCACCGATCTCGGCGTCGCCGATTTGGAAGGGTTTCACGCCGATCCGCTGCGCGCGCGGCCTGCGTCGCGGGCGGCCGGTCCCGCAGGCGGCTTCGCGGATTCCGACCCATGGCGGTCGTCGCCCAGGCGCGCGCGACGCCGCTCGAGCGCGGCGCGCACGAAATCGCGGAACAGCGGATGCGGCTCGTGCGGGCGCGACTTCAGCTCGGGGTGGAACTGCACCGCCAGGAACCACGGGTGATCGGGCAGCTCGATGATCTCGACCAGTTCGCGGCCCACGCACTTGCCGGACAGCACCAGTCCGCGCGACGGCATGGCGGCCGCGTACTTGTTGTTGAACTCGTAGCGGTGGCGATGTCGCTCCTCGACCTCGGTGCGCCCGTAGGCGCGCTGGGCGAGGCTGCCCTCGCGCAGTGCGCACTTGTAGGCGCCGAGGCGCATGGTGCCGCCCTTCTCCGTGATGCCCGACTGGTCCGGCATCAGATCGATCACCTTGTGCGGGGTCGCGGGCTCGAACTCGCTCGAGTTGGCCTCGGGCAGGCCCGCGACGTGACGCGCGAATTCGATGGTCGCGACCTGCATTCCGAGACACAGTCCCAGATACGGGATGCTGTGCTCGCGCGCGTACTCGGCGGCGAGGATCTTGCCCTCGATGCCGCGCTCGCCGAACCCGCCAGGAACCACCACACCGTCCACGTCGGCCAGCCGCTCGGCAGCGCCCTTGTGTTCGACGTCCTCGCCCTCGACCCAGCGCAGCTCGGCGCGCGCGCGGTTCGCTGCCCCGGCGTGAACGAACGCTTCGATGATGCTTTTGTACGCGTCGCGCACGTGCGTGTACTTGCCGACCACCGCGATCACGCAGGTCTTCTCGGGATTCTTGACGTGCGAGACGTATTCGTTCCACGCCTTCAGGTCGGGATCTCCGGCCTCGAGGCCCAGCTCGCGCACCACCAGAGAATCGAGGCCGCCCGAGTGGAACACCTGCGGCACCTCGTAGATCGAGCTCACGTCGGTGGCCGCGATCACGGCTTCGCTCGGCACGTTGCAGAACAGCGCGATCTTCTCGCGAACGTCGCTCGTCAATGGCGATTCGCTGCGGCACAGCAGGATGTCGGGCTGGATCCCGATCTCGCGCAGCTCCTTGACCGAGTGCTGGGTGGGCTTGGTCTTGACCTCGCCTGCGGCCTTGATGAACGGCACCAGCGTCACGTGCACGAACAGCACGTCGCGGCGGTGCTCGAGCTTGAGCTGACGCACCGCCTCGAGGAACGGCAGCGACTCGATGTCGCCGACCGTGCCGCCGATCTCGACGATGTGCACGTCGGCCTGGGTCGCGAGCCCGAGCCCCATGATGCGTCGCTTGATCTCGTCGGTGACGTGCGGGATCACCTGCACCGTGCGGCCCAGGTAATCGCCGCGCCGCTCCTTCGACAGGATCGAGTCGTACACCTGCCCGGCGGTCACGTTGTGACTGCGCGTCAGCGCGATGCCGGTGAAGCGTTCGTAATGCCCGAGGTCGAGGTCGGTCTCGGCGCCGTCGTCGGTGACGTAGACCTCACCGTGCTGGAACGGCGACATGGTGCCGGGATCGATGTTGAGGTAGGGATCGAGCTTCTGGAGCGTGACGCGGAGTCCGCGCGCCTTGAGCAGCATCGCGAGCGACGCCGCCGCGATGCCCTTGCCGAGCGAGGACACCACGCCTCCCGTCACCACCACGATCTTCGCCATCTCAGAATCCCTTCTCCGAGCTTCTCGAACTGGGGCCGCGATTCATCGCGGCCCTCGCCTCTCCAGCGCCGCCATCTGTTCCGGCGTGTCCACGCCCGCGAACGATCTCTCGCCTAGCACCACCTTGATGCGCACGCCCCGCTCCAGCGCGCGCAACTGCTCCAGTCGCTCGGCCAGCTCGAGCCGCGACGGCGGCCACGACGCGAACTCGAGCAGCAGGTCGCGCCGAAACGCATAAACGCCCGCGTGCCGCAGCGCGGGTCTGCCCCCCGAAGCCTTCGGGATGTCCGCCCGGCTAAAGTAGAGCGCGAACCCGTCGGCGTCCACCACCACCTTGACCACATCCGGGGCCGCCAGAACGCGCGGGTCGCTCTCGTGGTGCGCGACCGTCCCCATCCGGAGGTTCGGGTCGGCCTTCATCGCCTCGATCAGCCGCGACACCGCTTCGCTCTCGAGCTCGGGCTCGTCGCCCTGCAGGTTCAGGATCACGCGCGCGTCCGGCCGCCGTCTCGCGACCTCGGCCACTCGATCTGTTCCGCTCCCGCACGCGGCTGATGTGATCTCGACCGCTGCGCCCCATCCGCGCGCCGCCTCGGCGATCCGGTCGTCGTCGGTCGCGATCACCAGCTCGTCGATGCCGCGCGCCGCCCGCGCGCGCTCCCACACGTGGCGGAGCATGGGTTTGCCCCACAACAGGGCGAGCGGTTTGCCGGGAAAGCGCTGCGCCGCGAAGCGGGCGGGGATGACGGCGAGGACGCTCATCGGGATCCCGTCCCGCCTACACCGCGACGCTCAACTCCGCGATCATGTCGCTCACGTCCTTGCCACTCTTCTGGAGCGCCGCGAGCTCATCGGGCGTCAGCTTCAATTCGATGATCTTCTCGACGCCCTGGCCGCCCAGCACGATCGGCACGCCGATGAACAGATTCTTGAGGCCATACTCGCCCTCGAGCAGCACCGAGCACGGCACCAGGCGCTTCTGATCGGTCAGGATCGCCTCGACCATCTCGACCGCGCTCATGGCCGGCGCGTAGTAGGCGGAGCCGGTCTTCAGGAGTTTGACGATCTCGGCGCCGCCCTCGCGCGTGCGCTGCGAGATCGCGTCGATCCGGTCCTTCGCGAGCAGCTCGGTGATCGCGATGCCGGAGACGGTCGTGAATCGCGGCAGCGGCACCATCGAGTCGCCGTGGCCGCCCAGCACCATCGCGTGCACATCGGATCCCGAAACGCCGAGCTCCATCGCGAGAAACGCGCGCATGCGCGCCGAGTCGAGAATTCCGGCCATGCCGATCACGCGGTTCTTCGCGAAGGCGCTGATCTTCCAGAACAGGTGCGCCATCACGTCGAGCGGGTTCGTGACCACCACGACGGTCGCGTTCGGCGCATGCTTCTTCACGGCCTGGGCGGCCGGCCGGATGATGTCGGCATTGGCCTTGAGCAGATCCGAGCGCGACATGCCGGGCTTGCGCGGAAATCCCGCGGTCATCACCACCACGTCGCTGCCCCGAACCGCCGCGAGATCGGTCGAGCCCTCGAGCGTCGGCGCCTTGTGCCACAGCGGCGCGGCCTGCTGCATGTCGAGCGACTTGCCCTGGGGCATCCCGTCCACGATGTCGATCAGCGTCACGTTCGCGAGCGCGCGTTCGGCGATGAACAGCGCGGCGCTGGCTCCCACGTTTCCGCCGCCGATCACGGCGACCTTGTTCTTCACGATCCTCCTCCTCGAGTCGGGTTCCCCCCCCCATAACCGAAGCGCCACGTCCCCGGTGAGCCGAAGGCTCGAGCGGGCGTGGCACCGAAACCAACACCGGGATGAAGCTAGCCTCTGGCGCCTTCCGTCCGCGGCACGATGTGCACCCTGCGCCGCGTCCCCTTGAAGCGCGTGAACTTGACGAGCCCTTCCGCCATCGCGAACAGCGTGTCGTCCTTCCCGATGCCGACGTTGGTTCCCGGGAAGATCCGCGTGCCCCGCTGGCGCACCAGGATGCTGCCCGCGAGCACGTGCTGCCCGCCGAAGCGCTTGACGCCGAGGCGTTGCGCGTTCGATTCGCGATTGTTCCTGGACGAAGACTGACCTTTTTTGTGAGCCACGTCTCGCTCCTAGGACTGAATGCCGGTCACGCGAATGCGCGTGAGCTCGTCGCGGTAGCCGCGACGGCGCCGATAATCGCTCCGGCGCTTGAACTTGAAGATGCGGAGCTTCTCGCCACGGTGGTGGTCCACCACTTCGGCCGTCAGGCTCGCACCCTCGACGTAGGGCCGACCGACCGTAATCTTCTCGCCGTCCGAGAGCAGCAGCACCTGGTCGAACTCAAGCTTCGCTCCCGGCTCGCCCGAAAGGCGCGCGACGTCGAGCGTCTCATCCGGCGCCACACGGGTCTGAATGCCGTTGATGTTCACGATCGCGTACATCGGGACTTCTCCTTGAAGCGTCGTGGGTTGCGCCGGAGGACCGGCCACTTCTCGCAACCCCCAACGGGGAGCGAAATGACGGGCATGCTCCCGGGTGCGGAACGCACGTTTCTACCACGGCGTTCCGGATCGCGTCAAGCGGCCGGGGGCCGTGCGTCCGCGGACCGCGTCAAGCGTCGGCAGGCGGTGACGCGTCCGGCGGCGCGTCCAGCGCCTCCGCGATCCAGCCGCGGGCCACGGGATGTAGCGCCGCGTGGGCCTGCCAGGCGGCTCGCGCCCAGCGCTCGATGGCGAGCCGAAACGCCCCGGGATCGGACCCTTCGATCACCTCCGCAAGGGTGAGAACGCCGCGCGTGTCGGGCAGCCCGGGCTTCACGATCGCGCGGGGGCGGTTCAGCCATCGAAGCAGCGCGCGGCCCACCGCGGGTTCGGCGCCGAATTCGAAGAAGCAGCACAGCCCGCCCAGGTGGGCGGCCAGCGACTTCGCCGAGCGGCAGTATCGATCCGGGTGCTGCACCGAGTACGCGTCCACCATCAGGCGGTGGACCGGCTGCGGAACTCGGCGCTCGAAACTCGCCGCCAGCATCCGATCGAAGATCGCCTGACAGCCCGCCGCGCCGCCCGCGGCCGGAAAGCCGCACTCCTCGCACGGGACGACGGACGGACCCGTCGTCGAGTCGGTCACAGCGTCGCCGCGTCCTCGAGCGGCGCGCCTCGCTCGAAGCGGTCCACGGCGAGCGGCGAGACGTCCACGGTGGTGGCGCGGCCCTCGCGTATGATTTCGGACAGCGCCTTTCCCACCGCGGGCGACATCATCAGGCCGTGCCCGCTGAAGCCCGCCGCGACGAAGAATCCCGCGAGCGTCGGAGGTTCGCCGAGCAGAGGATTGGCATCGGGGGTCATCTCGTAGAGTCCGGCCCAGCCCTCGATCACGCGCAGATCGCGAAAGCGCGGGAGCCGCGCGAGAAGAGGCGGCAGGAACTCGCGGCTCCACCGGGATTCGTCGCACGCGAAATTTTCGCCGACCGGCTCGTCGTGGCGCGTGCGAGCGACGATGATGCGATCCTCCTCGCTCCCCGAATCCCCGTCGTCGTGCCGCCAGTGGACCCCGGTGGGATCGATCACCATCGGGAACCGGTACGGCCACCGGCCGGGAAGCGCACAGCGGAAAAGGTGCTGGCGCACGGGCCGGATCGGAAGCTCGATCCCGGCCATCTCACCGATCCGCGCGGCCCACGCTCCCGCCGCGTTCACGATCACCGGTGAATCGATGCTCTCGCCGCCGCGCAGACGGACTCCCGTCACGCGGCGGCGCCCGCTCGCGCCCAGGCGCGTGATCCCGACCACTTCGTCCTCGACGAACGAGGCGCCCGCGCGTTCGGCGCCGGCGCGAAAACCCCTCAGCACCTCGCGCGGATTCGCGTAACCGTCGTCGGGGCCGAACACGCCGAACGCGATGTCTTCGAGTGCCAGGTCCGGAAGCCGGCGGCTCACTTCAGCGACACCCAGCCTCTCGACGCGAACTCCCAGCTGTTGTTGATGCTTCAGACGCCGCTCGAAGTCGGGCACCTGATCGTGCTTCACGAGAAAGAGATAGCCGCGTTGCCGAAAATTCGAGCGGGGCCGATCGCCAGCCCCTCCCATGCGCTCGTCGAACGAGCGCCAGAACGGAATGCTGCGTTGAACCAGCGCGATGTTGACCGCGGTTCCGAACTGCTGACGGATCCCTCCCATCGCGAGACGGGACGACGCGCGCGCGTAGGTCGGGTCGCGCTCGACCACCAGCACGCCGCCCTTGAAGCCGTCTTCCAGCAGATGGAACGCGATCGATGAGCCGACCACTCCCCCGCCGATGATCACCGCGCCGGCCGTTCTCATGGCGAGCGAAGGCTAGGCTCTGTTTGAGAACGGTCGCAAGTCGTAGACTGCCCGCAGCCCGCTACGGATGGCGGGTCTGGGAGGGCACAACGGATGCGCCGTTACGAACTCACGGATGAAGAATGGGCGGTCATCGAACCTCTGCTGCCAC
>JACOSU010000156.1 GCA_016178685.1 Candidatus Eiseniibacteriota bacterium | reverse complement strand
TCCACGACGCAGAGTGCCCAGACGGTTCACGCGCGGAATGCCTCGGCGCATTCGTCGATCGTGTCGATTTCGGCGGGCCCCCTGGTCGCGAACGCGGCGCCGGCAATGCCGAGCGTGCCCGGCACGCATCTCGAGGATCGGATTGCCTACCAGTACAACGCACTCGGCCGTCGCGATCCGTTCCAGTCGTTGATCGACGGCGGGTTCGTCGGAGACGACGTGGGCGGGGACGCGCCTCCCGACATCGGTGGAATCCAGGTGGTGGGCATCGTCTGGGGAACGAACGACAAGTTCGCCCTGGCCGAGGACAATCGGGGCAACAGCCTGGTGCTGCGGCCCGGCGACAAGGTGATGAACGGCGAGGTAACCGGCCTGAAACGGGATGCTGTGCTGGTGAAGATCACCGTGGACGGCCAGACAGAGTCGGTGGCGATTCCACTGACCCGGAAGGGAGTGAACTCGAATGGGAACCGCTAAGATCCTGGCGACCGTGGTTCTGGTCGCCGGCATCTCGCTGACCGCGGTTGCAGCGCAGTCCGCCGAGACGCAGCCGTCGTCCGCCATGCAGCAGGTGGGCATGGTGAGGACCGGATCCGGGACGTTCAGTCTCGAGGTCGAAGGCGCCGACATCCGTACCGTGCTGAGAGCCATTTCGGAGTTCAGCGGGCGCAACATTGTCGTGGGCAGCGCGATCAAGGGGACGGTCCGAGTCAACCTGAAGAACGTCACCTGGGAGGATGCACTGAGCACCGTGCTCCGCTCCGGCGGGCTGGATTACGTGGACGAGGGCGGCATCCTCCGTGTTGACGAAGGCCCCAAGCTGGCGGCAGAGGCTCTGGAGCGTGAATCGGCGCGAGCCAAGCAGATGGAGGTCGCGCCGCTCGAGACCCGGATCATCAAGCTCAACTATGCGAACGCCGCCGAATTGTCCACGGCGCTTCAGTCGTCGCTCACCCGGCGCGGTTCAGTGCAGGTCGAACATCGCACGAATTCGCTGATCGTGGCCGACCTGCCGGCGAGCGTGGACCGGATCGAGAAGATGGCTTCGGATCTCGACTCCACGACCCCGCAGATCGAGATCACCGCCAAGCTGGTGGACGTCGACGTCGAAGCGCTGCGCGGCTTCGGGATCGACTGGCGGGTTGGCGGCAAGAGCAAGCACTACGTGTATCCATTCGGCGATCCGCAGGCCGGCAAGCCGCTGGATCTGGCCCCGCTGCACCCCGGGGACGATGCCACGCAGGACCTGTTCCCGGACGTCTCGAACACGATTCCGGATCCGGCCGCGACGCTGACCTACGGAATCTTCAGGAGCTGGGGCGACCTTGAAGCGCAGCTGCAGGCGCTGGAGCAGGACCGCAAGGCCAACATCATCTCGAACCCGCGCATCACGACGGTGGACAATCGCGAGGCCAAGATCCTGGTCGGCCAGAAGATTCCGCTGATCGTGCAGGACGTGGCGGGCAACCCGGTGTCCCAGCTGCAGACCATCGGTATTCAGCTCAAGGTCACGCCGCATCTCACGAAGGACAAGAAGATCATCATGGACCTGCACCCCGAGGTCAGCGATCTCTCGACGCAGAGCACGGTCCAGGGTGGCGTGATCATCAACACCAGCGAAGCCGATACCCGCGTCATGGTGGACGATGGCCAGACCGCGGTGATCGGCGGTCTGATCCGCACCAACGAGGGGACGGTCCGCCGCGGCGTGCCGTACTTGAAGGATCTGCCGCTGCTGGGCGTGCTGTTCCGCTCGCAGAACGACATCCACCAGAACCGCGAGCTGATCATCTTTGTGACGCCGCATCTGGTGACCGAGATGGCGAGCAACTAACCCGATCCTTCCGCCAGCGCGGCCGCCGGACCTCACGGTCCGGCGGCCGTTCGCTTGGGAAGCCCGAACCCCGGCGGTGGCCTGTGCTAGGCTCGCGCGCATGGGACCACGCGAAGCGAAGCCGATCGCCCTGATCGGGCTCATGGGCGCCGGGAAGAGCGCGGTCGCCGCGCGGATCGGCGAGCGGTTGGGCGCGTCGGTGGCGGATCTCGATACCATGATCGAGGCCGAGCAGGGATGCTCGATCGCGGAGCTGTTCGAGCGCGAGGGTGAGCGCGCGTTCCGCCGGAGAGAGAGCGAGCTGCTCGAGCGCGTGCTGCGGGCCGGCGTCCGCGTTCTCGCCTGCGGGGGCGGCATCGTTCTCGATCCCGCGCACCGGGCGCGCCTGCGCGAGCGCTGCGACGTGGTGTGGCTCGAGGTGAGTCCCGCCGAAGCGGCGCGGCGCGTGGCAGCGCAGATGGCGGCGCGTCCGCTGCTCCGGGGCCACGACGCGGAATCACGCCTCGCCGCGCTGCTCGAAGAGCGGCGAGCACTCTACGGCGCCGCCGCACCGTGGCGCGTAGCGACCGACGGCAAGAGCGCGGATCAGGTGGCCGACGCGGTGCTGGCCGCGGTGCGGCCGGAATGACGAAGGCGCCCCGATCGCCCCGGCTGGCGCTCGCCCTCGTCGCGGTCTGCGCATTCACGGGTTGCGCTCCCCATGCGCATCGGGCGTTGGACCTCGATGCAGGCTCCCGGCACGAGCGCTATCTGGCGGCGCTCGGACCGCGCGAGGAACGCGCCGCCTCCCTGGATGCGGAAATCGCGCTGTGGCTGCGCGGCGCGTCGGTCGGAACGCTGCCGGGCGTGCTCGGAGATTTGAGGATCGGCGCTCCCGACACCTTCCGTCTGCGCGTGCGGTCTCCGCTCGGCACCGCGTTCGAGGTGGGAGGGCGAGCCGACCGCCTGGTCGCGTTGCTTCCTTCACGGCGCTGGTTTCTCGAGGCCTCCGACGCCGGTGAATCACTCGGTGTTCCGAATCCCGGCGAGTTTGTGGTGCGCACTTGTGCGGCCGCCTGGCGTCCTCCCGAAGAAGCGTGGGCCGGCGCGTCGTGGCAGGGCGACCTGCGAATCGTGCGCTGGGTCGAGCACGGAGACAGCCTGCGGCTCTCGGTCAATTCCGCTGGACTGCCGGTCGAAGTGGAACGCGCGAGGACCGGCCGTGGAGCGCTGCGGATCGGTTATGCCGAGTGGAGCAGGGATCGCGTCGCGTGGCCCGCGCGGTTCGAGATCGAGGCCGGTGAAAGCTCAGCGCGCCTGACGTGCCGCGTGGAGCGGACCCACATCCCCGCGGCGCACGATCCGGAGCACTTTCGTGTGGCGCCGCCGGCGCACGCCGAGCGACTGGCGTGGCCGGATGTGATGAATGCGTTCGCCCACGAGACGTCCCCGTGAACACGCGCCCGGGTTCGATCGGGCGCCGCCATTCGCGCCCACCGTTCCTCGGGAACGTCGCAGGCGCGGTGTTCCTGACCCTCGCCTGCGAGTGGCTTCGCGCCGCGCACGCTTCGCAGAGCGGAGCGCCATCGGCATTGACTCCGTTCTTCGATCGGGTGAGCGCGAGCGGACGCGCCGAGGTGAGGCTCGAACGACGCTTCTCGGATCCGGAAGGAGAGCGCCGCGTGCGGGGTCGCGTGATCCTCGAGCCACCCGGTTTCGCGAAACTCGAATTCGACGCGACCGGCGAGAAGATCACGCTCCGGCCGGACGGCGGAGAGTGGTTGCAGCCGGCGCTGCGGCAATGCGTGCGAATGGGACCCGACCGGTCGCGCGCAGCGCTGTCGTGGTGGGAGCTGTTGCTGGGGCGGGAGCGCGGGCGCTTTCGCGAGCGCCGGCTCCCGGATGGGCGGCTGCTGATCGTGCGAGGCGAGGGGGAGGGCGTGGCCGACAGCGCATGGGTGACGCTGGAGGGCGACTTGCCCGCGCGGCTCGAGGTCGCGGAGGAAGCGGGAGGGCGCTCCCTCTATCGGCTGTCCTCGTGGCGCTTCTCTCACGCGCGGGGTCGCGCCGATTTCATGTTGTCCGTCCCTCGCGGATGGGAAGACGTGAGCCTGCCTTGAGCGCTCGAATTCGCACATCCGATCGACGTGCACGGCGGGGCCGCCGTCGCTTGACACCCCCCGGAGGCTGTCCCAGACTCCCGCTCCCGTGCGCGTGATCGCGGGTACTCTCGGTGGCCGGCGCTTGCGGGCGCCGCGCGGACTCGCGACGCGGCCGACCACCGACCGCGTGCGAGAGGCGGTATTCATGACGCTCGAGCCGCTCGCCGGCCTCCGCGTCGTGGATCTGTACGCGGGGTCCGGCGCGCTGGGCATCGAGGCGCTTTCTCGCGGAGCCGCGCATGCCGATTTCGTGGAATTCGACCGGAACGCCCGCCGGGTCCTTGAGGAGAATCTGACCGATCTCGGAATCGTCCAGTGGACAACGGTTTGGAGTGTTTCTCTCCCACAGGGCTTGAAGCGGCTGCGCACCCCGATCGAGCGTGCGGATCTGGTGCTGCTCGATCCGCCCTACGGCGGATCGGTGGCGCGGGAGACGCTGGCGGGGCTCGGGAACTTCGATCTCAAGGCCATGGCCCGCGTCGTGCTTGAACATCACGCGCGCGACGACGTGCCGGACCGCTGCGGAGCGCTGGTCCGCGTGCGGGAGAAGCGCTACGGAGAAACTCGAATTTCCACGTACCGCCGGGGCGATTCGTCGGAGGGCCCGGCGCACAAGGAGAGAGCGTCATGAGCATCGAACGCTGCGCGCTGTTCCCCGGGACCTTCGATCCGTTCACGAACGGACACCTCGATCTCACGCGCCGCGCCGCGCGGCTGTTCGACCGTGTGGTCGTCGCGGTGGCGCACAATCCGGCGAAGGGCGCGCTGTTTCCGGTGGAGGAGCGGGTCGAGATGATCCGGTCGGCGACGCGCGCGATGCGCCGGATCGAAGTGATCGAATTCTCGGATCTGGTCGTGGATTGCGCGCGGCGGGTCGGAGCGCAGGTCATGATCCGGGGACTTCGCGCGGTGAGCGATTTCGAGTTCGAGTTCCAGATGGCGCTCATGAACCGGCGCCTCAATTCGGGAGTCGAGGTGGCGTTCCTGATGCCGAGCCAGCAGTACACGTATCTGAACGCGACGCTGGTCAAGGAGGTCGCACGGCTGGGGGGCAGCATCAAGGGTCTCGTGCCGCAGAGCGTGGAGCAGCGGCTGCGGGCGCGCCTGCGAGCCGCCGAAGCGACGGGCGCGGCAAGAGGCCGCGGCCGCGCACGCCGGGGTGCGCCGCGCGCATGACCGCGATCCTCGACCGGCTGCGCCAGCGCGTGCGCCTCGCGCCGCGCCGCCTGGTGCTGTGCGAGGTCGACGATCCGCGAGTGGTGCGCGCGGCCGACCGCCTCGCGCGCGAACGGCTCGCGGACGTCACGTTGCTGGGATCCCGCGAAGCCGCGCGACGCACCGCGCGCAGCGCCGATCTGCCGCTGACCGGTGTGGCGCTCGCCGACTCGGCCGAGGCCTCCGAGATCGAGCGCACGTCGCGCGCGCTGCAGGAAGTTCGCGGCGACCGGCTGGGGAGCGCGGCGCTCGATTCGCTGGCGCGCGATCCGCTGTTTCAGGCGGCGGCGCGCGTACGGGCCGGGCTCGCGGATTGCTTCGTGGCGGGCGCCTCGCGCACCAGCGCCGACGTGCTGCGGTCGGCCCTGTGGCTGATCGGCCTCAGCCACGGCTTCACGCGGGTGTCTTCGTTCTTCCTGATGGTGTTTCCGGCGCGCGGCGGCGCCGGGGAGCGCGCGATGGTGTTCGCGGACTGCGGCGTGGTGCCCGATCCCGACGCACCGCAACTCGCCGAAATCGGGATTCTGGCCGCGGATCATTTCGCACGTCTGACCGGCGAGGTCCCGCACACGGCGTTCCTCTCGTTCTC
>JACOSU010000178.1 GCA_016178685.1 Candidatus Eiseniibacteriota bacterium | reverse complement strand
CCCGAAACTCGATACCGGCCATGATCATGCGCGCGACCCAGAAGAAGATGATGTCGCTGCCCGTGACCATCAGGCTGTTGGGGTAGAAGCGTTGCAGATCGGCGGTGCTCTCGGGCCAGCCGAGGATCGCGAACGGCCACAGCCACGAGCTGAACCAGGTATCGAGGACGTCCTCGTCCTGGCGCCAGCCGTCGCCCGCGGGCGCCTCGATCGACACCACCATTTCGTCGCCGCGGTACCACACCGGGATCCGGTGCCCCCACCACAGCTGCCGCGAAATGCACCAGTCGTGGAGGTTCTCGAGCCAGTGCAGGTACACCTTCTTCCAGCGCGACGGGAAGAACTTGACGCGTCCCTTCTTCGCCGCCTCGATGGCGGGCGCGGCGAGTGGCGCCATCTTCACGAACCATTGCCACGACAGGTACGGCTCGATCACCGTGTCGCAGCGCGAACAGTGGCCGATGCTGGCGGTGTGCGGCTCGATCTTCTCGATGTAGCCCGCGTCCTGCAACACCGCCACGATGCGCTTGCGCGCTTCGAAACGGTCGAGGCCTCGGAAATCCCCGGCGTTCTCGTTCATCACGCCGCCTTCGTCCATCACGATCAGCTCGGCGAGAGTGTGGCGCCTGCCGGTCTGAAAGTCGTTGGGATCGTGGGCGGGCGTCACCTTGACCGCGCCGGTTCCGAAGCGGGGTTCCACACTGTCGTCGGCCACGATCGGAATCTCGCGGCGCACCAGCGGCAGCACCGCGGTCTTTCCCACCAGCTTCGCGTAGCGGCGGTCCTTCGGGTTCACCGCCACCGCGGTGTCGCCCAGCATGGTCTCGGGACGGGTGGTGGCGACCGTGATGAACTTGTCGCTGCCCTGGATCGGATAGCGGAGAAACCACAGCGAGCCCGGAGTCTCGACGTGATCCACTTCCTCGTCGGACAGCGCGGTGCGGCAACGCGGACACCAGTTGACGATGTAGCGCCCGCGATAGATGAGATCCTTGTCGTAGAGCCGGCGGAACACCTCGAGCACGGCGCGCGAATAGGCGGGATCGAGCGTGAAACGCTCGCGGCTCCAGTCGGGCGTGGTGCCGAGCCGGCGCATCTGGCGCAGGATCAGACCGCCGTACTGCTCCTTCCACGCCGCGACCTCCGCGAGGAAGCCCTCGCGACCCAGTTCGTGGCGCGACCGGCCGTCTTCACGGAGCTTCTTCTCGACCACATTCTGCGTGGCGATGCCGGCGTGATCGGTGCCCGGAACGTAGAGCGTCTCGCGCCCCTCCATGCGCTGCCAGCGCACGATCAGGTCGCGAATGGATTCCCCGAGCAGGTGGCCCATGGTGAGCGAGCCGGTCACGTTCGGCGGTGGAATCGCGATCACGAACGGTCGCGCGGACTCCGAGGCGCGGCCGCCCGCTCCCTCGGGGCGGAATACTCCGCGCTCCTCCCAGTACGCGTACCACCGCGATTCGACGCGGGCGGGGTCGTACGGGAGCTGGAGCGCCTCGGGATTGCCGGGCCGCATGCGGGAGTCCTCCGGGATTCGGCGCGCGGATCCCCAAGAGGGCCGCGCGAAATGAGAGCGAGGGAGCCTAGCATAGCCGCCGCGCGCGGTCGAAACCGGCGCGATCGCGCGGGCGCGCGTGCGACGTGCGCCCGAGGCTGGCGGTGCGCGGGACGCGCTGATAGCATGCCGCGCCATGCTGACGCTCCGGCCGCGCCTCCGGCTCTCCGCGCTCGCCCTGCTGATCCTCACGACGCGGGCCGCGGCGGCGCCGACTCAGTTCCTCCCGGTGGGAGACCCGATCGAGAGCGAGCTTCGCATCCTCGATCTGTTTTCCGATTCCGCGACCGCGGGCCGCATCCGGCTGCCGCATCTCTTCACGCGGCCGCTCACGATCCGCGAGATCCAGGGCGGCGGGCCCGGCCTCACGTCCGCCTCGGCCTCGGTGTCGCTCGCGCGCATCGAGCGCGTGATCGGACGCGAATCCGGCGCCGGATTCGTGACCGATTCGCGCTGGCCCCCGACTCCGCGCCTGCTGTCGCGCGGTCCTGAAGGCCGGAGTTTCGAAGTTTCGGCCGGCATCGAGGGCCGCGGGGAGGCCGACGCCGACACCGCGACGTTCGCCTCGGCGTCGGGACTTCATGTGCGCACCGCGATCGCGGTCGACCACTGGCTGATGTTCTCCCACCTGGTGGTCGGCCATTTTGACCACGCCCGATCGTTTGCCGATCCGGTGGTCGCGAACACCGACGTGACGACGCTCACCGAGGAGAGCTATCTCTCCTACGCGGGTGCGGACGACGCATGGGGCGCTCAAATCGGGCGCAACCGCTGGCACTTCGGGCCCGGTGAAGAGGGTTCGCTCGTGATCTCGCGCACCTCGGCTCCGATGACCGCTCTCGCGTTCCGCGGACGGCTGGCCGGGCTGCGCCTCGATGGAATCGCGCTCAGCGCCACGCTCGATGCGGCGGCCGGTGAGCAGCTCGCCGCGCACCGGCTCGAATGGCAGCCTCATCCGCGCTGGCGCCTCGGAGTGACCGAGGCCGCGCGCTATCGCGCCTCGGGGGTGCAGCCGCTCTACGTCGTGGGGGTCGTGCCGTACGTCATCGTGCAGCGGCTGCTGGTGCAGGACTCGCCCGATTCCTTGGATGCGCTGCGGAACAACGTTCTGTTCGGCCTGGACGCGGCGTGGCGAGCCACGGACGGTGCGCGGTTCTACGGAGAGATCGCGGTCGATGACCTGCACGCGAAGACCTCTGAGAATCCCGACAAGATCGCGTGGCAGCTGGGCTGGAACGGAGCGGGAATGATCGGGCGGGAGCGACTGAGCTGGGGCGGAGAGCTGACCCGGGTGTGGCGTTACGTGTACACGTCCTCCTACGGTCGGGAGTTCCGGGCGCAGGGACTGCCGATCGGATTTCCGACCGGCCCCGACAGCCGGCGCCTGCGCGTCTACGTGAACTGGGATCCATCCGCGGCCTGGCAGTGGAGCGCGCGCGCCGCGAGCACCGATCGGGGAGAAGGGACGCTCGACGACGCGTACGTCCCGGGTTCGGCGAGGGAGTCCGCTTCGCATTTTCTGGGCGTGGTCGAGCGCACGCGCGAGACGGAACTGGGCGCGCGCTGGTGGCCTGCCGGCGGCGTGGACGTTTCCGTGAACGCCGGCTATCGCTGGATCGCGAATGCCGGACACGTGTCCGACGCGTCGAGCGCGGGCGCGTACGGATCCGCGGCACTGCGGCTCACGCGCTGAGCGCGATCACAGTCCGGCCGTTCGCGACCACGCCACGGTCTTCTCGAGTCCCTCCCGAAACGAGACGCGAGGCGCCCAGCCCAGCACCGCCCTGGCTCGCTAGGCGTCGAGGTAGATGCGCTTGACTTCGCCCGGACGCGGCGCCTCGTAGAGAGCCTCTCCCTCGAACGCGAGGATCGACTTGAGCTCGCGCACGATGTCGTTCACCGAGGTGCCCACCCCGGTGCCCAGATTCAGCATCTCACCGCCCCCCTTCGAGAGCGCGAGCCGGTTCGCTTCCACGACATCCGCGACGTAGAGGTAGTCGCGCACCTGTTCGCCATCGCCGAAGATGCGCGGGCGCTTCCCGCGCAGCATCAGCCCGATGAAGATCGCGTTGACGCCCGCCTCGCCGTGCGGATTCTGGCGCGGGCCATACACGTTCGGATAGCGCAGCACGGTGTAGTCGAGGTTGTGGAGCCGCTTCCACAGGTAGAGGTAGTGCTCCAGGGTGTGCTTGCTCACGCCGTACGGCGACTCGGGGTTGATCGGATGATCTTCGGTCGCCGGCAGGAACCGGCCTTCC
This sequence comes from Candidatus Eiseniibacteriota bacterium, assembly GCA_016178685.1. Lineage (GTDB taxonomy): Bacteria > Eisenbacteria > RBG-16-71-46 > RBG-16-71-46 > RBG-16-71-46 > JACOSU01. The sequence continues at coordinate 23,040 of JACOSU010000178.1, read as the reverse complement.
CCGTAGAGCGCTCCGCCGGTCGAGGCATAGATGAACTTCCGAACGCCGTGGCGCCTGCAACTCCCGAGCAGCGCGAGCGCGCCGAGGATGTTCGTGCGCGCATCGAGAGCCGGATCCTCGACCGACCTGCGCACGTCGATCTGGGCCGCATGATGATCCACGACCTCGGGACGGAATTCCGCGACGCAGCGCTCGATCGCGTTCGAGTCGGTCAGGTCCCCGACCACGAGCCGCGCCTTCGGATTCACGAATTCCCGGCGCCCGCTCGACAGATCGTCGAACACCGCCACTTCGTGGCCCTGTTCGACGAATTGATCCACGACGTGCGAGCCAATGAACCCCGCACCACCGGTCACGAGAATGCGCAAGGTCGGCCTCCCGATTGACGCAACGGACAAGACCTGTTCCTGCACGTTATCGGCCCGAACCGCGGCGCGCAACACCGCGAGCGAGAGCCTTGAGGCGTCAGGCGATGCGGGTCGCCTCGCTCTTTCGACTCTCGGACTGGACGCGCCGCATCCACATCAGGAAGCGCAGCCTCTCGCGCATCCGGGCGTCGGAGCCCAGCACGCCCGGTCCGCGGCGCTCCATCGCTTCGCGCAGTTTCCTGCGCAGGGCAGGATCATCGGGCGATGGCCTCGCGACCTCGAGCAGCGCCGGTTCCTCGGGGTCCGGCGCCAGCGCCGTGACGTGCGGCGTCGGTGCGCGGGGTTGATCATGCGCGGCGCCGCTTTCGCCGCGAGGCACAGCCGCGTTCATAGATCGGATGGTTTCCGGAAGGGCTTCCAGCAGGCGTTCAGAGGCGGGCGACAACGCGAAGGCTTGCAACGCGATGCCCAGACGAGCGGAGAGGGTCTCGGCGCCGCTCACGTGGCCCGATGCGGAATGCGGCCACCAGCCTTCGAGCACCCGCCCTCGCAGCGCGTCGCCACACGCGTGCGGCGCCATGCGATCCACCGCGACGATGACCCGCGCGAAGTGCGCGAGGCCTTCGTCCACGACGCGCGCCGCGTCGGGCCACGGCCCGGGCGCCCCGGCTCCGGAGGCCAGCAGGTAGAATCTGTGAATTCCCACGCTTTGCACCGCTCCCAGCAGGGGAAGCTCGCCACGCACGCAGTCGGAGAGTCCCCCGCGCGCGCGGCACCCGAAGCGGGTGTGGAGCTCGAGACCTCGTCCCGCGTCGATCACGAGCACGCGCTCCTCGCGCGCCAGAAACGGCGCCGCGATGTCGCAGGCGGCGGCGGCGATACCCAGCGCATCTTTCGCGCTCACGATGTGCAGCCGCGCGTCCGAAGCGCCGGCGACGCGGGCCTCGCGAACGATCCGCGCCGCTCGATCGGGGTGATGCGAGCGCGGCACCCGCCGCTCGAGCACGAACCCCGTGACGCCGCCCGCGAACGATCCCAGCAGCGCCGCGAGCGCCCACGGCATCGCGAGCGGGCGCGGCGCCGTCGCAGCGCCGCCGCCCGCCGCCGCTTCGAGCGTCGCGGACGCGGACGGCTCCAGCTCCAGCGCGAATTCCGGCAACCACTGGCGGATGAGATCCCGCTGAAGCGCGGTGACCGCGGATTCGATCCCCTGCGCACCCAGTTCGAACTGTTCGGCGCGATCCCGTTCGCGCGATCGCCAGCGCGCCAGGCGTTCGGCCGCGACCGGCTCGGCCGCGATCCATTCCGCCTCCGCGCGGTCGGCGGCACCGAGCAGCTCCCGCAGCCCGTCGGGCCTTCCCGCGAGCACCGCCTCCTCCACGGCGCGATCCGCGCGCTCGAGCGCCGCCGAGCCCTCGGAGGGAGTCGCGGTCGCGCTTTCGCCGACCAGCGTGCGGCCGATTTCGGAGCGCGCGCGCAGCAGCGCCGCGCAGCGGGATTCGGGAGCCAGAGCCGCCAGCGGGCCGAGCGGGCCCGCCGCCCACTCCGCCCGCCGGTCCGCGATCCGCCGCCTCGCCAAATTCGCCGAGCCGTCGGCCGCTCCCAGGAGAAGCGCGGTGCGCTCTCGCAGCTCGTTCCGGCTTGCGGCGCGCACCTCGATCATTCCTGAGCCCGAGCGCACACGGCTTGCGTAGCGGGGAATCGAAGGCAGCACTCCAGGAGCCGCGAGGAACGCGCACGCCAGCAACGCTCCGGCGAACGCGCCATAGAGCGTCAGCCATGGGCCTAACCCCCGGCGATGCGACCGGCTCGGGTCGGCGGATGGAATGGAAGCCCCAGCGTCGTCCGTGGCGCTCATGAGGGTAGCGGGTGCGGGTAGGACCTTGACCTGCGTTTCAATTTCGCGACACGCGCACGTTATCGACCGGCGCGTGAAGAATCAAGTGCCGACGCCCCGGGCGGCTCTCAGCTGCGCACGAACTCGGCGATCGGAAGCGTGAAATAGAACGTGCTTCCCTGCGCGGGCACGCTGTCCACCCAGATCCTTCCGCCGTGTTGCTCGACGATCCCCTTGCTGATCACGAGTCCCAGCCCGGTGCCGCCCACCTTGCGCGTCGAGCCCGAATCGATCTGCGAGAACCTCTTGAACAGCTTCGGCATGTCCTGCGCCGCGATGCCCTCGCCGTAGTCGCGCACGCCGACGCGCACCGCGCCTTCCCAGGGCTCCGCGGTCACTTCGATGCGGCCGCCCTCCGGAGAAAACTTGATGGCGTTCGAGAGCAGGTTCGTGATGACCTGGGCCACGCGGTTGGGATCCAGCATCAGGTCCGGCAGTTCAGCCGACAGGTCCACCGACAGCTGAATGCGCCGTTCATCGAGCAGCGTGCGCAGATTGTACGCGGCCTGCTGGATCAGCGGCTCGAGGCGCTGCCGTTCCATGTTCATCGCGAGCGCCACCGCCTCCAGCTTCGAGAAATCGAGGATCGAATTGATCAGGACCAGCAGGCGCTCGGTGTTCGCGTGCGCGATCGAGAGCAGCTTGGCCTGGTGTTCGTTGTTGTGGAAGTAGTGGTCGTCCGAAAGCAGTTCCACCGCCCCCTTCACCGAAGTGAGCGGGGTCCGGATCTCGTGCGAGACCACCGCCACGAATTCGGACTTCAGCCGATCCAGGCTCTTGGTGTGCTCGTACAGCTGCGAGTTCCGCACCGCGTTCGCGGCCTGCGCCGCGTAGAGCGACATGAATCCCTCGTCGTCGTCGCTGAACCCCCCCGGCTTGTCGAGAAGGATCAGCGCGCCCACGCATTCGCCGCCGCTCACCATCGGCACCGCCATCAGATCGTTGAAGCGCCCGGCCGGCACCGCCGGGAGCTCGATCGCGGGGGCTCCGGGAGCGCGCCGGCTTCTGACCGGTCCGTGCTCGAGCGCCGGCATCACGAGCGGCGGCTGAGCGTTGAGCGGCGTCGGTGCGACCGATTCGCGGACCGCGAGATCGACGCCGTGCGCGAGCGCGGCATGGAACCGGCCGTCGTCCGCGCCCTTGAGATAGATGACCGCGGCGGCCGCGCCCGACAGATCGGCACCCCGGGCCGCCACCAGCTTGAGACGCGGCACCAGTTCCAGGTCGGCCATGATTTCCTTGCCGACGTCGTAGAGCGCCGTCATCTGCCAGGTCGCCACACGCACGCGCTCGCGCAATTCCTGCTCGTGGTGCTGGAGGATCTCGTGCTTCTGCCGCAGGTCTTCGACCAGCTCGCGGTTCACGGCCTTCAGCCGTCGATTCGCGAGCGCGCGTTCGACGACCTCGTGGATCTCGTCGAGATCGAAGGGCTTCTGAATGTAGTTGAAGGCTCCCTGACGCAGCGCCTCGATGGCGTTCGAGGCGGACGCATGGCCGGTCACGACGATCACGCCGACTTCGGGATCCACGGTCTTCGCGAACCGCATCACTTCGAGCCCCGAGAGCCCGGGCAGGTTGATGTCGGTCAGGATGATGTCGGGCAGCAGATTCGGAATCATCCTTACCGCGTCCTCGCCGCTCGAGGCGGTCGAGATCTGGTAACCCTGGAGCCTGAGAAATTCTTCGAAGACCTCGACCACGGCGGGCTCGTCGTCCACCACCAGCAGACGGGCGGGCGCCAGCGGCCCGGTCGGATTCGATGCCGCCTGGACCGACGAGGAGGTCATCGCGGACTCCCGATCAATGCGTGTTGGCCGCGGCCGCGCACGCCACTCGACGCCGGCCGGATTTCTTGGCCACCCCCAGCGCGGAGTCGGCCGCGTGCATGAGTTCGCCGGGATCCACGCCGTCGCGCGGGCTGGCCGCGACGCCGGCCGAGGCCGTGAGCCGGCCGATCCGGGAGAAATCGTGGTCCTCGAGCGTGCGGCACAGGCGCTCGGCGCAGCGGCGCGCGACGGCGCTGTCGGCCTCGGGCAGCAGCACGGCGAACCCGTCTCCGCCGAGACGCGCGATCACGTCGCTCTCTCGCAATGCGAGCTTGAGCACGAGCGCGGCCTCGGCGAGGGCCCGGTCCCCCACCTCGCGACCGTATCGGGAATTGAGCGCCGCGAAGTGGTCGAGATCGATCTGGACCACGGCGAGCGCCACCCCGTGGCGATGCGCGCGAGCCGCCTCCTCCGTGAGCCGCGCATGAAACGCGCGCGCGTCGGGAAACCCGGTCACCGCGTCGCGACCCGGTTGATGCCGCAGCCGGTCGAGTTCGAGCCGCGCCCCGAGCGCCGCTCCCAGCGTGCCCGCCGCGGTGCGCACCAGGCCCAGCTGCTCCGGTCGCCAGCGTGCTCCGTGACGGGCACGCAGGTCGAGAGTGCCGACGCGCTCCGAACCGCGCAACAGCGGCACGCTGATGCAGTCACGCAGGTCGCCCGGCGTTCCACGCCACAGCCCGCGCGCGCACCACGGTTCGATCGCGCCGCCGGGGCCCAGCGCGTACAGCGCGACGCCGTCGCAATCAAACGCGGAGCGCAACTGGTCGAGCGACCTGCGGACCGCGCGGCTGTCGCCCACCGACGACAGCAGCGCCTCGCACGCCTGCCACAGCGAGCGCGAAACCCGGCGGCGCTCGAGCCCCGACGGCACCGCAGCACGCTCGCGCACCGCCGCGCCGTCGGTCACGGCGTGCAGTCCGTCGTCGCCACGCCGCTCACGCGGCGCGCGCGGACGATCCCGTTCCATGGAGGGCTGCCTTGAGCTCGCGCAGTCGTAGCGCGGCTTCGCGGATGCGTCCCGATTCACGGATCACGACCTCCAGTTTTTCCCTCACGCCCGGCTCCTGCCCCGCCGGACCCATCATCAGCAATTGCGTGTTGCCTCGAACGCCCACCAGCGCGTTGTTGATTTCGTGATGAAGCCCCAGCAGATGCGACACGCGCACCTCCCAGCGCTGCTGCTCCTCCCACCAGGATTCGACCGCCTCGCGCAGCTGGCTCGAGTCCGACGATTGCCCGCCCGAGAGCAGGTCATCGGCGATCTCGAGGAGCCGGACGCGCAGCGCCGCGTACGGCACCTGCGGGAGCGGCTCCTGGGACGGAACATTCGGGCTCACGCCGCCTCCTCGGATCCATGCAGGGCGCGATGGAGCCGCAGCCGCAGACGGGCCATCGCCCGCGTGTGCACCTGCGAGACCCGCGACTCCGAGATTCCGAGCGTGCGCCCGATCTCCTTGAGCGTCATGTGCTCGTAGTAGTAGAGCGCGACGACCAGGCGCTCCTGTTCCGGAAGATGATCGAGCGTCCGCAGCATCACGAACCGGTTCTGTTCGTCCTCCAGACGGGCCTGGTAATCCACGGCGTTCGGATCGGGAAGGTGGTCTCCCAGGGTCGACGGCTCCTGGTCCTCTCCGCTCCGGCTCTCGTCGAGCGACACCAGCACGGCGCAGCGCACATGGTCGAGCAGGCGATAGAAGTCGCCGCGCGACATCCGCAGCTCGCGCGCCACCTCGTCCTCGGACGCCGCGCGGCCGAGCTTCTGATCGAGCTTTCGCGTCACGCCGTCCAGGTTGCGGGCCTTGCGCCGCATCGACCGCGACACCCAGTCCAGCGCGCGCAGCTGATCGAGCACCGCGCCCTTGATCCGCCATACCGCGTAGGTCTCGAACTTGACGCCCTTGCGGCTGTCGAATTTCGCGTGGGCGTCGAGCAGTCCCAGAACGCCCGCCGAAACCAGGTCCTCGTGGTCCACGTTTCGGGGCAGCGAGGCGGCCACGCGCTCGACCACGTGCCGCACCAGCGGTGCGAATCGCTTGAGCAGGTCGTTCTTCGCGTAGGTCACGGCGGCCGGCGCCGGCGCCGGCGCCGGGGTCGGCCGGATGCGGCCTCGCCTCACCAGCGACAGCGCGGGCGATGCGGTTTTCGAACGGACGGCAGGGGCGGAGCGCGGCATAGGGTTCCTCGGTTCAGGCTTGAAGGCGCTGCGGATCAGGGGTCGATCGTTCGGGTTCGGGTTGCACGGGCTGCCACAGACGCTCCGCGAGCGCCCGGTAGGCGGCCGCGGAGGGGGAACCCGGAAACGCGGTGATCACGGGCTCCTGCCGGCGCACGGCGCTCGGAATGGCCGGGTCGTACGGAAGGGCCCCCCACGAGTCGATTTCGAGCCGCAGGAATCGACGCGCCACCAGACGGATCCGGTGCGCGGTCTCCTCGGCTTCCTCCGGGGTTCCGGCCAGGCTCACCAGCAGGTGCGGCGGGCGCGACATGCCCTGGGCCTGCAGGAGCTTGATGAGTCCGTACGCGTCGGCGAACGCCGGCAGCTCGGGAGTGGTGATCACGACCACGTCGTCGGCGGCGAGGCAGAACGACGTCGCCTGGCGCGAGACGCCGGAGGCGGTGTCGACCACCATCAGGTCGTAGTCGCCCTCGATCTGACCGAGCGCCCGCAGCAGCACTTCACGTCGATAATCATCGAGGTCCGCGAGTTCCGGCACGCCGGAGGAGGCGGGAACCAGCGTCACACCCTTCGTGCCCGGCACCAGGATCTGCTCGATGGTCTTCTCCCCGGACAGGACGTGCTGCAGATCCCAGCGCGGGTGAAGACCGAGCAGCAGGTCGAGATTCGCCTGCGAGAGATCGGCGTCGACCAGCAGCACGCGCGCACCGAGCGCACCGAGCGCGACCGCGAGGTTCGCGGCGAGATGGCTCTTGCCCACTCCGCCCTTGCCGCTCGCGATCACGAGCGATCGCAGGTGGGGACGCGCCCAGCGGGCGGGATGGGACTCGGCGTCGGGCGCCGCGGCTCCCGCCGCCTTGACCAGGCTCAGGGGGCGCTGGATCGCGCCGCGCCGCGGTCGACGAGCGTTCACCGCGACTCCTTGCGCGCCGGCCCGAGGGCCGGGTCGATCGCGAACAGCGCGCGCACGAACTGCCAGTAGCGCAACTGGCGGCGGCACTCCGCGAGCGCGCCCGCCAGGCCCAGCCTTTCCAGGCGGCGCTGCTCGGCGCCGAGTGAAGCGATCGCCGATTCCAGACGGTCGAGGCGCGCCCCGGGGTGCGCGGGCATGGCGACCGTGAGGTCCGAGGCGCTGGTGAACGTGCGCCGACTCATGAAGCCCTCCGGGTGCGCGGGGCTCCCGCATCGGAACGCGGCCTGGGACGGAACGGCCGGCCCCGCAGCGCGCGGCGCAGCTCGGTGAGCAGCGTGGAATGAATTCGAACGATCTCGCCGACCGGAAGCTCGAGCGCGTGGGCCGCCTCGATGGGCGTGAGGCGTTCCGCGACCATCAGGGCGAGGACGTGACGCTCGGTTTCGCTGCAGAGCTCGATCGCGGCCGCGATCCGCTCGCGCGAAGATCCTGCGACCGGAGCGCCATCGAGCGCGGCGAGCGCCCGGTGCTTCCAGCGAGGACGGCCCGCGGAAGCGCTCACGCGGCCCTCCGCATGCGGGCGCCGCGGCGTGTGCCGCCCTCGAGGGCGGCGCGCACGGCGCGGCGCAGGTGATCCAGCCGGAACGGCTTCGCGAAACACGCGGCGACTCCGGCGCGATCCATTTCGCGGTGCGCGTCGGGAGTGCCGTCGGCGGTGACGATGATGACCGGCTGGGCGTTCGGTCCGCGGCGAAGCTTCCGCGCCAGCGCCGTGCCGCTGATCCCCGGCAGATGGAGGTCGGCGATCACGAGATCGCTCTTTCCCTCGCGCAGCCAGATCAACGCGTCTTCGGCCGAACGGAACGTGTCGATGGTGTAGCCGTCGTCCGAAAGTCCCTCGGCCAGGGCCCACGAGGTGGATGGTTCGTCGTCGACGATCAGCAGATGAGGCATGGAATCAGGCTCTCCCGGGTGAGTGGACGCAGAGAACCCTGAGCAGCCTGCGTGCCAGTGGAGAGAGCGGGGCCGATACCACGACGAGGGGACCGACCGGACCGGCGGGATGGCGCGCGTGCGGGAAGCGGGACCGGACGGCAGATCGTTCCGAAACTTGGCGTTACGTCCGCAGGCTGGGTCTCGCCGGGCCACCGGAGGCGCTGCCGCGATCGGGTGATTTCGCGCGTGGGCTACGGCGCGCACTGCGATCCGCCCGCCCAAGAGGCGGCCGCCCTCGCCTTCTCGCCGAATGGTTCCTGGTCAGCGGGGACGCCGGATCAAACGGCGGGATCGGCCTCGTCGGCGTCGTCCAGGATCGCGTATTCCTTGAGCTTGGTGCGCAGCGTCTGGCGCGAGATGCCGAGTTGCTGGGCGGCGCGCGTCTTGTTGCCGTCGCAGACGCGGAGCGCGTGCTCGATCGCCATCTTCTCGACCTCGGCGAGCGGACGCACCGCGTCGGTCGGAAACGGGTCGGCGCCCGCCAGGGCGGCCACCGGATGATGCATCTCGGTCGGCAGGTGTTCGGGACGAACCTCGTCCTCGGCCTCGAGCAGCACGATGCGCTCGATCGTGTTCTTGAGCTCGCGGACGTTGCCCGGCCACGCGTAGGCGACGAGCGCGGCCAGGGTCTGGGGGTGGATGCGCGCGGGCGGGCGGCCGAGGTCGTGGCAGAACCACGTGACGTAGTGATCGGCCAGCGCCCGGATGTCCTCGGGACGGTCGCGCAGCGGCGGGACCTCGATCGGCACGACGTTGAGCCGGTAGTACAGATCCTCGCGGAAGCGTCCGTCGCTCACCGCCTTCTTGAGGTCGCGGTGCGTGGCCGCGATCACGCGCACATCCACCGTGATGTCGGAGTCGCCGCCCACCCGGCGAAACGTGCGGTTCTCGAGCACGTGAAGCAGCTTGGCCTGAAGCCCGGGGGTCATCTCTCCGATCTCGTCGAGAAACAGCGTGCCGCCATCGGAGAGTTCGAACAGGCCCTTCTTGAACCGCTTCGCATCCGTGAACGCGCCCTTCTCGTGCCCGTACAGCTCGCTCTCGAGCAATTGCTCGGGGATCGCGCTGCAGTTGAGTTCGACGAACGCGCCTTTCGCGCGTGCGCTGTGGGCGTGAAGGTAGCGTGCGAGCAGTCCCTTGCCGCTACCGGTCTCGCCGTGGATCAGAACGGTCGCGGTCCCGCTCATGCCGGCCTTCTCCAGGCGTTGCAGGGCGCGCTTGAGGCTGGGGCTGTCACCGATCAGCGGCTGGAGTTTTTCGCGGCGGTGCTCCTCGACTTCGCGGCGCAGCTTCGCGGTCTCGAGCGCGCGTTCGAGCAGCGCGCCGAGCGCATCGTTGTCGAGCGGCTTGGAGAGGAACCAGAACGCGCCGGACTGAACGGCCTGCACGACGTGATCGAATGTCGCGTGCGCGCTCAACATCACGACCGGGATCTCGGGATCGATCTCGCGCACGCGCTTGAGCACCTGGAGTCCATCCATGTCGCCGAGCTTGAGATCCAGCACCACGGCGTCCACTTCCTGCTCGCGCACGCGTTCCAGCGCTTCCCGGCCGCTCGAGGCCTCAATCGGCTCATAGCCCGCGTCACGAGCCCACTCGCCGATGCCGAACCGGATCGACCGCTCGTCATCGACGATCAGCAGCCGCGTCGCGCTACGAATTCCCGTCTCGCCTTTCGCCATGCCGTTTCTCCACAGGAAAATTGAGAAGCACCGACGTGCCGCGTCCCTCGCGGCTCGCGATCTCGATGCTGCCGCCGTGTTCCTGCATGATGGTCTGCGAAATCGAGAGGCCGAGCCCGGTCCCGCCGGGCTTGGTCGAGAAGAACGGATCGAACAGTTTCGACATCACGCCGCGCGGGATTCCGGGTCCGGTGTCGCTCACGCGCAGCTGCTGATATTCGACGCGTGCGGCCTCGGAGCATCTGCCGCGCGACGCAGATACCGCGCCGCGGCGCGGCGTGCGGTCGCCCGCGCGCCGCCCGGGGCCTCGCTCCGGGCGCCAGCGCTGCACGCGCCGCACCGCGCAGCCGAGGACTCCGCCTCTCGGCATCGCCTGGACCGCGTTCTGCGTGACGTTGAGCAGCACCTGGGTCACGAGGTCCAGATCAATGTAAAGCTCGCCGAGCCGGGGCGCCACCTCGCGTTCGACCCGGACACCCGCCTTCGCGATGGGTTCGGACAGCAGCTCAAGCACGCGGTCGACGCAGGCCGAGAGTCGTGTCGGGCGCAGCTCCGGCGTGCGCGGACGGGCGTACTGCAGGAGGCTGGTCACGATGCGGTCGAGCCGCCCCACCTCCTCGAGGATCACCTGGACGAAGCGCGCCCGTTCGTCGCGCGGCTCGAAGCGCCGCAACAGCACCTGCGCGCTGGTGCCGATCCCGGACAGCGGATTGCGGATCTCGTGAGCCACGCCGGCCGACAGCTGTCCGAGCGTGGCGAGCCGTTCGTGGCGCCGCAGGTCCTGCTGCATGCGGCGGACGCGCGTCAGGTCGCGCACCGTGACCAGCACCCACGGAGGACGGCCGATGCGAAACGTGCGGACCAGCGCTGGCATTTCACCCCCGCCCTCCCCGACCAGCACGGTTTCAAATTCGCCGCGAGCCCGCGCCCGCGCTTCGCGCACCGGATCCTCCCCCGGCACCACGGTGCGCAGCGAACGGGCCGCGCCGCGCGCCGCGCGCGAGAGTACTCGCCCGCCGGCACGATTCATGGATTCGATGCGGCCGCGTGGATCGACCAGCAGCACGCCGATTTCCGCGTCTTCGAGCAGCGCGCGGATCACGGCGTCGTGCGGCGGCGCCGGGCGGGACGAGGGCGCGCGTTTCACGGTCGGGTGGGTTCCATCACGCGCAGTATAGCAAGCGCGGCCCCGGGCAAAAGCCCGCCGCGAATTCCGTGGCGGGCATCAGGAGACGGGGACTCGCCCGGCGCTAAGGATCGGGCGGAGGCGGAGCGGTCAGCGCTCCTTGAGTTCGCTGAGCAACGCGTCAACCAGCCGGTCGCGCACGTCGCGGCGGTCGTAGAATTCGGCGGCGATGCGCGCCTTCGCGTTCGCCACGCGCAACGGGCTCACGCCCGGAACGAACGCGGCCGGAGCGGGCACCGGCGGGAGGTCACCCCTTACGTTCGCTCTCGCCACCGGTCGGGCCGGATCGCCCGGGCTCCGGTTTTGAGCCCTGCGCGCGACGGTTCTCTTCCTGGATGCGGGCGTAGATCTCCTCCCGGTGAACCTTCACCTCGGGCGGTGCTTCGATTCCGAGTTTCACCTGTCCCGAACGCACTTCAAGGACCGTGATCTTGACCGTATCACCGATACGGATGTTCTCTCCTAACTTCCGTGTTAGGACCAGCATATTGAAGCTTTCCTCCGCACCCCCCAGAGGGGCGATCTTCGCTCGGACGTTCACACTATCGGCAGGAACCGCCACCCGCTGAAGCAGAATAGCCGCACCGCCTCCCTGGAGCCAAGCGCGGAGTGACCGGGGTCCTGATCGGGCCGGTCATCACTTCACACTCAACCCGAGATCAAACCTCTAAGACGCTGCCGTGAAAGGTCAACACGGCCAACCGGCGCTCCAGGATCCGCACTACGTAGCGCGGGCCCCCGAGAGCCGGAGGCGCCCGCTCACGCCAGGGCCGCCTGGATTTCGCCCGCGAGAGTGAGCACGCGCTCCCGCGCTCCGCGGCCGGGGTCCGAGGAGATCCCGCGCATGAATGCGGCGCCGACCACCACGGCGTCGGCGACGCCTCGCAACGCGCGCGCGTCATTGGCGCCCGAGATTCCGAAGCCGACCGCGATCGGCAGAGCGGTGTGGGCGCGAAGCTCCGCGATCCGGGCGGGCAGCGCGCCGCCTTCGCCCGCGCTCTTCCCCGTGACCCCGGTGCGCGCGAGGCAATAGACGAAACCGCGCGAGCGGGCGAGCACGTTCGCCAGACGCGATCGCTCCGTGGTCGGCGCGACCAGTGTCACCGTATCGAGTCCTGCGGCATCCATCGCGCGCCACAGTTCGGGAGATTCCTCGGGCGGCACGTCCGAGACGATCACGCCGTCCACTCCCGATTCGCCCGCCTCGGACGCGAATCGCTCGACGCCGCCGAGCAGAATGGGATTTGCGTACGTCATCAGCACGACCGGCGTATCCGAGTCGCGCCGGAACGCGCGCACCAGATCCAGCGTCGGCCCGAGGCTCACCCCGTGACGCAGGGCCCATTCGGATGCCCGCTGGATCTCACGACCGTCGGCGATGGGATCGGAGAACGGAATCCCGATCTCGATCGCCAGCGCCCCGCCGCGCGCGAGGCCGCGCGCCATCTCGAGTGTCGCCTCGAGCGAGGGATAGCCTGCAGTGAGGAATGGAATGAGCCCGGTGCGGCCGCTCATCGCCGCGAACGCCGGACCGATCCGGCTCGCGGTCCGACTCATGGGCTCAGCGGCCCCAGAGTCCGTAGGGGTTGTCGAAGGCGTTGTACTGGAGCGGCGAGCGGAAGTCGTGGTACTGGAGGCGGACCAGCATGCTGGGCGTCGGCCGGAAACCCAGGTCGAGTCCTTCGAGGAAGGGCGATCCGGCGCGGGACGACGAGGATGCAAGCCCCCATGCGTTGCCGACGCTGACGTTGAACCACACCGGCGCGCGGAACTGATAGCCGAGCGTGGTCACCTGCAGCGCCTGCGTTCCCGCGAACCCGGAACCCACGCTCAACGAGGTCGTGAGGTGGAGTCGTGAAGGATCGAGCCAGGCCGCGGGACGCGCGAGCGCGCTGACCGGCACCCATGGTTGGAACGCGGACCCCGGCGGTCCCCCGCTCCACGAGTCCGCCCATGCCGCCGCCGGAGCGAGCACGGTGAGAGCGATCACCAGCATCAGACGATTCATGGCACCCATGAAACTAGGAACCCGCGCGCCGCATGTCAAATGGAACCATGCCGGGCGCGCGGGTTCCTGGATGAGTGTCCAGACTCTGTTCAGTCCTCGTTCGAGATCACGATGCGCAGAACGATCTCGCGGCTCGCGCCCTTGGGCAGCCGGATGGGTACGACGTAAACGCCGGGTGAGGCATCCGAAGATGACGCGGTCGGCTCCGGTGCCGGTGCTGCGTTGCGGGCAGGAGCCTCCTCCAGAGCCGCGCGTCGCGCGCGGGTCTCGCCGGATGCGGCGGCAGCCGTCCGGGAGCTCCCGGTGCTCACCGCTTCGGGAATCGGTGCCGCGCGGGACGGAGACGCCGCCGGCGGGATCAGGTCGGGGAGCTCGATCTCGCGCCCGTAGTCCACGCCTAGATCCACGGTATCCGACGTCAGCTCGGACTCCGCCGCCTGGGCTTCCCGCAGAATCGAGCGCACCGGCGATCCCGGCAGCGTCGCGGGCATCGCGGGTGCCGATTCGCTCCTCGCTTCGCTCTTCACCGCCTCACGGTTCGCGGACGCACTCTTCACCGCCGCGCTCTTCGCGGGCGCGTGCTCCCCGACCGCCGGCCTCGACGGCGCGGTGGCGGGCGTGCGGCGCAGATCGCGCGTCACTTTTTCCATCAGCAGATGCGAGATGCCGCGGAACGTCTCGAACACGCCCTTGCCCTGGGTGGCGACGGCCTCGAAGAACGGCACCTTGCCGCCGGGATTCAGCTCGGCGTTCAGCTCCTCGATCGTGTAGACGTTCGGCAGGTCGCGCTTGTTGTACTGGATCACCCACGGCGTCAGGTCGAGGTTCAGGCTGTACTCGGCCAGGTTCGCGCGCAGGTTCGCGAGACTCTCCTTGTTCTCTTCCATCTTGCCGACTTCGCTGTCGGCGACGAACACGATCGCGTCGGCGCCCTTGAGCACCAGCTTCCGCGTCGCGTTGTAGAACACCTGCCCGGGCACGGTGTAGAGCAGGAACCGCGTCTTGAACCCCATGATCTCGCCCAGGTCGAGCGGCAGCAGATCGAAGAACAGCGTGCGGTCCGACTGCGTCTTCATGCTGACCATCTTGCCCCGGCTGGTGTCGGGCACGGCCTCGTAGATGGATTCGAGGTTGGTGGTCTTCCCACTCAAGCCCGCACCGTAATACACGAGCTTCGCATTGATCTCTTTGCCCGAGTAGCTCACGACAACCACGGTGAGTCCCTCCTTGAGCGACCCCATCCTGTCACAAGGCCGAACCCCATGGAGCCCCTTGCCGCCCTTTCTCCACAGGAACCTTGAAGATGGCTGGTACGTCCGACTCCGATGCTGGAAGCACGATGCGCGAACGCACTCACGCATCGGATGGGGCCGCGAATTCCCCTGGCGGGCGCCCGCATCCCCGTGATCCTCACGCGCACCAGGCCTCGGTGCTCGTTTCGACGGGCGCCTGCTGCTCAGAGGTTCTATCGGCGGGAGGAATCGCGGGCTTGACCGAAATCGGGACGGCCCGAGGCAGCCTCGCGGCCACGGAATTCCGGGGGCCGGGCCGGGGGGGGTCAGGCCGTGACGGCCTCGGAGGCCTCGCGGTGCAGCCAGATGCCCTGCCGTTCGCGGACGTGCGCCTGCGGGCGGCTGTGGCTCGCCTGATAGTGGGAGAGGAAGATGCCTTTCAACTCGTTGCACTCCTCGCTCCGGAAATACCGGCAGGCGCGCGTGAACATGTCATCACGGCCCGAATAGACGAACGCCGTGATTTCCGTGACACGATCGTACTGGTTCTCGCTGTAGGCGGCTTCGGGAGAGTCCTCCATGTCGAGCCACAGCGACGCGCGCGGATGGAGGACTTCGAAGTCGTGCTTGGTGTTCATGAGGTATTCCCACAGCCCGAAGATCTCGAGCGGAATGAAGCGGGGCGAGCCGGATCCGCTCGTTCCACTCCGCCGAATCTCGCAGCGCACCAACTTCTGACTGGACATGGAGCGTGCCTCCTCGTCAGGTGCAGGGCAGCCCGGCCTCCGTACCGCGCCGCGCAACCTTCGCGCGCGGCGTATGCCGGGCCTCGCGCCGAATGAGCGGCGTGCCGATGCGCGGCGATCCTAGTGCCGGGAAACGCGTTGGTCAATCCCGGTCTTGCACGCAAGTGCCTGCGGCACCGGAATCTGGCAGCGCGGATCAGGATTCTCCCCGTGCTTGACAGGTTTTCGCGGCAGGCCGTAGTTTCGCGCCTGAAACCTCGCAGGTGGGAGAGTCCGGACCACGGTTGGAGAACGGGATGTCTCGACTGATTTTCGGCTGGCTGACCGCACTGATGGCGAGCCTCCCGCTGCGCCTGGGTTATGCCATCGCCGGCCTGCTCACGGAAGTTCACTTCCGGCTCTTCCCCGCTCGCCGCCACCATGCGCTCGCGAACCTCGCGGTCGCCATGCCCCGCGCCACGCGCCGGGAGCGTCTGCAGGTCGTGCGGCGCATGATGCGCAGTTACAATTACATGCTGTTCGAGTTCTTCCGTCTTCCGCACCTGACCCGGCGCGAACTGCTCGACTCGGTCGAGGTCGAAGGGCGCGAGCACCTCGAGCAGGCGGTGGCCCGCGGGCGCGGCGTGATCCTCGCCTCCACCCACATCGGAAACTGGGAGCTGGCGGCCGTGATGCTGGCCCACTGGGGCTACACGCTGTACGCCGTCGCTGGGGTCCAGCTCAACCGCTGGCTCGCGCCCGCAGTGCGCGAAACCAAGACCGAGCTCGCGATCCACACGGTTTCGCCCGAGGATGGATTCCGGCGGCTGCTGCGTGCGCTGGAGCACAACGACCTGGTAGCCCTAATGGTGGACGGCGACCTGTACAGCCACGGTCAGCCGGTGGAATTCTTCGGCCGCGAGACGACGTTCCCTTCGGGACCGGGCGTGCTGGCCCAGCGCACCGGCGCTCTGATCCTCTGCGGCTACAGCGAGCGTCTGGGCCCCGGGCGCTTCCGCATCGTGATCGAGAGCGCGATCGATCCCGCGCAGTTCGCGTCGGTGCAGGCCATCAACGCCGCGGTGGCCCTCACGGTGGAACGCCACATTCACGATCACCTCGACCAGTGGTGCATCTTCCGCCCGATGTGGGAAGGCGACCCGCAGGCGGATGCCGTCCCGGCGAGCGCAGGCCGGAGCGTCGAGGCGTGAGGATCGGGATCGTCTCCCAGTCCTATTACCCGCGCTACGGCGGCGTCACCGAGCATGTCCACCACACGGCGCTCGAGCTGAGGCGTCGCGGCCACGACGTCACGATCATCACGAGCCGCTTCCGCGAGGGCGAGAGCACGTCGGCCGCCGGCCTCGAGCGCGTCGGCTACAACGTGATGATCCCGTTCAACCGGGCGTTCGTGGACTTCACCGTGGGGTTCCATCTGCGCAGCGAGCTGCGTCGCGTGTTTCGCCGCCACGAATTCGACGTCGTGCACACGCACTGTCCAACCTCTCCGAGCCTGCCGGTGATCGCGATCCAGACCGCCACCTGCCCGCAGGTCGCGACGTTTCACACCACCGCGCCGCGCAGCTTTCTGCAGGACCTGTTCCAGGGTTACCTGCGCCGCACGGTCGAGAAGCTGGATGCGCGCATCGCCGTGTCGGCCACCGCGCGCGAGTCGGCCGAGATGTACTACCCGGGCGATTACCACGTGATCCCGAACGGCGTGGACGTGGAGCGATTCCACCCGGGGGCAGCCCCGTTCGAAGAATGGCGGGATCCCGCGTACGTCAACCTGCTGTTCGTCGGCCGGCTGGATCCGCGCAAGGGCATTCCGCTGCTGCTGCACGCGATGCCCGACGTGGTGCGCCGCACGAACGGCCGCGCGCGGCTGCTGATCGTGGGGGATTCCTACCTGCGAAACAGGTACCAGGCCTCGGTGCCCGCCAGCCTCCTGAAGCACGTTCACTTCGTGGGGCACGTGCCGGGCCGCGACCTGCCGCGCTGGTACGCCACCGGCGACGTGTTCGTCTCCCCCGCTTCGGGCAACGAGAGCTTCGGGATCGTTCTCATCGAGGCGATGGCCTCGGGCCGCGCAGTGCTCGCATCGGACATTCCCGGTTACCGCTCGGTCGTGATCCCCGAGGTCAACGGCGTGGTGTTCCCGCCGGGCGACCTCCCGGGTCTCGCGGACGCGCTGGCGCGCCTGGTGAATGATTCCGAGCGGAGAGGCCAGCTCGCGACGCGCGGACGTGCCCGGGCCCTCGAATTCGCGTGGCCGCGGGTCACGGATCGCATCGAGGCAGTCTATCGCGAAGTGCTGAGCCGACGCGGCGCCGTCCACAGCGCGGCCTGAAGTTCGATGGCCGCCGCCGAGCGCGCCGCCCCCCTGCTCACGCAGCGCAGCTTTTCGGCCCTGTGGTGGGGCCAGCTGATCTCGATTCTCGGCGACCGTCTGACCTATCTGGCGCTGGTCGGCCTGCTCGCGCAGCACACGCGCGAATTCCAGGACGCGCGATCCTCCTTCCTGCTCTCGGCGCTCGCGAACGTCATGCTCGCGCCGGTTCTGCTGTTCTCGCCGTTCACCGGCGCGTGGGTGGACCGCTGGAATCTCAAGCGCACGCTGATCGTGAGCGATCTGGCGCGGGCGGGAATCGTGTTCCTGATCCCGGCGCTCTATGCCGCGAATCACCATATGGCTCCCGCGTTCGCGCTGGTGTTCGTCCTGTTCTCGTGCAACGTGTTCTTCCTGCCCGCCAGGAGCGCGATCACTCCCGAGATCGTCCCGCCCTCCCAGCTGCTGGCGGCGAATGCTCTGCTCTCGGGCGCCGGCATCGTCGCCACCGCGGTCGGCGCGATCTGCGGCGGATGGGTGGTGGATCACCTGGGCTGGCCGACCGCCATGCGGATCGACGGGATCACCTACCTGGTCTCGGTCGTCACGCTCGCGATCATCTCGTACCGTCCTTCCCGCCACCGCGCGTCGCTGCCGGCCATGTCGTGGCGCGGATACCTGCGCGAGGTCGGTGACGGGTTCGGCGCGATCCGCGGCAGTTCGCGGGTCGGACTTGCTTTGACCGCGCTCGCCGCGATCTGGATCGGCGGCGGTTTTCTGCACGTGGCGGGCAATCAGCACATCCAGCGCGCCGCGAGCGTTCCGGGAATGGAGCGGCTCGGACTGCTGCTGGCGGCGCTCGGGGTCGGCAGCGGCGTGAGCACCTGGTGGATGAACACGCGCGGACGGCGACTGCCGCAACCGTTGCTGCTGGGGGGCGGACTGCTGCTGGTCGCGGTCGGACTCGTGGCGTTCGCGGTCTCGAGCCGATTCGCCGTGTTCGCGCTCGCCGCCTTCCTGATCGGCGTCGCGGCCGCGCCCTCGTTCGTGCTGTGCGAAACGCTGATCCAGGAGGGCACCGAACTGCACAGCCGCGGGCGGGTGTTCAGCATGCGCGATTTCCTGATACGGCTGCTATTCCTGCCAGCCGTCACGCTGGCGGGCTGGGTCACGCGCGCGTTCGGGACCGAGCCGGCACTGCTGCTGTGCGCGACGCTGGTGGCCGCGGCCGGACTGATGGTCTTCGCCTGGGGCCACCGTGATCCCGCGCTGATGCGCGACCCCTCGATCCCGCGCTGAGTCCGGCCCGGCCCGGGATGGGACTTCCGGCCCGGCGTCGCCCCCGCTGGCGCTCGATCAGCGCGGCGTGACCTCGGGAAGCTCGACCCCCCAGCGCTCCTTGAGCGCGGCGCGGAACGGAGCGGCGCCCGCCTCGCCCGTCTGCCGGCGATATTCGTCCCACGCTTCGAAGATCGCCGGGCCGTAGATCGAGAACAGGTGGCCCTCGCGCGCGGCCCGCTCGAGCGGCTCTCCTTCGCGCGAGGCGATCGCCTTGAGCACCGAGTGCGCGACGTCGATCGGGGGCTGCGCGGTGGGAGCGATCGGGACCGGCCGGGAACGCTTCGGCGCGCCGGGTTCGATCGCGCCGGCCGCTCCGGCGGCCGCGGTCGCGGGCGTGGCCGCACGGCGGGATACCTCGGCTTCGGCCGTTGTCCCCGTCCCGAGCGGGGGCGGCGGAACATCGAACGATCGCGTGCAGCCGGGACACCGCACCCTCGCGCCGCCCGGCCCCAGCAGGTGCGCGGGCAGCAGGTAGCGCGTCCCGCACTGCGGACACGCCACGGCAAGGGTTCTGGGATCGGCGTTCATGACGACCGCATTGTGCCGCAAAGCCGCCCGGCGCGAAACCGCATTGTGGGCGGGTGCGAAGCGGCCGTGCGCAGGCCGCGGGGATGCGGGCCCATTCAGCCGGTGAGCGCGAATTCGAGCGGCTCGGCGTAGTTCAGCAGCAGCGCGGAGCGCAGAGCCGCGTTCGCGGATCCGAGCAGGTGCGGATCGCCTCCCACGGTTTCGCGCGCCGCCTCCCGCGCCTCCTCGAGCAGCGCCTCGTCGCGCGACAGATCCGCGAGCTTCAGGCGCGGCAGGCCGCTCTGGCGCGTGCCCCACAGCTCGCCCGGCCCGCGCAGCCGCAGGTCCTCCTCGGCGATCGCGAAGCCGTCGTCGAGCCGCGCCAGCACCTCCAGCCGTTCGCGACCGCGCGGGCCCGCGTCGGGGCCCGCGATCAGGACACACACCGAGCGGTGCGCTCCGCGGCCGACGCGGCCGCGCAGCTGATGAAGCTGGGTCAGGCCGAATCGATCGGCGTTCTCGACCACCATGAGCGTCGCGTTCGGCACGTCCACGCCCACTTCGATCACGGTGGTCGCCACCAGGGCCTGCACGCGCCCGGCCGCGAATTCGTCCATCACCGCCCGGCACTCGGAGGGCTTCAGCCGACCGTGCAGGAGTTCGATCCGGAACGCGCGCAGGGCGGGCTGGGCGCGCAGGCGCTCGAATTCCGCCTCCGCCGCGCGCACCGAAAGCCGCCCGGTCTCCTCGATCATCGGCACCACGACGTAGGCCTGGCGCCCCGCGGCGATTTCGCCCGCCATGAATTCCAGGACCTGGGGGAATTTCTCCTCGCCCGCGATGCGCGTCACGAGTCGCCCGCGCCCGGGCGGACGCGCGCGCAGCGTGCTCACGTCGAGGTCTCCGAAACACGCCAGCGTCAGCGTGCGGGGAATCGGCGTCGCCGTGAGCACCAGCAGGTCGGGGATGCCGCCCTTCTGCGCGAGTCGGGCGCGCTGCCTCACGCCGAAGCGATGCTGCTCGTCCACGATCGCCAGGCCGAGCGTCGGGATCTCGATCTTCGCTTCGATCAACGCGTGCGTGCCGATCGCGATCAGCGCTTCGCCGCCGCGCAATCGATCCGCGATTTCACGGCGCTCGGCGGCCGGCGTCGAGGCCGTCAGCACCGCGATCGGGATGCCGACCGCGCGGGCGAGTCGCGTGAGCGTCTCGCCGTGCTGGCGCGACAGGATCTCGGTCGGGGTCATGAACGCCACCGGATGGCCCGACTCGATGACGTGAAGGGCGGCGAGGTACGCCACCACGGTCTTGCCGCTTCCCACGTCGCCGAGCAGCATGCGGTGCATCGGGATCGGACGCTTGAGGTCCGCGACGATCTCGTCGAGCGCGCGGCATTGATCGCCCGTGAGCGGCCAGGGCAGGGCTTCGACCGCCCGCCCGGCGAGGAGCCCTCGTCCCGCGCGCACGAACGTGCGGTCGGCCTCTCCCAGGGCGCGGCGGCGCAGTTCGAGAACGGTCTGCAGCAGGAACAGCTCCTCGAACACCAGCCGTCTGCGCGCCGCGGCCAGCCCCGCGTCGTCGGCGGGAAAGTGGATCTGACGCAGCGCCTCTCCGAGCGTCATCGGGCCCGGAGCGGACCCGGTCCCCTCGGGCACCGGGTCCGCCACGCGGTCGGCGGCCGCATCGAGCGCCGCGCGCACCGCGCGCCGCATGACGCGTGCGGTGAGCCCGGCGGTCAGCGCATGCACCGGCACCATGCGACCGACGTTCAGCAGCTCCTCGACGTCGGCCTCGCTGGCTTCGAACATCGGGTTCAGCATGCGACGTTCGAGACCGTCGATTTCGCCGCTCACGACCACCGGCGTGCCGGGCCGGAGCGTGCGTGCGAGGAATCCCTGACCGAAGAAATAGCACGCCAGCACTCCGGTGCCGTCGCCCAGGGTCGCGCTGAAATCGGTGCGTCCCGCGCGCGTTCGCACCGCCGCGGCGCTCTTGACCGTGCCGCGCACCGTCACCGGTTCGCCCGGTTTGAGATCCTTGACCGTGACGAAACGCCGGACGTCGAGGTAGGTGCGCGGGTAGTGGCGGAGCAGATGTTCGAGCGTCGAGATCCCGAGCCGCTCGAACAGGCGCGCACGCGCCGGCCCGATGCCCGGCAGGAACTGGAGCCGGGTCCCGGGACCGAGTGCTCGCTCGCCCGTCAGCGTTCTCGATTCCGTGCTCATGGTTTCGGCGGAGCCTCCCGCGACCCGCTCGTGCGCGACCGGGCGCGGCGACGGGCTGGGTTCGCGCTGCCGAGGGTAAGGCCGCCAGCACCCGTCGCGCCATGCGCGAGAGGGCGGGCCGCAGGGATCTGCGTCGCGCCGACTTTACATGCCGGGCGAAGCCTGATAGTGTGCTCCGCTCTTGAAAGTGTGCGTGCCGCGCTCCGGCAAGGGTGCGAGCGCGATTGATTTTCGCGAGGAGGATCACCTTGGCTCAGTGCTGTCACGTCTGCGGCAAGGGCCCCATGTTCGGCCAGAACGTGAGCCATGCCAACAACGTCACGAAACGCGTCTTCAACCCCAACCTTCAGCGCGTTCGCGCGCTGGTCCTGGGCCGGGTGAAGAACATCGACGTGTGCACGCGCTGCCTGCGCGGTGGAAAAATTCAGAAGGCGGCGCGGCGGAGGCACCTGACCGCGGTCGCCTGAGCCGGCGCGAATCGCGCGCGAATCACGCCTGCGGATTCCTTGGCCGCCGCGGCCCTTTGGGGTCCGCGGCGGTTCGCTTTCGGGGCGCGGCTCCTTCAGCTGCCGCTCGGGACCAGCGCGAACATCTCGCGCCACTCCATCTGCCGGCGTGGAAGCGCGTCCAGCGGATCCAGCTCGAGCGCGCGAGCGAACGACTGGTCGGCCTCTCCCGCCCGTCCGAGCCGGAGCAGCGCCCAGCCCAGATCGGCGTGCGCGGCGCTGAACGACGAATTGAGCCCGAGCGCCGCGCGCAGCGGAGCCTCGGCGCCTTCCGCGTTTCCCAGCAGCAAACGCGTTCGCCCCAGCATCGCCTGCGCGTCGGCCCATTGCGGGCGTTCCGAGATCAGCGCCTCGAGCAGTGATTCGGCCGCGGCTGGCTGGCGCATCTCGAGCTCGAGCCCCGCGAGCTCCAGCACCGCCGGAGCGTAGTTGGGCCGCAGCCTCAACGCCTCGCGGTAGGCGCCGCGCGCCTCCAGCGCGTCGCCGCGCGAGCGGCGGACGCGAGCCAGCGCCAGGTGAAGGTCGGGGTAGTCCGGCTGGACCGCGATCGCGCGTTGAAGCGCGTGTTCCGCCGCCTCGGGATCACCCGCGGCGGCCAGCAGCGGCGCGGCTTCGAGCGCGACGCGCGTGATCTCGCGGTCACGCATCAGGCCGCGCCGCAACGAACGCAGCGCGTCGTCGCGGCGGGAGAGCGCGTGATACACCAGCCCCAGCAGGCGGTGGGCGCGGGCGAACTCGCGGTGGATCGATACCGCGCGTTCGAGCGACGTGGCCGCGCCTTCGAGGTCACCGGCGCGGAAGCGCGCGACGCCCATCCAGAAGTGGAGGTCGGGGTAATCGGGGCCGATCGCGAGCGCGTGCTCGAGATGAACGATCGCGACCGTCGCTTCGCCCCGTTCGAGGCAGGCGCGGGCGCTCAGCAGCCGCGCTTCGAGATAGCGCGGGTTGAGCCGCAGCGCCGCATCGAGGTGGGCGATCGCTTCGTCGACGCGCCGTGCTTCGAGCAGCAGACCACCGAGCCGGCAGCGGAGATCGGCGTACGATGGACGCGCGTCCACTGCACGACCGAGCTCTTCGATCGCGCCCGCGAGATCGCCCGCGTGATAGCGCTCGAACGCGCTCT
>JACOSU010000177.1 GCA_016178685.1 Candidatus Eiseniibacteriota bacterium | reverse complement strand
TGTTCGTGGGCGTGCTCAAGGGAGCCTGCATGTTTCAGTGCGATCTCGCGCGGGTCACGCCGCTCGATCTCGAGATGGATTTTCTGGCGGTGGCCTCCTACGGGCACGGCACCACTTCGAGCGGCAAAGTGCAGCTCGTGATGGACCTGCGGACCCCGATCGCCGGCCGTCACGTGGTGCTGTGCGAGGGTGTCGTGGACTCCGGCCTCAGCGTTTCATTCATCCTGAATCTCCTGCAATCGCGCGGCCCCGCCAGCATCAAAGTGGCCACGCTGCTCGACAAGGTTCCGTGCCGCAAGATGCCGGTCCCGGTGGACTACGCCGGATGGAAGATCGGCTCCGAATTCGTGATCGGATACGGCATGGACGCCGCCGAGCGCTATCGCAATCTGCCTTACGTGGGCGTTCTCGAGGAGGCATGAGGTGAGCGCGTTTCTGCGCGATTCGGGTTCGGACGACGGCGGTGGCCGCAAGCGCCGGGGTGCCGGGCGAAGCGGTCCACCGCGGCGCACGCCGCCTCAGGCTCCGCCGGGGCGTCCGTTCCGCACCCTCGCGTTCTGGGCGTTCGTCGTTCTGCTCGCGGTCGTCACGGTGCGCATCTACCAGGGCAGCTTCATGGCGCCGCAGCGCCTCGAGGTGTCGTACACGCGATTCATGCAGGAGGCCGACAAGGGAAACATCCTCAACCTGCAGATTCTCGACCACAACGTCACGGGCGAGCTGCGCACGGAATCCACGCTCAAGCTGAGCGGGCACGACATTCCGTTCAAGTCCTTCAAGGTCAACATCGCCGGTGAAGGCGCCGACCTGCCCGATCGGGTGTGGAAGACCAACCCGGGGATCGAGATCGATTACCGCAGCGGCGGCCTCAACTGGGTATCGCTGCTGCTCGGCTGGCTGCCGGCGCTGATGTTGTTCGGCGCCTGGCTGTTCATCATGCGCCAGATGCAGTCCGGCGGCAGCGCCGCGCTCAAGTTTGGCAAGACGCGCGCGCGCGTGCTGGTCGAAAGCTCGCCCAAGATCACGTTCAAGGACGTCGCGGGCTGCGACGAAGCGAAGTACGAGCTGCAGGAGATCATCGAATTCCTGAAGGAGCCGCAGAAGTTCCAGCGCCTGGGCGGACGCATCCCCAAGGGCGCGCTGCTGCTTGGGCCCCCGGGCTCCGGCAAGACGCTGCTCGCCAAGGCGGTGGCCGGAGAAGCCGGCGTGCCGTTCTTCTCGATGTCGGGCTCGGACTTCGTCGAAATGTTTGTCGGGGTGGGGGCGTCGGTGACGGGCGATACGCCGGTGCTGATCCGGCACCAGGGCCGCACACGGCTGATGCCGATCGCGGAGTTTGTCGACTCGAAGTATGCCGGAGACGCTGAGGGCTTCGTAGTGCCGGTCAACGGGGTCGAAACGCTCGGCTTCGACGAACTGGATTCCAAGTTCAGGGGCTCATCCAAGAAATTCGTCCGGGGCAGCGCGTGGAAGGGCGCTCGCGGCGTCTACCGCCATCGCGTGAACGAGATTTGCGAGATCCGCTTCCTGGGCGGATCGATCCGCACCACCGGTGATCACAGCGTGTTCGTCCGCACGCGCGATGCAGTGAAGGCCGTCGCTGCGCGCGATCTCAAGCCGCACGACGTGCTGGTCAACCTTCCTCTCAAGGTGCGCGGCGAGTACTCGCGCGACCGCGGCACGCGGCACGATGTTCGCGCGCACCACTTCGCGCCGCCCGCGGCGCCGATCTTGCTCCAGGTCTCCGCTCGCGACGAGGCCGCCGAGGCCCGGCACGCGTTCGCGATCGATCAGCGTGAATCCATGAGTCAGTCCGCGATCGGTGCGGCCATCGGCGTGTCACAGATGACGGTGAGCAACTGGCAGGCGGGCCGCCACGAGCCCCGTGCCATCTCCTCGAATTACAGCCGGACGCGGTTGCACGAGTGCGTCGAGGTGACGCCGCGGCTCATGAAGCTGCTTGGCTTTTACAGCGCCGAGGGCCGCGAGAACGGCTGCCTCGAGTTCACGTTCGGAACGCACGAGAGCGACCTGCATGCAGAAGTGCTGGACATGGTCCACGAGCTGTTCGGCGCCGAGGGCAAGGTGGCTCACACTGCGGATCACAGCACGAAGATCACGTTCCACTCGGCTCCGCTCGGCCGATTCTTTGAGCGCCTGTGTGGAACCGGGAGCCACGAGAAGCACGTTCCCGACCTGTTGTGGGACCTGCCGCGCGAATATTTCGAAGCCTACCTGACCGGCTACGGGCTCGGCGACGGGTACGTGACGAAGGAGGGAAAGCTCAGCATGACCTCGGTCAGCCACCAGCTCATCCGCGAGCTAACCTGGCTGTGCGCCATGCATGGCATTCCATCCGGCGTGCGCGAGATGCGCATGCCCGCTGGCCGCGTTATCAAGAGCAGGCCGTTGCCCGAAACCATCGCGTGGAACCTTATCATTGGCAGGACCAGCCACTGGATGGTTCGCGACCGCGAGCGCCAGGGGAAGCGCGCGATCGTGCAGAGCATCGAGGTCTGCCCCTTCGACGGGTACGTGTACGACCTGTGCGGCTGCGACAACGAGGCGTTCTTCGGCGGCGAGAAGCCGGTGCTGCTTCACAACAGCCGGGTTCGTGATCTCTTCGAGCAGGGCAAGCGCAACGCACCATGCATCATTTTTATAGATGAAATCGACGCTGTGGGCCGGCATCGCGGCGCGGGGCTGGGCGGCGGGCACGACGAGCGCGAGCAGACCCTGAACCAGCTGCTGGTCGAGATGGACGGCTTCGATTCCAACGAAGGCGTGATCATGATCGCCGCCACCAACCGGCCCGACGTGCTGGACCCGGCGCTGCTGCGGCCCGGCCGCTTCGACCGCCAGATCATCGTGGACTGGCCCGACATGCGGGGACGCGAGGGCATCCTGCGCGTCCACACCCGCCGCATCCCGCTGGCGGACGACGTGGACCTCGCGCAGATCGCGCGCTCGACGCCGGGACTGGCGGGCGCCGACATCGCGAACCTGGTCAACGAGGCCGCGCTGCTCGCCGCGCGGCGCAATCGCAAGAAGGTCGCCGATCAGGATTTCGAGGACGCCAAGGACAAGGTGATGCTCGGTATCGAGCGCAAGAGCCTGGTGATGACCGAGGAGGAGCGCCGCATCACCGCCTATCACGAGGCGGGGCACGCGCTGGTCGCGCTGCTGCAGCCCGGCGTGGATCCGGTGGACAAGGTCACGATCATTCCGCGGGGCCGCGCGCTCGGCGTGACGTCGTACGTTCCGACCGAGGAGCGCCACAGCCGCTCGCGCGAGGACCTGGTTCGCCGCCTGTGCACGGCGATGGGCGGACGCGCCGCCGAATACCTGATCTTCAATCACCTCACGACCGGCGCCGCGAACGACATCGAGCAGGCCACCACGCTCGCGCGCCGCATGGTGTGCGAGTTCGGCATGAGCGACCGGCTCGGACCCCTGACGTTCGGCAAGAAGGAAGAGATGGTGTTCCTGGGCCGCGAGATTTCGAGACACAAGGACTACAGCGAGCAGACCGCGGTCACGATCGACGAGGAAGTGCGATCGATGGTCGAGGGCGCATTCAATCTGGCGCTCGACCTGCTGCGTTCGAACATCGAGAAGCTGCACCTGATCGCGAGCACGCTGCTCGAGCGCGAAGGGCTCGACCGCGACGAGATGGACAAGCTGATGCGCGGCGAAAAACTCGACCCGCCGAAGCCCAGCGAAGTCGACGCCACGCAGGCCGCGAGCGCCACCGAGGCGCCGCCGGTGCGCTCGAGCGAGGGCGCCATCGACACGTTCCCCCAGCCCAAACCCGCCGGGGCCTGAGGGCTCGAATCGCGGACTTGATTCACCGGGTGTCCGCGCCGGCGGGCGCGAATTACCGCGGCGGTCGCGAGGCGGCGCCCACCCGACCGCCGCCTCCGATCTTTGACGACAGCCTTGCAACTTTTGCGATGGGCCGGGCGTCTATACCTGTGTCGCGTGCATGGCGCGACGGCGACCTCCAGACCAGTCGCAGAAGTCTTCCAGGATACGGGGGGGATCGGAGAGGGCAAGCTCCGATCAATGCGAGCAGCGCCCGGCGCCCTGCCGGGCGCTCTTGTTTTGGGGCGTCCGGCCACACCAGCGCCTGGCGGCGTGGACGCGGCCCGGGACCCGGACCTCACGCCACCGGCGAGGTGAACGTCCCGCCCCGGGCGGCCAGGCTCGCAAGCATCCTGGCGGGCGCGAATCGCTCGCCGCATTCGGCCCTGAGCGCGGTCAGGCGTTCCTCGACGCGTGCCAACCCCAGCGTATCGGCGTGGCGCAGCGGGCCGCCGCGGAACGGCGGGAATCCGGCGCCAAAGATCATCGCGAGATCGAGCATGCCGGCATCCGAGACCACATCGTCCTCGAGGCAGCGCGCGGACTCGTTGATCATGCCGAGCACCATGCGCTCGGCCAGCGAATCGGGACTTTGCGCTTTGCGCTCGCGATCGAGACCCAGCAATGCGCCGAGCGCAGGATCCGGCAGGTGCTTTTTCCCGCGATGGCGGTAGAAGCCGAGAGCGCTCTTTTTTCCCAGACGCTTCGCTGCCAGCAGCTTGTCGAGCGCGGGCGCCGCGCTCATGCGGTCAGGGAACGCTTTCGACAGGACGCCGGCCACCTTCGAGGCGACGTCGATCCCGACCTCATCCACCACCTCGAATGGACCCATCGGCATCCCGAAACGCCGCATGGACGCATCGATGTCGGTGAGCGCGTAGCCCTCTTCGAGCAGGTGCATGGCCTCGCGCAGGTAGGGCATCAAGATGCGATTGACGACGAACCCGGGCGCATCGTTCACCACCACCGGGGTTTTACCGAGCCGGCGCGCGAGCGCGACCGCGGTCGCGAGCGTCGCATCCGACGTCTTCGCGCCGCGCACCACTTCAACCAGCGGCATGCGGTGAACGGGATTGAAGAAATGAAATCCGCAGAAGCGCTCGGGATGCTCGAGCCCGTCGGCCAGCGCGTTGACCGACAGCGACGAGGTGTTGGTGGCGAGCAGCGCGTCGTCCCGCATGCGCACCTCGAGCTCGCCGAACACGCGGCGCTTGACATCCAGGTCTTCGACCACCGCTTCGATCGCCGCGTCGGCGCGTTTGAACCCCGTCAGCTCGAGCGTCGGAAGGATGCGCGCCATCTGGTTGTCGGGCTCGCCGGCGCCGGAGCGGCGCTTGCGGCCGCGCTCGGCGATGATCCCTCGCACGGTCTCGAGCGCGCGCGTGAGCGAGGCGGGTTGGACGTCGCGCATGCGCACCGCGATGCCGTTGCGGCTCGCGAGCTCGGCGATCCCGCCGCCCATCACGCCCGAGCCGACCAGCGCGAGCGAGCGGACTTCCGCGGGCCTTACCCCGGGCGCGGCGACGTCGTCTTTCTTCGCGCGCTCCGAGAGCAGAAAGATGCGCACCAGGTTCTTGCACACCGGCCCCACCACCAGATCGCTCACCCATTCGGCCTCGTGCCGCAGGGCCTCCGCGATCGGACGGCCCCAGCCCAGCTCCATCACGCGGATCGCGGCGAGCGGCGCGGGATACCGATCGTGGGTGCGCGCCCGGGTCATGGCGCGGGCCTGTTGGAACACCAGGCGGCGGCCGAACGGATTGCACTCGAGCGCCCACGACGCGGCGTCCCTGGCGCGGTACGCGTCGCGGCGCTGTCCGGCCGGGCGGCGGCCCAGTTCCTCGAGCCGGCGGTACGCGGCTTCGATCAGCCACGTTCCTGGAACCGCGCGGGCGATCAGCCCCGCGCGCTCGGCGCGCTTCGCATCCAGCGCGCGCCCGGTGAGGATCAGGTCGAGCGCCGCGCGCGCGCCGATCAGGCGCGGTAGCCGCGTGGTGCCGCCGAATCCGGGAAAGATGCCGAGCAGCGTCTCGGGCAGCCCGATCTGGGTGCGCGGCTCATCGCTCGCGATGCGCGAGTCGCAGGCCAGCGCCAGCTCGGTTCCCCCGCCCAGGCACGGGCCATTGATCGCGGCGACGGTCGGCGCCGCGAGCGCGGCCAGCCGTCCGAACGCGGCGTGCGCGCGGCGGATCAGGGCCAGCACCTCAGCGCGATCCGTCATCGAGGCGATCGCGTTCACGTCGGCCCCGGCAATGAACGATCCGCTCTTGCCACTCACCACCACCACGCCCTCGAGCGGGGCGTCGCCCTCTCTCGAAGCGGCGCGCTCGAGCTCATCGAGCGCCGCTTCGAGAGAGCCGATCGCGGCCTCGTCGATCACGTTCACGCGGCGCGCCGGATCGTCCATCACCAGGTGCGGGAGGCCCGGCCGCGGCCACTCGATGCGGAACGCGCCGCTCACGGCCGCTCCACCACGAACGCGGCGCCCTGTCCGCCGCCCACGCACAGCGACGCCACGCCGCGCTTCAGGCCCCGGCGGCGCAGCTCCATCAGCAGCGTGAGCAGCAGCCGCGCGCCGCTTGCTCCGACCGGATGGCCGAGCGCGATCGCGCCGCCGTTCACGTTGAGCCTCGCGCGCGGAATCTCGCCGAGCGCCCGCTCGCGCTTGAGCTCCTCGACCCTCGCCCGCTCGGCCATGATGCGGCGGTTCTCGCGCTCGCGGCGGTCGCGCACGTCGTCGAGCTCGCGCTCGAGCCGGCGCCGGCGCTCGCGATCGTCTTCATCGCGGATGCGGCGTTCGAGCTCCTTCTCGCGCGCGCTCTTCTCGACCAGCGGGATGTAGGCGGTCGTGCTGGTGTCGTCGGCGCTCGCCGTGGGCCTGACGGCGTACGTCTACGAACGCTTCGAGACGGCGGAGCGGGGGCTCGCGCGCGCGGCCGAGCGTCCCGTAGCGCCGCCCGCACCCGTAGTGCCGGTGCCCACCGCCGCCGCGTCGCCGGGGCCGGCGACCGGCATCGAGCGCGATTATTACGGTCTGGTCGCGTTCGATCTGGTATTGCCGGGTGGTGAGCTTGTGCCGACGCGCGGTCGCGGTCCACGAAATGTGCCGCAGCT
>JACOSU010000176.1 GCA_016178685.1 Candidatus Eiseniibacteriota bacterium | reverse complement strand
CTGTCGGATAATTACCGTCTCAACTCAGCCTGTAGCATGCGGGCTGCGGAGTCTTCAAGTTACGCAGCAGCCCGCTTGCGCAAGTCGAAGCAATCGAACACAGTCGCCCGCCCGTGGCCCCGTAGCTCAGACGGATAGAGCAGCGGTTTCCTAAACCGCGTGCCGCTGGTTCGACTCCAGCCGGGGCCACCACCTAAATCGCTGCGATCCATCGCTGAGTGTGCGTCAGCCGAGGGTGTTCCGGGTTCACGGGGCACCCTCTCGGTTTGGCCGGAAATGGTCAGTGTCGGCCTGAAGCTGCGGCCCGGTCGAGCGCGGCTCGGAGAGCAGGCTCAGGCGGGACAACCACGATGGTCGGGGATGCCCAGCCGCGCAGACGATCCGGGGTCTCGGTCGCCGATGTGTCGACCTCTTCTATCGCGCCACTCTTGCTCGATAACCCGCGTTGCGCACTGCTGAGAGCAGCGGTGCAGGATCGGCGCCTGATCGATCGAGTCCGACCTCGGCACAACCACTCGGATATTCGACCGCCGCGGTGACAACGCTCGGCACCTTACGGAGTCCTTCCTCGATTTCCCGCGCGCACGATTCGCAGGTCATGCCCCGAACTTCCAGGTGGACGATTGCCGCGATCCTCGCAGAAGTACCACCGGCCCATGGCCTCGCGAACCGCGCTGCCCAGTTCGGGTACGTCGCGAGCACGACAGTCAGAACGGTCACCGTCCAGAGCGTGATCCGCTGGGTCCGCCGGCTCGCGGGCACGGCGCGAGCGCCGAGGCAGCCCCTGCCGAGCCGATGCCGAGCGCACCGAGCAACACCGGCCCGATGCAGCACGCCGAAGCGAGCACACCCGCAGCCAGCGAGCCGAGAAGTGCACCGCGTTCGCGCCTGGGTGCGCCCTCAGACCTTCAGATAGTGGCGCGGGTCCCGCTCGAGCTTCCCCGCGCACTTGTCACAGCAGGTGACGTAGTCATCGCCGGCGATGCGCACCCGCGGACGGTTGGGGTCGACCGCGAAGACCACGCCGCTGACGGGGCACTGCGCGAGCTTCCCCGTCTTCGCGCCCGGCTGCGCCAGCACATCCGCGCTCCTGTACTTCAGCCTTGTCGCGCAAGCGAATCTGCAAACCCCCGACATTGCGAGATCGAAATGACCCGCGATCTTCCCTTGATGAGCTTCGCACGAGGCAGCTGACGGGTCGGAGGTGCACGCGCCACTACCGGCGTTTGCCTGCGCTGATGACGTGCAAGACTTGCCGCACTTGCCCGCTGCAAGTATCGCGTAGCCGCCCGTGGCAAGGAGCGCCACAACCGCAAGAGCGATGATCGATCGCCGCATGTCTTCTCCTCCGTTCCAGACTTGGCCTCGCCGCAGTTCCCAAACCGCGCGCCGCTGGTTCGACTCCAGCCGGCGCCGCCCACCTGTTCCGTGCTTCTGCCGGTAAATGTTTTCACCGCGCCTCAGCTATTCTTCGAGCTTCAAGGATAGCAGAATGCGACCCCGCGGCCGGCGCTCATGTATCACCGCCCGTCATGTCTGTCGCCGCGCTGCAATCGAGTCCGTGCTCGACGTGGCAGGCTGGGCGTGAACCGGAAGCTAGAAATTCACGCGCACGCCCAGCTGCGCCGAAGTGAACGTGCTGGTGGCGGAGGTCGTGCTGGTGGTCGTGCCGCTTCCGCCGCCCGGCCGGCCGCGGCCCGGGCCGCGGTTCTGGCTGAGGACCTCGCCCCGCGGCCCGGGCAGCACGCCCTGAAGGCCCGTGCCGTTGACGGACACTCCACCCTCCGCCGTGAGATCGATCATCCCGGTCAGGTGCCAGCTCGCGCCGGCCGAGACGTCTCCGCCGGTCACATCGGCCGCGCGTTGGATCGAAGCGCTCACGCTCCCCGAGAGCCGGGGAACGACTCGAGCGTCGAACTCGGCGCTCACGCCGTTCGAGGCGTTGCGCAGATTGTCGTCGTAGCGCGAGAAGAAGACGCCGAGCGTCCGTTCCCTGCCGAGATCGAACTCGGGTCCGGTCCTGATCTTCCACGCTCCGCTGACGGAATCGCTCGCGAAGCCGGTGGCATCGAGCGCGAAGTGGGCGTGGGGCGCGACCCGAAACTTGACGCCGCCCGTAAACCCCCATGCCATGCCGATCGAGTTGTCGTCAACGTGCGAAACGCCGGCCGAGACTACGCACGCCTTCAAGTCCGAGCTCAGCTCGCCCATCGGGGCCCAGCTCGTGCGCCCATCGGCCGCGCTGTAAAAGTCGTAGCCCAGCGTGGCGTCCACCGGCCCGAGGGCGGCGGCCGGGAGCGTCCAGGCGGCGATCGCGACGGCTGCCACCAGACCACGCATGGCGTGGCGGCCGGAGATGGAACAATCAATCAGCGGGGTTGGCATCGTGTCGGGCCACCGGGTTGAGGAGGCATTCCGCTGGAGCCTGTCGCTCGCGCGCGCGGCCACGGTACTCCATTCATGTGATCGGCAGCAGCCGGCGGATCCTGCACGCGCGATTGGCTCCGTGTGCGGTCCGTCTACGATGTGAGAGTGTTCCTGCGATCCACGATTCTCAAGAATCGAGCGGCGCGTCCGCCACTCGATTCATCCCCGGGCCCAATCCCGTGAGGAATCCGATGCGCCATCGCTCGCTTCGAAATGCCGCCCTGCTCCTGCCGCTCGCGCTCACCGTGTTCGCGGCTTCGCGCGACTCGGAGAGCTCAGCGAGTCCGGCTCCCTATCACGTGGTCGCGCGCTGGAACGTCGGGGGAGAAGGCGGGTGGGACGCCCTCACCGCCGACGCTTCGGCGCGCCGGCTCTACATCACGCACGGCACGCGCGTCGAGGTGCTGGATCTCGATAGCGGCGCATTGCTGGGCGCCATTGCCGAAACGCCGGGAGCACACGAAGTCGCGCTCGCGCCCGAATTGAACCGCGGATTCGTGAGCTGCGGCCGTGATTCGTCGGTTGCGGTGTTCGACTTGAAGACGCTCGCGTCGCTCGCCCGCATCGCGGTGCCCGCCCGCAATCCCGATGCGATCGTCTACGAACCCACGACGCGCCGCGTGTTCGCGTTCAATGGCGGCAGCGGAAACGTGTGCGCGTTCGATGCGACCACCGGCGCATTCGTGGGCACGCTCGATCTGGGCGGCAGGCCCGAGTTTGCGCTTCACGACGGGCACGGACGCGTGTACGTCAACCTCGAAGACAGGAGCGAGATCGTCGCGTTCGATTCGCGCACGCTGAACATCGGGCAGCGCTGGCCGCTCGCGCCGGGTGAGGAGCCCACCGGGCTCGCGATCGACCGCGCGCACCACCGCCTGTTCGCGGGCTGCTCGAACCACAAGCTGATGGTGCTCGATGCGAAGGATGGAAAGATGCTTGCGACGCTTCCGATCAGAGAGGGCGTGGACGGGGTACGGTTCGACGCCCGGCAACATCTCGTCTTCAGCTCGAATGGCGACGGCACGCTGTCCGTGGCAGGCGAACATTCGCACGGCGGATTCGAGGTGATCGAGACCGACAGCACGCAGCGCGGCGCGCGCACACTGGCGCTCGATGAGCGGACCGGGCGCGTGTTCGTCGCGACCGCCCGGTTCGGCCCGCCACCCGAGCCGACCGCGGATCGCCCGCACCCGCGGCCCTCGATCGTGCCCGGCAGTTTCGTGGTGCTGGTGCTGTCGCGCTGATCCCGCGCGGCGCTCCTGACTTGGTCGGGCCCGGCGCGCTTGGATGCTCGGGGCTTGGTCGGGCCCGGCGCGCTTGATAGAGTGCCCTCGTCCCGCACGCGCCCGTTCCCGTTCCCGCGAGGTCGCCGAAGATGCGCAAGCCCAAGCCCGCCGACGCTCAGCTGTTGCTCCAGCTCTACGAGATCCGCCGCGACCCCGAATTGCGCCGGGCGCGCCAGTGGTTCCTGACCGATTTTAAGCCCGGAGCATGGGCCGAGATCAAGGCGCGCTACCTGAGCCACAGCGACGAGGATCGCTGGTTCCGCATGACGATCTCCTACTGGCAGATGGTGGGCACGCTGCTTCATCAGGGGGTCCTTCATCCCGATCTGTTCTTTGAGCATACCGGCGAAGACATCGTGACGTGGGAGAAGTGCCGGGGCTGGATCGGCGACGCGCGCGCCGACGGCCGCCCGACCTTTCTGATCCGCTTCGAGCAGATGGCCGATGCGCACGTGGCGTTCCGCGCGAAGGCCGCGGCCGACCTCGCGCGCGCCGCGTCCCGCCCGCGCCGCGCGAGCGCGCGAAGGAAGCGCTGATCGTGTCGAGCACGTTCGGCCGGCTGTTCCGCGTCACCACGTTCGGCGAGTCGCACGGCGCCGCGGTCGGCGTGGTGATCGACGGAATGCCGCCCGGGATCGCGATCGAGCCGGCCGCGATCCAGCGCGAGCTCGACCGGCGCCGCCCCGGCCAGAGCGCGCTCACGACGCAGCGCCAGGAGAGCGATCGGGCCGAGGTGCTGTCGGGACTGTTCGAGGGCGTGACGCTCGGAACGCCGATCGCGATCGTGGTGCGCAACACCGACGCCCGCCCGGGCGACTACGACGCTTTGAAGGATGTGTTCCGTCCCGGGCACGCCGACTGGGCGTACTTCCAGAAGTACGGGGTGCGGGATCATAGGGGCGGAGGCCGGTCTTCAGGCCGCGAGACCGTGGGTCGCGTCGCGGCCGGCGCGCTCGCGAAGGCGGCGCTCGCAACGCTGGGCGTTCAGATCGTGGGCGGAACGGTTCAGGTCGGAGAGTTGCGCGCCGAGAAGCGCGACTGGGATGAAGTCGAGCGCAATCCGGTGCGCTGCCCCGACCGGGCCGCGGCCGAAGCGATGGCGGCGTTGATCGCGCGCACTCGCGACGAGAAGGACTCGGTGGGCGGCGTGGTCGAGGTGGTGGCGAGCGGCGTCCCCGCGGGCTGGGGCGATCCCACCATGGAGAAGCTCGATGCCCGGCTCGGCGCCGCGATGCTTTCGATTCCCGCCACCAAGGGGGTCGAGATCGGCGGCGGGTTCGCCATGGTGGCGCGGCGCGGATCGGAGACCAACGATGTGTTCGACGGCGAGCGCTACGCCACGAATTTCGCGGGCGGAATTTCGGGAGGGATTTCGAACGGCGCCGAAGTCGTGGTGCGCGTCGCGGTGCGGCCCGCCACCTCGATCGGAAAACCGCAGAGCGCCGCCACCCGGGAGGGAGGCATGACCACGATCGAGATCCAGGGCCGCCACGACCCGTGCATCTGCCCGCGCGTGGTGCCGGTCGCAGAGAGCATGATGGCGATCGTCCTCGTGGACGCGTGGCTCGGCCAGCGCGCGCTGCGGGG
The DNA here is from genome assembly GCA_016178685.1 of Candidatus Eiseniibacteriota bacterium. Taxonomy (GTDB): domain Bacteria; phylum Eisenbacteria; class RBG-16-71-46; order RBG-16-71-46; family RBG-16-71-46; genus JACOSU01. The sequence goes on along the minus strand of JACOSU010000176.1, from coordinate 25,543 downwards.
CCGGGACCGCTAGAGACCAGGCCGAACCGGGGCGGGCGAGCCGGGGTAGTGGGTAGATCGGGGCTTGTCGAGAGCCCCGCGCATGGTTCATGATGAGAGCTGCATTCGGCACGGAAGCTCGGATGGCCCCCCCAGTTTCGACCCTGCAGTTTGCCATGGCCGATCGAGGAGGCACGCAGGTGCTACGCCAGAGGATCGCGCCGGCCGTCGCGCTCGCGATGTCGTTCTCCGCCGCGTCAGTCGTTGCCGGGGTGCGCTACGAGATCAAGGACCTGGGCACGCTCGGCGGCGCGAACAGCGGGGCCGAGAGCCTCAATGATCTCGGGCAGGTCGTCGGCTATTCCCAGATTCTGTCGAGCACCAGCTACCACGCGTTCATCGCCGATGGCGGCGGCATGCACGATCTCGGCACTTTCGGAGGCCGCCAGAGCGTGGGGCGCGCGATCAACCGGCTGGGCCACGTGGTGGGCTGGGCGCAGACCGCGAGCGGCGAGCGGCATGCGTTTCTGCTCAAGGACGGCACCATGACCGATCTCGGCTCGCTGGCCGGCAGTCCCGTCAACGCCAGCGCCCTCAACGACGCCGACCAGGTGGTGGGCTCGTACAGCAGCGGCGCTTACGAGCGCGCGTTCGTGTGGAGCGGCGGCGTGATGCAGGACATCGGCACGCTCGGCGGCACCGACAGTCGCGCCTACGCCGTCAACAATCACGGCGACGTGGTGGGTTTCGCGCGCCCGCTCGATGGCATCGAGATCCACGCGTGCCTGTGGCGCGGAGGGATCGTCACCGATCTTGGCACGCTCGGCGGCTGGGCCAGTCACGCCTACGACATCAACGACAACGGCAAGATCGTCGGCTGGACGATGGAAGATCCGAACATCGTCAGCCACGCCTTCGAGTGGGCGGACGACATCATGTACGACCTGGGAACGCTGGGCGGTCTCTACAGCGCGGCGTTCGCAATCAGTTCGGGCGGCGACGCCGTGGGAGTGTCCACCGACCCCGCCGACCGGCAGCACGCGACGCTGTGGCGCGGGGGCCGGATCGAGATGCTCGATACCCTGATCGCGCAGGGCTCGGGCTGGTCGCTGGTCATGGCGTCCGACATCAACGATCACGGCGAGATCGCCGGCTACGGAACGTACGCGGGCGACACGCATGCGTTCCTCCTCACGCCGCTGCCGGTGCTCGAGGTGCCGCGCGGGGGCGGGACCGCGCTTGAGTTCGCGGGGGCCTCGCCGAATCCCGGGTCCGGCTCGACCACGCTGCACTTCACGCTCGCCACGCCCGCGTCGGTCCGCCTGACGCTCTACGATGTTCGCGGCCGCGAGGTGCGCACGCTGGCCGATCGAACCTTCGGCGCCGGCGCGGCCGCGCTCGACTGGGATGGCAGGGCGGGAGACGGGTCGCGTGCCGGCCCCGGCATCTACTGGGCGCGGCTCGAAGTGGACGGCAGGAGGTTCGCGCGCCGGTTCACGCTGCTGCGCTAGAGCCGCGGGGCTTCTCGCGGTGCCATCGGTGTGGGGTCCATGCCCCGGACACGATCACAGCCGAGTTAACCCGGACATTTTCACTGCGGAACTGCATCGCCGGCCGCGGACATTGACCCTCGCGCGCGCGGCGTGATAGCCTCGATGCTCGCTTTCACCGGAGGACGACGTGAACCACGGCTTGTACATCTGGATCTGGCGCTGGTACGGCGACGCTCGACGTGGCCGGGAGCCGGTGTTGGTCCGATGAACTCTGACGCCAGCGCGAACTCCCAGCCCACGTCGGACGACGTGGGCCTTTTCGTTGCGGAAGGTTCGAAGCGCGGGCCCGACCCCTCATGCTGATCCTGCTCAGAGCTGGAACCCCGGAATCCGCGGTCGCCGATGTTACGTCGCGGCTGCGGATGCTGGGGCTCGCCGTGCACCGGACCGATCACGAGAATCGCGTCCGCATCGCGGCGATCGGGGACGGCTCGCCGCTCGACCCGGACACGCTGCGGCAGTGGCCGGGCGTCGAATCGGTCGAGAAGATCCCGGTGCCCTTCAAGCTTGTGAGCCGCTCGTTTCATCCTCAGAACACCGTCATCACGGTCGGCCGCTGCGCGATCGGGAGCGACCAGCTAGCGCTGATGGCGGGGCCGTGCTCGGTCGAGGGCGAAGAGCAGGTGTTCCGAATCGCCGAGGCGGTCGCCCGCTCCGGCGCCACCGTGATGCGCGGCGGCGCATTCAAGCCGCGCACTTCGCCCTATTCGTTCCAGGGACTGGGCGAGGAGGGTTTGAAGATTCTGCGCCGGGCCGCCGATGCGTTCGGGCTCGCGGTGGTGAGCGAGGTGATGGACACCCAGCAGGTCGCCCTGGTCGCCCGTTACGCGGACATTCTTCAACTGGGCGCGAGAAACATGCAGAACTTCGCGCTGCTGCGCGAGGTCGGGCACGCCGACCAGCCGGTGCTGCTCAAGCGCGGGCTGGCCGCCACCATCGAAGAATGGCTGATGAGCGCCGAGCATATTCTTTCGCAGGGCAACAGCCAGGTGATCCTGTGCGAACGCGGCATCCGCACGTTCGAGACCTACACGCGAAACACGCTCGACCTGAACGCCATTCCAGTCGTGAAGGAGCTCAGCCATCTGCCGGTGATCGTCGATCCCTCGCACGGCACCGGGATCCGCAACATGGTCGCGCCGATGGCGCGCGCCTCGATTGCGGCGGGAGCGGACGGTCTCATCATCGAGGTGCATCACGATCCCGACCACGCGCTGTCGGACGGCGCGCAGTCGCTCTACCCGGCCCAGGCGGATGCCCCCGGCGACGGGCAGCACACGATCGGGTACGACCAGCTGGTGAGCCAGATCCGCACCATCGCCGCGGTGCTCGGACGCCGGATCTAGCGTTCGGCCGCGTTCTCAGCGAGAGAAGTTCGCGGGCCCTCGTCTTGACACCACCGCCGCCCTGCGGCTTAATCGCTCGCCTCGCGGGCGATTAGCTCAGCTGGTAGAGCACTTGCTCGACAAGCAAGGGGTCACTGGTTCAAGTCCAGTATCGCCCACCACTTTCGCCGGGCGGATTCGCACCACGGCGCGCACCGCCGGCACACCCGCGCACCCGGGATTCTCGATGCCGCAGGCCACTCCCTCGATGACCGGTCCTGACCTCTCGCGCTATCCGGGCGGGGAGGCGCTGTACCGGCTGCGCCATTCGGCGGCCCACGTGCTCGCGACCGCGGTCACGGAACTGTTCCCCGACGTCAAGGTCGCCGGCGGCCCCCCGATCGACAGTGGCTTCTACTACGACTTCGCGCGTGAGCAGCCGTTCACTCCCGCAGATCTCGAACGGATCGAAGCGCGCATGCGCGAGATCGTCGCGGCCAACCAGCCGTTCGAATTCAGCGAGACTTCCCGCGAAACCGAGCGCGGCCGCTTCGAGAAGGCGGGGGAGAAGTACAAGCTCCACTTCCTGTCGCAGATCCCCGAGGGAGCGAAGGTCACCTGCTACCGCAACGGGCCGTTCCTCGACCTGTGCCGCGGGCCGCATCTGGCCTCGACCGGCGAGCTCAAGGCGTTCAAGCTCACCCACGTCGCGGGCGCCTACTGGCTCGGCAGCGAGCGCAACGAGATGCTCCAGCGCATCTACGGCACCGCGTTCGCGACCGCCGAAGAGCTCGACGAGCACGTGTTGCGCATCGAGGAATCGCTCAAGCGTGACCATCGGCGTCTGGGCCGCGAACTCGACCTCTATTCCGTTCACGAGGAAGTGGGAGCGGGGCTGATCCACTGGCATCCGCGCGGCGGCATGCTGCGCCACATGATGGAGCAGTTCTGGAAGGAAGAGCACCTGAAACGCGGCTACCAGCTGGTCTACACGCCGCATCTGGCGAGCGAGAAACTGTTCGAGATTTCGGGGCACCTCGAGAACTACGCCGATCTGATGTACTCGTCCATGGACATCGACGGGCAGCCGTACCGCGTGAAGCCCATGAATTGTCCGATGCACGTCATGATCTACAACTCGCGCAAGCACAGCTACCGCGAGCTGCCGCTGCGCTTCGCCGAGCTCGGCACCGTCTACCGCTACGAGCGCTCGGGCGTGCTGCACGGCATGGAGCGCGTGCGCGGGTTCACGCAGGACGACTCGCACATCTTCTGCACCCCGGAGCAGATGGAGGACGAAGTGCTGGGCGTCCTGGACCTGATGGACTACCTGCTCAAGAAGTTCAAATATGAGTACACCTGCTACCTGGCTACGCGGCCGAAGGACAAGTCCATCGGCAGCGACGAGGAGTGGAGCTTCGCGACTCAGGCGCTTCGAAACGCGCTCGAGCGCCACCGCCTCGCTTACGAAGTCGACGAGGGCGGCGGGGCGTTCTACGCGCCCAAGATCGACGTCAGGCTGCGCGATGCGCTGGGCCGCGAGTGGCAGTGCCCGACCATCCAGGTGGATCTCACGCTGCCCAAGCGCTTCGGCGCGTTCTACACCGGGCCTGATGGGGTTGATCATGAGGTGGTCATGCTCCACCGCGCGCTCTACGGATCGCTCGAGCGGTTCGTCGGAATCTACATCGAGCACTCGGGCGGAGAATTTCCCGTGTGGCTGGCGCCGACCCAGGTGATGATGATTCCCGCGAACCCGAAGGCGTACGAGTACGCGGCGGACACCGCGCGCCTGCTGAAGGAGGGCGGTGTGCGGGTCGAGACCGACCTGCGCGACGAAAAGATGGGCGCCAAGATCCGCGACGCCGAGCTCCAGAAGATTCCCTACATGGTGGTGGTGGGTCCGCGCGAGGCCGAGGCCGGCACGGTCGCTCCACGCAGGAAGGGCGAGGGCCAGCTCGAGCCCGTGCCGCGCGCCGCGTTCCTCGAGCGCATCCAGCGCGAGATCCGCGAACGCTCCTGATCAGAAGTCGAGCGACAGGCCGACCGATCCCTCGTGGTGGCTGGTCCACCAGGTGTTCTCGCCCTTCGTGTCCTTCGCGCTGTTGTGAGCGATCACCTGGCCGATATGGCCGTAGAGCGCCCACGGTCCGCCGAGCCGCGCCCACAGTCCGAGCCGTCCGTTGAATCCATACTGGGTGACATCCGGCCAGTCGCCGTTGACGCCCGGGGCCGGGTTGCCCTCGAATTTGCCGCGACCGCGCCAGTACGTGATCCCGGGGCCGGCATAGACCGCTGCGCGGTCGTTGATGAACGCGAAGCGGTCGCCTCCGATGCGGATCACGTAGGAAGAAGACGTGAACTTCTGATCGGGCACGATCGCGGCACTAAATTCACTGCTGTTCACCTGATACGCCCCCGAGACGCATGCCGTCCATTCATCGCTCAGGAAGTAGGAGTAGGCGACGTGAACGCCGGCCTCGGGATTCTCAAACGTATTCGTCTCGCCGGTCGTCGGGCCCACCAGCTGGGCGCGGTTTCCAATCAAACCGAGCCAAAACATCGAATTCCCGCCGCCCGGATGTTGCGCCCGGGCGGTCGCCGCGCATGTACAAAGCGCGATCAGCATTGCGAGTGCCGCGATCCATCGTTTCATTTGAACCCTCCCTGGCCGAGCCCGCTCGCACCCCGGGCGCGAGAGCGGGCGTTTCCCACATCGAACGGCCCCACAAGGACTGGAGCCCCGGCCCCGGCTTCGGCCCCGGCCCCAGCCCGGGCTTAGCCCCGGGCCCAGCCCGGGCCTGGCCTCGGCCCCGGCTTGGGCTTCGGCTTCGGCATTTTCCCGTTGGAACTCCCCCCTCCGGGCGGTACCATGCACGCTGTTGGCGCGGTTGTCGAGAGAATCGCGTCGATGAGCTCTTCGAGTCCGATGCTCGCAGCCCTTCATCAGGTCGCCGCGAGCTTGCCGCCGTGTCGTACACCGCGAAGAGGAGGTCCCCCGATGCGCATTCCGCGTCTCCAGTTCCGCCACGTCGCCGCCACTCTCATGGTGCTTGGAGCCTGCGCCGTCGTCTGGCAAACCGCGCGGGCGTTCAGCGCCGGTGCGACCGCCGACAAGGCCAACAACCCTCGAAAGGACGCGGGCGGCGTCGTCCAGCCGCCCGAGACCTGCAACAAGAGCGGATGCCATACCCCGCCGACCGCGGGATGCGACCCCAACGGCAAGGTTGAAATTCTCGGGCTCCCCACCTGCTATGAGGCGGGAAAGTGCTACGACCTGTCGATCAAGATCACGGATAAGGACGCGAGGCGCTGGGGGTTCGAGGTGGGCGCGCAGTACAATGAGGGGAATCAGCACAACTTTGAGGGCGCCGGAGCGATCGACAAGACCGACTGCGCCGGCAACGACACGCAGCGCACGCAGAAGATCCCCTCGGCCGACGGCCTGCGGTCGTTCATCACGCACCAGAAGGCCAGCCCGAATGGCGACGGAAATTACACGAACCCGGCGCCGGCCGCGCTGCAGGGCATGGTCACATACAAGTTCAAGTGGACCGCGCCGGGCGGCACCGATCGACAGACCAGGGTCTGCTTCTATTTTGCCGGCGTGGCCGCGGACAATGACAGCACCAGGAGGGGAGACTGCGTCTACAGCGACTCGGCATGCATCGAGCCGTGTGGCGCGACGCCGACCCGCCGTTCGAGCTGGGGCCAAGTCAAGGTCCGTTACGAGAAGTAGCTGCAGAGTATCGACCCGATCGGCCGCGTGATGCGGCCGGTCGCAGAGTCCCCGGGAGCCCGAGCGCCCGGGGACTCTCGCTTTCGGCGCACGCGTGACATCAGGCTCGAAACGCCCGGCGCGCGACATCAGGTTCCAGGCGCCCGGCCCGCGAAGCACGGCTCGCGACGTCGCGGGGGACGGGTCGCGCACGTCGGCGGCTAGCGAAACGCGACTTGCGTTCCCGCTCCTCGCCCCCTAGACTGCCCGGCGCAGCAATTCAAGCAGAAGCTCCGCGCTTCTCACCCCCGCGGGCCCGATGGGGCCTCGCTCAAGGGTTCGGGCCGCGAGTCCCGGTTTGGACTCGTGCGCCACGAGGCATCCGGCCACTCGCCGGGCGGGGTTTCCTGCGGGAAATTCCGCCCGGCGTTTTTTTGGTGCGCGCGTCGCACGCGCCGGGGAGCAGGCCCACTACGCCCGACGGAGGTGACGGCCATTTCGGTCATCAAGCAGCCGGAAGTCCGCGTCAACGAGCGCATCCGCGTTCCGCAGGTCCGCGTCATCGGAGATGATGGTTCGCAGGTCGGCGTGCTGGCCGTCCGGGAAGCCCTGGCGATGGCCCAGTCGCGCGGACTCGATCTGGTCGAGGTTTCGCCGACGGCGCGCCCGCCGGTGTGCCGCATCATGGACTACGGCAAGTTCAAGTACGAGCAGAACCGCCGCGCGCGAAAGGCCAAGAAGAAGCAGCACCATATGCAACTCAAGGAAATCAAGATGCGCCCCAAGATCGAGGATCACGATTACGACTTCAAGGTCCAGCACGCGCGGAATTTTCTCGAGGGGCGTGACAAGGTCAAGGTCACCGTCACTTTCCGCGGGCGCGAGATGGCTCACCAGGACATCGGCTTCAAGCTGATCCAGCAGGTGCTCGCCGATCTCGCCGACGTCTCGACCGTGGAATCAACGCCGCGCTCCGAAGGCCGGACGCTGTCGGCGGTGCTGATGCCGAAGCCCCACCAGCCGGTGAAGACGGCTGTGAAGTCCGAAGATCAGGAACCCCAGCGTGAGCCGGCCGTGAGGCCGCTGCGCGAAACCGCCGGCGAGAAGAGCGCCGGATAGGAGCACCCATGCCGAAGATGAAATCCAATCGGGCCGCCGCCAAGCGATTCAAGATCTCGGGCACCGGCAAGGCGATGCGCGGCCATTCCGGACTGCGTCACGGGATGGTCGGCAAGGCGCGCGACCGCAAACGCCGGCTGGTGGGCTCCGAAATGGTGGCCGAGGCCGACCAGGCACGCGTGCTCCGGATGCTCGGCAGGCGCTAGAGCCCGGGGTCGTTTCCCCGCAACCCCTAAGAATCCGGCGCCAGAGCGCGCCGTCGCAGGAGGATCCTCCATATGCCACGCGCAAAAACCGTCGTTCCCGGACGCGCCCGCCGGCGCAAGGTGCTCAAGAAGGCCAGGGGAAATTACAGCGGACGACGCAAGCTTTATAAATCGGCGCTCCAGACCGTGCAGCGCGCCGGGCAGTTCGCGTACGAACATCGGCGTCTCAAGAAGCGCGACTTCCGCCGCCTCTGGATCGTGCGCATCAACGCCGCCGCCCGCATCAACGGGCTGACCTACAGCACGCTGATCGCCGGCCTCAAGAAGGCCAACGTGGATGTGAATCGGAAGCTGCTGGCTGACCTCGCGGTTCGCGACGCGGCCGCGTTCGCGAAGTTCGCGGAGGTCGCGAAGTCGGCGGTCGCGTGAGCCGGGCGTGAAGAAGCGCGATTCGCACCCGCGGAGCGGCGTCTTTCCCGAGGCCTGGGATCGGGGCCCCGACCCCGAGACACTGGTTCCGGGACAGGCGGCGAAGCTCGCGGAGCTGCGTGAGATCGCACCGCCGCGAGCGGCCGACTACGAGCGCGCCTCACGGGGGCTGGCCGGCGCCGCCGATCCGGCCGAGCTGCTCGAACGCCACTCGATGATCCTGGGCCGCGAGCGCGGGCAGGTGACGCTCGCGCTCGGCGAGGTCGGCAAGCTTCCGATCGAAGAGCGCAAGCGCACCGGCCGCGCGCTCAACCTGATCAAGCGCTGGCTGGCCGAGATCTCCGAAGCGCGGCGCTCGCAACTCGAGGCGGCCGCGGATTCGCGCTCGGGACCCGACGTCACGCTGCCCGGGCGCCGGCCGTGGGTCGGCAGGCCGCACGTGCTGGCCCAGATCCAGAGCGAGTTGCTCGACCTCTTTCACGGCCTTGGCTACTCGGTGTACGAGAGCCGCGAGTCCGAGCTCGACGAGTACAATTTCGGCAAGCTCAACTTCGCTCCCGACCACCCGGCCCGCGACGCGCACGACACCTACTTTCTGAGCCCGGGCGTCGTGATGCGCACGCACACGTCGCCCGGCTGGGTTCGCGCGATGGAGGAGCGGCGGCCTCCGCTGCGCCTCGTATTCCCGGGCCGCGTGTACCGTGCCGAACAGGTGGATGCCAGCCACATGGATCAGTTCCATCAGATCGACGGCTTGAACGTGGGACCCGACGTCAGCATGGCGGACCTGAAGGGCACGCTGAACACGTTCGCGCGCTCGATCTATGGCGAGCGGGTTCGCACGCGGCTGATTCCGATTTACTTTCCGTTCGTCGAGCCGGGTTGCCAGATGGACGTCTCCTGCGTGATCTGCGACGGACGCGGTGCGGTGACCGAAAATGGATCCGAGCGGCGCTGCAGTGTGTGCAGGGGCTCGGGGTGGCTCGAGGTGCTGGGCGCGGGCATGGTGCATCCGAACGTGCTGCGCGCGGTGGGCTACGATCCCGAGCAGGTCACCGGCTTCGCGTTCGGAATGGGCCTCGAGCGCATCGCGATGCTGCGCCACGGCGTGCCCGAGATCCGCCTGTTCCTCGAGAACGACGTGCGCTTCCTCGGCCAGTTCTAGGACCCGCCCCATGAAGCTCCCGATTTCCTGGCTGAACGACTGGATCGAGACCGACGCCGCGCCCGGGCGCATCGCCGAGGCGCTCACGCAGCTCGGTTTCTACGTCGGAGGGATCGAGACGCGCGGCCATGCGTTTCCCGGCGTGGTGGTGGCGCGCGTGATCGAGGTCGCAAAGCACCCGAACGCCGACCAGCTCTCGCTGTGCCGCGTGGACGGCGGCTCGGGCGAACTGAGCGTGGTGTGCGGCGCTCCCAACGTGCGCGCCGGGATGATGGTTCCGCTCGCGACGGTGGGTGCGAAGCTGCCGGGCGGACTCGTCATCCGCCGCAGCAAGATCCGCGGCGAGGAGAGTCAGGGCATGCTGTGCTCGGCGAGCGAGCTCGAGATCTCCGACGATGCCGAGGGAATTCTCGACCTCGAGCGCTGGGCGGGGTCAAGCGGACCGCTCACGATCGGGCGGCCGTTCGACGAGTTGCTCGAGCCGCCGGATGCCGTGCTGGAGGTCGAGGTGCCGTTCAACCGGCCGGACGGGCTCGGCGTGGTGGGGCTGGCGCGCGAAGTGCGGGCGGCGCTCGGTGCGCGATGGACCGGGGCCGCGACCGCGCGCCTCGCCGCGCGCTGGTCGGGACGCGCCGATTTCGATCTCGACCTCGAGGACCGCGAGGGCTGTCCGCGCTACATCGCGCAGGCGATCGAAGGCGTGCGGATCGAGCCATCGCCGCCCTGGCTCTCGGGCCGGCTCGAGAGCATGGGCCAGCGTTCGGTCAATGCCATCGTGGATCTCACGAACCTGATCCTGCTCGAATTCGGCCAGCCGCTGCACACCTTCGATCTCGCCAGGCTCGCGGGCCCCGCGATCCGCGTGCGCCGCGCCCGAGCGGGCGAAAGCCTGGTGACGCTGGACGGCAGGTCGCGCGCGCTCAACCCCGAGATGCTGGTGATCGCGGACCGCGAACGCGCGGTCGCGGTGGCGGGAGTGATGGGCGGGGCCGACAGCGAAGTGACCCGGGCCACCACCTCTCTGCTGCTCGAGTGCGCGTGGTTCGATCCCCGCACCGTGCGGCGCACCTCCCGGGCGCTGGGACTCGCGAGTGAGGCTTCGAAGCGCTACGAACGCGGGGTCGATCCCGAGATCGGGCCCGCCGCCGCGGCGCGCTTTCTCGGGCTGCTGCGCGAAGTCTGCCCCAGCGCGCGCCTCGCCGCCGCGCGCGAGCGCAATCATCTCGACGGCAGGCGGCGCACGCTCCAGCTGCGCCCTTCGCGCTGCGCGCGGCTGATCGGGATGGATCTCGGCGGCGCCGAGGCCAGGCGCCAGCTCGAATCGTTCGAGTTCCAGGTGGAGTCCGGAGATCCACTGCGCGTCTCGGTGCCGAGCTGGCGCCCCGATGTCTCGATCGAGGACGACCTGGTCGAAGAAGTGGCGCGCGGCCATGGCTACGATCGCATTCCGGAATCTGCGCTCGCGAGCCCGGGAACGCGGCCGGTGCGCTCCGAGCGCGAGCGGCGGATCGCGCGCGCCCGGGCCGCGATGCTCGCGCGCGGGCTGAATGAGGCGTGGACGCCGACGCTGGTGTCGGAGCGCGAGGCGGCCGACGCCGCGCGTCTCGTCGGCATCGATCCGGCGCACCTCACGCGGCTCATGAATCCGACCAGCCGCGAGAGCGAAGTGTTGCGCCCGAGCCCGGTGCCCGGCCTGCTGCGCGCCTGCGCTCACAATCTGCGCCAGGGGGCGAGCGCGGTCCGGCTGTTCGAAGTGGGCACCGGCTTTCGAGCGGGAGAGGGCGCACTGCCCGATGAGAGCACGTGGCTCGTGGCGCTGGTGTGTGGCGCGCGATACGCACATGCGCACGACGAGGCGCAGCAACCGCTCGACTTCGCCGATGCGCGTGGATCCTGGGAGTCGTGGCTGGAAGAGATGCGCGTTGACAGTCCGGAATGGCGGGCCTATTCTGCCGATGGCTGGAAACCCGGTGCCAGTGCGGAAGTTGCAACCCGGACTTCGCGCATTGGATGGGCCGGCACGCTGCACCCGTCGCTGCTTCGCGGCTGGGACATCGAGGTCCCGGTTCACCTGTTCGCCGTCCTCCTCGACGCCCTCGCCCCACTGGCCGCGCCGACGCGCGTGTCACTCCCCGGGCGCTTCCCGCCGGTGCGCCGCGATCTCGCGTTCTTCGTGCCCGCGGCCACCACGCATCACGAAGTGAAGCAGACGTTGATCCGCGCGGCGGGCGACGCGCTGCAATCGATCGAGGTGTTCGACGTCTATTCGGGACCCGGCACTCCCGAGGGCATGAAGAGTCTGGCCTACGCGCTCCAGTTCCAGAATGCGGAGCGCACCCTCAACGAGACCGAAGTCCAGGGAATCCAAAACCGCATGGTGATGGCCGTCACAAAAAAGTGTGGCGGCCGCCTGAGAGAAAAATGAGCGAAACCGTCACGACGACTGTCCCCGGAATGTCCACGGATCTGGACCGGCTGGCCGAGAAGATCGAGAAGGCGGCGGCCGTCGTTCACCGACTGCGTGAGGATCGCGAGTCGCTGTCGCGCGAACGCGACGGGCTGGCGAAGCGTCTTCACGATGTCGAACGCAAGCTTCAGAGCCACGACGTGGGCGGGCTGAGCCAGGAGCTGACCGCGCTCAAGCGCGAGCAGCGCGACTGGGTCAGCGAACGGCGCGACGTGGCTGCCCGGATCGAATCGCTCGTCAAGAAGCTCGAGCGGATCGAAGCCTAGGTCTCGCGCGGCACGCACGGCCTGCCGGGCGTGCGCGGCCTCGGGGGCCGGGATGACACAACCAGCAACGCAGGGAATTGCGGCGACGCGGGGGCACGATGGACACCAAGAATGTCGTTCAGGTGCAGATCTTCGGCCACCACTACACGATCCGCGGCGAGGCGAATCAGGACTACATCCTCGGCGTGGCCGCGTACGTGGACCGCAAGATGCGCGAGATCACCGAGAAGCTTCCGGTGGCCTCGCTCTCCAAGGTGGCCATCCTGGCCTCCCTCAACATCGCCGATGAGCTGTTCAAGGAGCGCGCCCAGAACCAGCACCAGGATCACACATGGACCGATCAGGCGGCGCGACTCAACGCCCTTTTGGACGAAGTGCTCCAGGACAGCCCGTCACGATGACCGAGGGAGGATCCCATACGCATTCCCTGCCGTGCGCGTGATGCCACACAGTTCTTGAACCAACAGATCTAAATCGGGTGTTCGGGTGATCGGCGACGCCACGCCACCGGCCGCGAGGCCGGGGGATCGCAGACTCGATCGGATGAACGCCCACCTGGTTCGCCAGGTCTCAAGAACTCTGGGCACACGGCATTTCGGCGGGGATCTTTTCCCTGCCTGATGGCTCGCGGAGCGGCCGCTCGTCCATTGGGGACGCGGCGCCCGCCGGGCCCGGGGGTGAGCGATGACGACGATGATCTGGATCGGCGGCGCCGCAGGCGGTGCCGTCGTCGCGTTTGTGGCGGGCTATCTGCTGCGCGCCCGACTCGGGAGTTTGCGGCTCGAGAGCGCCGAGCGTCAGGCGAAATCGGTGATGGAGCAGGCCGGCCGGGAGGCCGGGTCGGTCAAGCGCAGCGCCGTGCTCGAGGCGCGCGAGGAAGCGCTGCGCTTGAAGCAGCAGGTCGAGCGCGAAAATCAGGCCGCGCGAACCGAGCAGCTGACTGCCGAGCGCCTGTTCCAGGAGAAGGAAGCGGCGTTCAGCCGCCGCGTCGAGTTGATCGAGAAGAAGGACCGTGACCTGAAGCGTGCCGAGCTGGACCTTGCGCAGCGCGAGTCGGTGGTCGGCGAGCGCAATCGCGAGCTCGAGACGCTGATGGGAGAGCAGCGGCAGAGGCTCGAGCGCGTCGCCGGGCTGAGCGCCGACGAGGCCCGCGCGCAGCTGATCGGCCAGATCGAGAACGAGGCGCGCGCCGAAGCGGCGAGGCGGGTGGTCGAGATCCGCGACACCGCGCAGCGCAACGCCGAGCGCGAGTCCCGCAAGATCCTCACGCTCGCGATCCAGCGCTACGCGGGCGATCACGTGTCGGAGTCCAGCGTGTCGGTGGTGCACCTGCCGAGCGACGACATGAAGGGCCGCATCATCGGTCGCGATGGGCGCAACATCCGTTCGTTCGAGACCATCACCGGCGTCGACGTCATCATCGACGACACACCGGAAGCCGTGATCCTCTCGGGTTTCGACCCGGTGCGGCGCGAGATCGCCCGCCTCGCGCTCGAGCGCCTGGTCGCCGACGGCCGCATTCATCCCGCGCACATCGAGGAAGTGGTCGCCAAGGTTCGGCTCGAGGTCGAGCACAAGATTCACGAGCTCGGCGAGATGGCGTGCATCGAGGTGGGAGTGCACGGGCTTCATCTGGAGCTTCAGAATCTGCTGGGCCGGCTCCAGTACCGCACCTCGTACGGACAGAACATCCTGCGCCACTCGGTCGAAGTCGCCCACCTGGCGGGCATGATGGCGGCCGAAATCGGGATGGACCAGAAGATGGCGAAGCGCGGCGGCCTCCTCCACGATATCGGAAAGGCGATCGACCACGACCACGAGGGAACGCACCCCGCGCTCGGCATGGAAGTGGCGGCGCGCTACGGCGAACCCCAGCCGGTGCTCGAGGCGATCGGATACCACCACGACGATTACGCGGGCGGCAGCCTGTGGCCGGTGCTGGTCTCGGCCGCCGATGCGATCTCGGGCGCTCGCCCCGGGGCGCGGCGCGAGAGCCTCGAGATCTACATCAAGCGTCTGGAGGCGCTCGAGAAGATCGCGAACAGCTTCCCCGGGGTCGAGAAGTCGTACGCGATCCAGGCCGGGCGCGAGGTGCGCATCATGGTGGAGCACCAGCGCGTGGACGACGCGCGGGCCCAGAATCTCGCGGGAGAAATCGCGCGCCGCATCGAGAAGGAGCTGCAGTACCCCGGACAGATCCGCGTCACCGTCATCCGCGAGACGCGCGCGGTCGATTACGCGAAGTAGCGAATCCTCCACGGCTCCTCGCGGGCCGGGCCGCGCCGCCTGAAGACCAACGACCGAGAGCCTCCGGATCGGAGAACCACGTGCTCAAGATCCTGTTCATCGCCGACGTGATCGGTTCCCCGGGACGCGAGGCGCTGCGCGCGCGGCTACCGGGCCTGAAACGAGGAACCGGCGCCCACTTCACGATCGTCAACGCCGAGAATTCAGCGGGCGGCTTTGGCGTCACGCGCGAGGCGGCAGCCGACCTGTTCGCATCCGGCGCCGACGTTCTGACCGGCGGCAACCATCTGTGGGATCGCAAGGACAGCATCGCCTACATCGCCGAAGAGCCGCGGCTGGTGCGTCCCGCGAATCTGCCGGCCGGAACCCCGGGCCACGGGACGCTGGTGTTCCGGGCTGCGGACGGCACTTCGATCGGCGTCGTGAACCTGCTGGGACGCGTGTTCATGAAAGAGGCCGACTGCCCGTTTCGCACCGCCGATGCCGCGGTCGAATCGCTGCGTTCGCAGGGCGTCCGCGTGATCGTCGTCGATTTTCACGCCGAGACCACGGCCGAAAAAGTGGCGATGGGCTGGCATCTGGACGGCCGGGTGAGCGCGGTGATCGGAACCCACACCCACGTTCAGACCGCCGACGAGCGCGTGCTGCCCCAAGGCACCGCATGCGTGAGCGACGCGGGCATGACCGGCGGATTCGAATCCGTGATCGGCATGGACCGCGGCGCAGCGCTGCGCCGCTTCCTGACGCTGATGCCGGAGCGCCTCACGCCGGCGGAAGGTGATCTGCGCGTGAACGCCGTGCTGGTCACGGTGGATCCTTCGACCGGACGCGCGGCGGCGATCGAGCGCATTCAGCTGCCGCATCGTTCGGTGTCCGCGGGAACCGTCAAGCTGCTGACCGGCGACCAACCGGCGCTCTCGGTGCGCTACGCGGCGCGCGCCGAGGTCGAGCGCCTGATCGCTGGCGGAGTCATGCCGACGCTGGCCCTGGTCTCGGTCGGGGAGGACCCCGCGTCGCAGATCTACTTGAAGAAGAAGAGCGCGGCCTGCGCCGAGGCCGGTATTGCGATCCGGCGCGTCGCGCTCGCGGCGGGAGCCGACACGCGCGCGGTCGTGGAGCGCGTGCGCGCGCTCGGCGCCGATCCCGACGTTCACGGCATCCTGGTTCAGCTTCCGCTCGGACCGCAGGTCAACGCGCAGGCGGTGCTCGAGTCGATCCCGCCCGCGAGAGACGTGGATGGATTCCACCCCGAGAACGTGGGACGGCTGGGCCTCGGCCTGCCGTGCCTGATGCCCTGCACCCCGCGCGGCATCCTCGAGCTGCTGCGCTACCACCAGGTGCCGCTCGCGGGAAAGCACGCGGTGGTGCTGGGCCGCAGTCCCATCGTGGGCCGCCCGCTCGCCACGCTGCTCTCCCTGAAGGGGTTGGACTGCACGGTCACGATCGGCCACAGCGCGAGCGGACCGGCGCTGCGCGCGCTCGCGCGTGAGGCCGACCTGCTGATCGCCGCGATCGGCCGTCCCGAATTCGTGACCGGTGACTGGGTGAAGAGCGGCGCGACCGTGGTGGACGTCGGCATCCATCGGGTTCCCGATCCCACGCGACGCGGCGGCTCCCGCATCACCGGTGACGTCGAGTTCGAGTCGGTCGCCGCGGTCGCGGGCGCGCTCTCCCCGGTTCCGGGCGGCGTGGGCCCCATGACCGTGGCCATGGTGGTCGCGAACACCGTACTCGCCGCCGAGCGTCAGGCAGGCGGCGTGCGGGTCTGACGCATGACGATCAACCCCTCAACCGACAGCGTTCTCACCGTCAGCGCGCTGAGCCGTCTGGTCAAGGACGCGCTCGAGGGCGAGTTCCCGGCGGTGTGGGTCAAGGGCGAGCTGTCCGGTTTCACGCGCTCCGACCGGGGCCACCTGTATTTCTCGCTCAAGGAGGGCCGCGACGCGACGCTCGATTGCGTGGTGTGGAAGGGCGCGGCGGGGCGCCTGTCGTTCGAGCCTCGCGACGGCACCGAGATCGAAGCGTTCGGGCGCGTCTCATCGTTCCCCGCGCGCAGCCGCTACCAGCTGATCGTCGAGGAGCTGCGCCCGGGAGGCCTCGGCGCGTTGCTGCTCGCGCTCGAGGAGCTGAAGCGGCGTCTCGCGGCCGAAGGACTGTTCGACGAGAAACGCAAGCGGCCGCTTCCTTCCTACCCGCGCCGCATCGGGGTCGTCACGTCGCCGATCGGCGCGGCGGTGCGTGACATCATCAAGGTGCTGCGCGCGCGCTGGCCCTCGATCGAGATCGTGCTCGCGCCGGTCAACGTTCAGGGCCGGGGCGCGGCCGAGGAGATCGCCGCCGCGATCGAGCGCTTCAACCGCTGGGGCGGCGCCGACCTGCTGATCGTGGGCCGCGGCGGGGGCTCGCTCGAAGACCTGTGGGCGTTCAACGAGGAAATTGTGGTGCGCGCCGTGGCCACCTCCGGCATCCCGGTGATCTCGGCGGTGGGCCACGAGGTGGACTGGACGCTGACCGATTCCGCGGCCGACGTGCGCGCGGCCACGCCGTCCAATGCCGCCGAGCTCGCGGTGCGAGAGCGGGCCGAAGTCGCGCGGCGGATCGAGTCGCTGGCCGCTCGTGCCTCTCGCGCGCTGCGACTCGCGCTCGAGGGGAGGCGGCAGCGGCTCGGGCGGCTGGCCGAGAAGTACGGGTTCCGTCGCGTGCGCGATTTTTTCGGACTGACGCAACAGCGCGTGGACGATGCCCGCGAGCGCCTGATCCGCGCACTGCGGCTCACGCTGGATTCGGCGCGCGATCTCCTGGCGGCGGTCCGCAGGCGCTACGGGCTGCGCGAGTGGCCGCGAGTGCTGACCTCGCACCGCGATCGCGTGGACCGCATGAGCGGTGCCGCGACCGAGGCACTGGTCCGCTCCCTCCAGGCGAGGCGCGTCCGCCTCACGGGCTCTCGCGACCGGTTGCGGGCGCTGTCGCCGCGGCGGGTGCTCGAGCGCGGCTATTGCCTCGCCCGCCGCCGCGACGGTACGCTGCTGCGGGCCGCGGAAGCGGTGCGGGTGGGAGAGACGATCACCGTCGAGTTCGCGCGCGGCGAGGCCGACGCGCGGATCGAAGCGGTCCGACCGGGAGGAAACTGATGGGCGTCAGAAAGACCGCGGCTTCGGCCGCATCCGAACGCGCGTTTTCGTTCGAGGAGTCACTCGAGCGTCTCGAGAGCATCGTCGAGGAACTCGAAGGCGGATCTCTGACGCTCGAGGAATCCCTCGCGCGCTATGAGGAAGGCGTGACGCTGTCGCGCCGGCTGACCCAGACCTTGGATGAAGCCGAGAAGCGCATCGAGAAGCTGGTCGCAGGCGACGAAGAACCCACCACCGCCCCGATGGAAATCGACCTCAAGACGCCCGAAGCGGAATCCAACGAGGGCCGGCTTCCGTTTTGAGCGCCCGGCGAAACGCGAAACGCCCGGCCGCCCTGGCGGTCCAGGGTGGACGGGCCGCGCGCGCTCGCGCCTTCGAGCGGTGGTTTTCCCGCGCGCTCCCTTCGTCCGCGACCCGGCCGCGCCGCCTGCATTCCGCCATGCGCTACGCGGCGCTCGCTCCCGGCAAGCGTGTGCGTCCGCTGCTCGTGCTTGCCGCCTGCGAGGCAGTGGGATCTCCGTGGCGCCGCGCACTGCCCGCCGCCGCCGCGATCGAGTGCGTTCACGCGTTCTCGCTGGTGCATGACGATCTGCCCGCGCTCGACGACGACGACTTTCGCCGCGGGCGGCCCACCACGCACCGGCGCTTCGGCGAGGCGCTCGCTCTGCTCGCCGGAGATGCCCTGCTGGCGCTCGCGTTCGAAAACCTTTCGATGCTCTCGCGCACCGCGCTCGCCCCCACGCGCGTGGCGGAAGCCTGCCGCGTGCTCGCGCGTGCGAGTGGCAGCCGTGAACTGGTTGGAGGCCAGGTGATGGATCTCCACTCGGAGAACCGGCGCCTGGGTCCCGCGCGCGTTCGCGACATTCACGCCCGCAAGACCGGCGCCCTGATCGGCGCCTCGCTCGAGATTGGAGCGATCGTGGGGGGCGCTCCCGCGGCGAAGGCGCGCGCGTTCGGGCGGCTGGGGCGCGATCTCGGCATCGCGTTTCAGATCCAGGACGACCTGCTGAACCTGCGATCCTCGCTGGCCCGCCTCGGCAAGAGAGCCGGCACCGATCAGGCGCGGGGCAAGGCCACCTATCCGCGCGCGGTGGGTGAGGAGCGCGCCCGCGCCGAGGCGGCACGCCGGCTGGACCGCGCGCGTCGCGCGGTCACGCGCATGGGACAGCGCGGCTTGACGCTCGGCCGCCTGATCGACGCCCTGGCCGCGAGGGAGCGATGAGTTCCGCGCGGAGCGCGGTATTCCTCGCGCCTCAGGTTGCTCGATCGCTCCGGGGTCCGTATGGTCTCCATCTTCTGCCGCGTTGGTCCACATTCGATCGGTCGAGGTGATCCACGGAACCGTTCTGGCTCGCACTTTTCTCGGGATTCCTGGTCCAGGTCTACAAGGGAATTCACGATTACCTGCGTACCCGGCGCTGGAATCTGCGTCGATTCGTCGAGACCGGCGGGATGCCGAGTTCGCACGCGGCCTCGGTGGCGGCGCTTTCGACCGCGGTCGGATTGGAAGAGGGATTCCGCTCCACGATGTTCGGGGTCACGCTGTTTTTCAGCCTGATCGTCATGTATGATGCGGCCGGTTTGCGGCGCGCGGCCGGTCGGCAGGCGGCGGTGCTCAACCGCCTGATCGACGAGCACTTCGAGCACCCCGAACAAGGGGCTCAAAAGCTGATGGAGCTGCTCGGTCACACCCCGCTCGAAGTGCTGGTCGGGGCGCTGCTCGGCAGCGTGGGCGCGCTGCTTTGGTACACGTGGGGCACCCCATGAGCCTGCTCGAACGCATCCATTCCCAGGCCGATCTCAAGCAGCTCCCGCGCGCCGAGCTCGACCAGCTGGCGGACGAGATGCGCCACGTCATCATTCAGACGGTGGCGCGCCGCGCCGGGCACCTGGCGCCCAACCTCGGCGTGATCGAGCTCACGCTCGCGCTCCACCGCGTGTTCGATTCGCCGCGCGACAAGATCATCTGGGACGTGGGGCATCAATCCTACCCGCACAAGCTGGTGACCGGGCGGTTCGAGCGTTTCGACACGCTGCGCACGCTGGGGGGGCTGGCCGGCTATCCGGTGCGCGCCGAGAGCGAGCACGATCCGTTCGGCACCAGTCACGGCAGCACCTCGATCTCGGCGGCGCTGGGATTCGCGGTGGCGCGCGACCTGAAGCGGGAAGACCACCACGTGATCGCGGTGATCGGCGACGGCGCGCTGACGGGCGGCATGGCGTTCGAAGGGCTCAACAACGCCGGCGAGCTGGGGCGCCGCCTGATCGTGATCCTGAACGACAACGAGCACAGCATCTCGCCGAACATCGGCGCGATTCACCGCTATCTGACCCGGCTCACAACCAGCCGCATGTATCGCCGCCTCGAGCACGACGTGTGGGAGCTGCTGGGAGCGCTGCCCAGGGGGCGCAAGGCGCAGTCGCTCGCGGGCCGCATCAAGGAGGGTCTCCAGAATCTGGTGGTGCCGACCGTTTTGTTCGAAGAGATGGGTCTCAAGTACTTCGGACCGATCGACGGCCACGATCTCGACCTGCTCGAGGAGACGCTCTCGGACCTCAGGCGATTCCAGGAGCCGGTGCTGCTGCACGTCATGACCCGGAAGGGCCGGGGCTACGCTCCGGCCGAGCGCGACGCCATCACGTTTCACGGGGTCGGCGTGTTCGATCCCGATACCGGGACCGCGTCCAAGGGATCGAAGAAGACCTACACTCACGTTTTCAGCCAGACCGCGCTCGAGATCGGCGAGCGATTCCCGAACGCGATCGCGGTGACCGCGGCGATGACCGACAACACCGGTCTCAAGCCGTTCGCCGCCCGCTTCCCGGAGCGCTTCTTCGACGTCGGCATGGCCGAGGAACACGCCGTGACGTTCTCGGCCGCTCTCGCGGCCGAAGGAATGCTGCCGTTGACGACCATCTACTCCACGTTTCTTCAGCGCGCCTTCGATCAGCTGATCCACGACGTCGCCGTGCAGAAGCTCAAGATCGTGCTGTGTCTCGATCGCGCGGGCCTGGTGGGTGAGGACGGCGCGCCCCAACACGGCGTGTTCGACGTCGGCTACCTGCGCATGATCCCGGGCGTGGTCGCGATGCAGCCCAAGAATGGCGAGGAGTTGCGCGACATGCTGTGGACCGCCGCCGACTGGGACGGCCACGCGCCGATCGCGGTTCGCTATCCGCGCGCCGCGATTCCCGAGGACGCGCTCCCGGATCGCGCGCCGCGCCTGCTCGAGATCGGCCGCGCCGAACAGTTGCGCGCCGGGGGGGACGTCGCGCTGGTCGCGCTCGGGACCATGGTGCTGCCCGCGCTGGCCGCCGCCGATCTGCTCGCGGCGGGCGGCGTCTCCGCGACCGTGGTGAACGCTCGCTTCATCGCGCCGCTCGACGAGAAGATGATCTGCGGGCTCGCGCGCTCGGTGGGACGCATCATCACGGTCGAGGAATCGATCGTGAGCGGCGGCTTCGGCAGCGCGGTCTCGGAATGTCTCGACCGCAACGGCCTGTCGGCCACTCCTCATCTGCGCATCGCGCTGCCGGCCGAGTTCGTGGCGCACGGCAAACGCGACCAGCTGCTGGAGCGCGCCGGACTCGACGCTTCCGGCATCGCCGCGAGCGCTCTTGCGTGGACCACGACCCAACAGCGCCAGTTCACATGAGCCGCGCGATCCGCCGGGTCGCGATCGTGGGCCACACGCGCCGGCCCGGCGTGCGCCGCGCCGCCGCGGACCTCGGCCGATCGCTGGCGCGCCGCGGCCTCGAGGTGCGCATCGAGTCGGCGCTGGCGATGCGGATCGGCGGGGAGGCGGCCCCGCTTCCCGCGCTCGCGTCGTGGTGCCAGTTGATGATCTCGCTGGGCGGCGACGGGACGGTGCTGACCGCGGGTCGCGCCCTCGCGGGAAAGCGCGCTGTGCTGCTGCCCATCAATCTCGGAGGGCTGGGATTTCTGGCCGCCGCCGAATCCCGCAATCTCGCCGCGGCCGTGAAGGCGGCGCTCGAGGGGAGCTGGAAGGTGGCGGCGCGCCGCGGAGTGGCGGCCGTGGTCCGGCGCCGCGGCCGCGTGACGTCCCGCTGGTTCGCCCTCAACGACGCGGTGGTGCGCAGTGAGGTCAGCTACACCGCGCTTCACATGCGGCTCGAAGCCCTGGGGCACGACCTCGGCCACCTGGTCGCGGATGGATTGATCGCGGCGAGCAGCTCGGGCTCGACCGCCTATTCACTTTCGGCCGGTGGCCCGGTGCTGGCGCCCGATGTGGCCGCGCTGGTCGTGACGCCGGCCTGCCCGCACGCGCTCGGGAGCCGCTCGCTGGTGCTGAGCCCGGATTCGATGGTGAGCGTGCGCGTGCTGGGACCGGCCGGCGCGCTGCTGGTGTGCGACGGCCAGCAGCCGCTCCAGCTGCGACGCGGCGACGTCGTCGAGCTGAAACTGTCCCGGACCCAGGTGCGCATGTTCGAGAATCCCGACCGTCCCTTCCTGCGCGCGCTCCACGCCAGGCTGGGCTGGCAGGGGAGCGCCCGGCGCAGCCTCTGACATGCTCGAACGCATCCGGATCCGGGATCTCGCGCTGGTCGAAGAGGCGGACGTCGAATTCGGTGCCGGGCTCAACGTCGTGACCGGCGAAACCGGCGCCGGCAAGTCCCTGCTGGTCCAGGCCATCCATCTGCTGGTGGGCGGGCGGGCCGATTCCGAAGTGGTGCGGGACGGAGCGAGCGCCACCGTCGTCGAGGGCGAGTTCCAGGTCGAGGCGGAGATCGCGCGGCGGGTCGCGGAACTGCTCGCGTCGTGGTCGGTGGAATTCGACGGCGGCACCGTGATCGTGAGGCGCGAGGTGCAGGCCGGCGGACGCAGCCGCGCATCGGTCAACCAGTCGCCCGTGACGCTGGCCGCGCTCAAGCGTCTGGGCGAGATCCTCGCGGATCTCCACGGCCAGCACGAGCACCAGAGCCTGCTGCGGCCCGATGCCGGGATCGAGGTGCTCGACCGGCTCGCCGCCCTGGGCGATGAGCGCGCGCGCTACGCCGATGCGCTCGCCGCGTTTCGTGAGGCCGCATCCGAGCGCGAGCGGGTCGAGACTTCGCTCGCGACCTACGATCAGCGCCGCGACTTTCTGCTGCAGGCCGCGCAGGATCTCGATCAGGCGCGGCTCGCCAGCGGGGAGGAGGATACGCTGCGCATCGAGGCGGCGCGGCTTCAGTATTCCGACCGCCTGCGCCAGCTGGTGTCTGACGCGGTCGATCGGCTGAGCGAGGGCGAAACCAGCGCCTCCGATTCGATCGCCGCCTCGGCCCGCGCGCTCGATCAGGCGGCGGCGCTCGATCCCAGTCTCGAAGCGGCACGCGCGACGCTCGAAGAGACGCGCATCGCGGCGGCCGAGACCGCGCGACAGCTCGCCGAGTACTCAGGCAAGCTCGAGGCCGACCCGCAGGCGCTGGAGGCGATCGAGGCGCGCCGGGAGAGCATCGCGCGCCTCACCCGCAAGTATCGCCGGTCGGTCGGCGAGCTGCTGGCGTGGCGCGAAGAGTTGCGCGTGGAACTCGAGAGCGGCGAGGACGCCCAGGGCACGCTCGAGCGCGTTCGCGAGAAGCTCGCTCTCGCCGAGGTTGAGTGCCGCGCGCGCGCCGCCGATCTCACGCGGCGGCGCAGGGCGGCGGCTGCCGAATGGAGCACGAAGGTCACGCGCGATCTCAAACCGCTCGGCATGGCCGGGGCGCGCATCGAGTTCATGGTCGAGCCGTTCGATCCGGGCGAAGCGCGCTTCGCGGCGTACGGGCTTGATCAGGTCTCGATCCGGTTCGGGGCCAATCCCGGCGAGCCCCCGCGCGCCCTGCAGAAGATCGCTTCGGGTGGCGAGCTCTCGAGGGTAATGCTGGCTCTCAAGACGGCGCTGGAAACCCAAGACCGCGTTGACGTTCTGCTCTTCGATGAAGTAGATTCCGGGATCGGTGGAGCGGTCGCCCACGCGGTCGGAGAGCGTCTCCGACGCTTGGCCCGCCACCGCCAGATCATTTGCGTCACGCACTTGCCCATGATCGCCGCGCTCGCCAGTCACCACCTTCGCGTCGAGAAGCAGTCGGTCTCGGGCCGCACGCGGGCGCGCATCGAATCGGCGCGCGGTGAGGCGCGCATCATCGAACTCGCCCGCATGCTGGCGGGGGACCGCGCCACCACCACCACGCTACGGCAGGCGCGCGAGCTGCTCGGCTCCCCCGAAACCCGGGCCGCACGATGATCGTTCCGACCCTCGAAGAATTCCGCGCGCTGGCCCGGGGCGGCAAGCTGGTGCCGGTCTACCGGGAGGTGTTCGCGGACCACGACACCCCGGTCTCGGCGTTCCGCAAGATCGACGATGGCCCCTACTCGTTCCTGCTCGAGAGCGTCGAGGGGGGAGAGAAATGGGGACGCTACTCGCTGCTCGGCAGTCGTCCCTCGATCGTGTTCATCGCGCGCGGAGCGCGCTGCGAGATTCACGAGGCGGGCACGGTGCGCGCCGGCCGGCGGCCTCCGCTCGAGGAACTCGGCGAGCTGCTCGCGCGCCATCAGGCGATCGCGCTCCCGGGCCTGCCGCGCTTTTGTGGCGGGGCGGTCGGATACCTCGGCTACGACATCGTGCGCTGGTTCGAGCGGCTCCCGGAGCGCGCGCGCCAGGATCTCGAACTTCCGGACGCGGTCTTCCTGTTCGGCGATGTGGTGAGCGTGTTCGACAACCTGACGCACACGCTGAAGGTCGTCACGCACGCGCGCGGCGGGGGCGATCCCGATGCGGCGTATCGCGCCGCGGTGCAGCGCCTCGAGTCGGAAGTCGAAAAGCTGAGGCACCCGCTCGACTGGAGCGAGCCGGTGCCCGGTGCCGCCCCGGCCGATCCCGAGTCCTCGATGACGCGCGAGCGATTCATGCAGGCGGTCGAGACCGCGAAGGAGCACATCCGCGCGGGCGACATCTTCCAGGTGGTGCTCGCGCACCGCATGAGCGCGAAGGTGACACGCCCCGCGTTCGAGGCCTACCGCGCGCTGCGCGTCACGAATCCGTCCCCCTACATGTACTTCCTCAGGCTCGGCGACTTCGCGCTGGTGGGCTCCTCGCCCGAGGTGCTGGTGCGCCGCACCGATGCCACGGTCGAGGTGCGGCCGATCGCCGGCACGCGCCCGCGCGGCCGCACGAGCGAGGAGGACCGTCGGCTCGAAGAGGAATTGAGGGCGAGCGAGAAGGAGCGGGCCGAGCACGTGATGCTGGTCGATCTGGGCCGCAACGACGTCGGCCGGGTCGCCGAGTTCGGCACCGTCGAGACCAACGAATACATGATCGTGGAGCGATACTCCCAGGTCATGCACCTGGTTTCGAATGTGCGCGGACGGGCCCGGGCGGACCTCCAGCCGCTCGACATCGTGCGCGCCTGCTTCCCGGCCGGGACGGTTTCGGGCGCCCCCAAGGTGCGCGCCATGGAGATCATCGAGTCGCTGGAGCCGCTGCGTCGCGGGATCTATGCCGGTGCTGTCGGGCATTTCGACTATCATGGGAACCTCGATCTCGCGATCGCGATTCGCACGCTGATCTACGCCAACGGCCACGCCTACTGGGGCGCGGGCGCCGGCATCGTGGCCGACTCCGATCCCGCGATGGAGTGGGAGGAGACGCTCAACAAGGGCCGGGCGCTGTGGCTCGCGGTCGAGCGCGCCGAACGGGGACGTCCATGATCGCCGTCATCGACAACTACGATTCGTTCACGTACAACCTGGTGCAGTACCTGGGCACGCTCGGGGCCGAGATCGAAGTCCATCGCAACGACGCGATCACGGTGGACGCGCTCGCGGCCCGCCCGCTCGAGGGCCTGCTGATCTCGCCGGGACCCGGCGAGCCGCGCGATGCCGGCATCTGCGAGGCGGCGATCCGCGCGCTCGCGGGACGCGTGCCGGTGCTCGGCGTGTGCCTCGGGCACCAGGCG
>JACOSU010000032.1 GCA_016178685.1 Candidatus Eiseniibacteriota bacterium | reverse complement strand
GCAGAGCGGTCATACGGCTTCCCTCCGGCGATTGGTGGACTTCGACAACCCCAATCTACCCGGAGGACCGGGTGGCCGCTTCTGTCGATCGGAACTTCGCCGACACCGCGGTCTGTCGGATAATTACCGTCTCAACTCACTTGGGCATACTCGGGTCAACGACCCGGCCGTAGCGCCGCAGACCGGTGGGTTCGCTCGATCCTGCAATTGCGCCCCACACAAGCCGGGCGAACAAGTGGCAATCCAGCCAGCACGGCGCGACCGGTGGTAGTCCCTAAACAATTCTGCAATTGACCCCGGCACGCCGGCCTGAATTCCGCGCCCGCTACCTGACGCGCGCCTTCTCTCCCCGCGGTCTCGCATCGTACTGATGAAACAGTCGCGTATGGCGCGACTCCATCGGGATCGCCCGGCCGCCCAGGTAGACCTGCTCGACCCGGGTCGTGATCTCGAGCGGGTCGCCGTCGGTCACGATCAGGTCGGCGATCTTGCCGGGCTCGATCGAGCCGAGCCGGTCACTCACCCCCAGAATCTGCGCGGGATAGAGCGTCACGCTCTTCAGCGCCTCGGCGCGCGCGAGGCCGAACGCCGCGGCCATCGCAGCGTGGCAGGCGAGGTTGCGCGCGTTCGCGGCGCCGAACGCGGAGCCTCCATCCGAGATGCAGTAGGGAATCCCGACCGCCGCGAGCTTCGCGGGCAGATCGAAATTTTCGTCGTAAGGATCGGAGCGGCGGCGCGGCATGCCGAGCAGCCCGTCGGCGATCACCGAGATTCCACGCGAACGCAGCTCGTCGGGAATGCGCCACGCGTCGGCGCCGCCCACCAGAATCACGCGCGGAAGCTTCTCTTCGTCGGCGAACTTGAGCGCCGCGCGAATCTGGTTCAACGCGTTGGCCCGGAACGCCACCGGGATCGCGCCCCTGAGGGCCTTGCCCATCGCGTCCCACTTGACGTCCTGGTCGTGCCTCGGAATCCCGGCCCCGCCCTCGGCGTCGCGCGCGGTCCAGTAGGCGCGGGCGTCGTCGAACGACCTGCGGATCTTGTCGATCGCCTGATCGCGCGCCTTCTTCTGCTCCTCGTCGCTCTGCTGGATGAACCACGCGTGCACCGGCGTCATGTTCGGCCAGTTGACGTGGAGAGCGACCGGCGCGCGCAGCGTCATGTCCTCCCACGTCCAGCCGTCGAGGTGAATGAGCGCCGAGGTGCCGCTGATCGCCCCGCCCTGCGGAATCACCAGCGCGCTGGTGACACCGTTCACGCGGGCGGTCGGGATCAACTCGCTCGAGGGATTGATTTCGACCTCGGCGCGCACGTTGGGATTGACGTCGCCAGTCTCGGCAAAATCGTTGGTTCCGGCCACGCTTTCGATCTCGGTCAGGCCCAGCACGGTGTTCGCCGAAATGAGTCCAGGATAGACGTGACGTCCCGAGACCGAAATCACCGTGGTGCCGGGCGGCAGCTTGACCTCGGGGCCGACCGCCGTGATCCTGCCCTGGTCGATCAGCACCGTGCCGTTCGCGAACGTGGGTCCGCTCACGGTGTGCACGGTGCCGCCCACCAGCGCGAGCGGCGCGGCGAGCGCGGGAGTGATGCCGCCCCACGCGCCGGCAAGGACCAGCACCGGTGCCGCGATGCGCGCGGCCCGGGCGCACCCCTCGCGAAGAGACTCGATCGAGCGGCTCATCGCTGCACCTCCCCGCCGTTGAGCGTCGTCCCTCGCGCAGCGCCGGAGCGGAACGGCAGCTCGCCGTGCCCGTTCTGGTCGCCGCACGTGTTGCCGCTCAAATCGGTGTCGTCGAGATAGCGCGGCGGCCAGTTGCTCTTGCCGGCTCCGCCCGCATCCTTCTTCGCTTTTTTCGCGCGCGCGATCAGCGCTTCGCGTTCCTTCGCGAGCAGCTCGCGCCCGGCCAGATCGGCGGAGCGATCGAAATACTTGCGGCCTTCGATCCAGGTCTGCTCGCAGCGCGAGTAGGGCGACAGCGGACTGCCGCTCCAGATCGAGAAGTCGGCGTCCTTGCCCGGCTCGAGCGAGCCCACGCGGTCGTCGATCCGCAGCTGTTTCGCGGGATTCAGCGTGACGAACTTGAGCGCCTCGTCGGGCGGCACGCCGCCATACTTGATCGCCTTCGCGGCGTCGATATTGAGCCGCCGCGCGAGATCGTCGCTGTCCGAGTTGTACGAGACCGTCACGCCGCGGTCCCACATCAGGTAGCCGTTGTACGGAATCGCGTCGACCACTTCGTACTTGTAGGCCCACCAGTCGCTGAACGTGCTGCCGCCCGCGCCGTGCTTGGCCATCTCGTCGGCCACCTTGTAGCCCTCGAGCACGTGCTGGAAGGTCTGCACCCGGAATCCCAGACTCTCGGCCAGCCGCATCAGCATCAGGATTTCGTCCTGGCGGTAAGAGTGCGCGTGGACGAAG
>JACOSU010000167.1 GCA_016178685.1 Candidatus Eiseniibacteriota bacterium | reverse complement strand
CGTGTCCATGCTGGACGCGGTGGGAGAGGCGACCGGAGAGAGTGTCGCGGATCTCGACCCGGGTCGGCTGCTCCGTCTGGCCGGGGCGCACGGGATCGTGAGACGTCCCGGCACCGGTCCGGGCGTTCTGCTGGACGCGTTGTTCAGCGAGCTGGTGCAGCCGTCCCTGCAGGCGCCCACGCTGGTCGTGGATTACCCCTCGGAAACCTCGCCACTCGCGCGCGCGAGCCGCACGCGAACGGGCGTGGTCGAACGTTTCGAAGTGTTCGTAGCCGGCATGGAGATCGCGAACGCTTTCTCGGAGCAGAACGATCCCGAGGCGCAGCGCGCGGCGTTCGAGGCCCAGATGCAGTTGCGCGCCGCGGGAGACGACGAAGCGCAGGTCATGGACGCGGACTACGTGCGCGCGCTCGAGTACGGCATGCCTCCCACCGGCGGCGTGGGAATCGGAATCGACCGGCTCGTCATGCTGGTCACCGATGCGCGATCGATCCGCGACGTCGTCCTGTTCCCGCAGCTGAGGCCCGAGGAAGGTCGGGGCGATGCTTCGGAGGGAGACTCCGAGGATGCGCCGGACGGCTCCGCGGGTGAGTCCGCAGTCGATTCGCCGGAGCGCCCCGCGCGGTGAATCTTCCGCTGTGGATCGCCGGCCGCTACCTGAGCCGGCGCCGGCAGAGCGGGTTCATCACGCTGCTCACCGGAATCTCGGTGGGAGGCGTGGCGCTCGGCGTGACCGCTCTCCTGACCGTGCTCGCGGTCATGAACGGGTTCGAGTCGGAGATCCAGACTCGAATTGCCGGCACCGACGCGCACGTGGTGCTGCTGGCCGAGGGCGCGGGAGGGATCTCCGCATCCGCTCGCATCCTCGACCGCGTGCGCGCCGAGCGTTTTGTGCGGGGCGTGGCGCCGTTCACGTATGCCAAGGTGATGGCATTTCACGACGGCGTGACGGAGGGACTGGTCGTGAAAGGCGTGGATCTCCCGGCGGAGCGGGGCGTGACCACGGTGGGAGATCACATCACGCCGCCGCTCGATTCGATCCCGGTGCGCACCGCTTCGGGCCACCCGGGAATCGTTCTGGGGTCCGATCTCGCGGGCCGGCTCGGAGTTCGAGCCGGCGACACCGTCGTCCTGGGATCGCTGGCAGGAGCCGAGAAGTCGGCGCTCGGATTCTCGCCGCGCCTGCGCAGGTTCGAAGTCGTGGGAGTTTTCACGTCGGGGCTCTACACCTACGATTCGAGCCTCGGTTTCACGTCAATCACGGCTGCGCAGGACTTCTTCGGCATGGCGGGGCGTGTGACGGGAATCGAAGTGCGGCTGACCGACATGTTCGCGGCTCCCGCCATGGCGGAGACGCTGCTGCGCCGGATCGCGGACCCCGAGCTGCGCGCGAACAACTGGATCGATCTCAATCGGAACCTGTTCACGTGGATGAAGCTCGAGAAGAGCGTGATGTTCGTGATCCTGGCGCTGATCGTTCTGGTGGCCGCGTTCAATATCGTGAGCACCCTGTTCATGGTGGTGCTCGAAAAGCGCCGCGACATCGGAGTCCTCAAGTCGCTGGGCGCCACCCGGGGCACGGTGCTCCAGATCTTTCTGCTGGAAGGGCTGCTGATCGGGGGCGTGGGAACCGGCGCCGGCGCCGCGCTCGGCGAGGCACTCATCGCGACGCTCAAACGATACCCGTTCGTGCGTCTTCCGGGAGACGTCTACTTCATCGAGCGGCGGCCGGTGCGACCCGAACTGGGCGACTTCGTCGCCGTGATTCTGGCCGCCCTGGTATTGTGTCTGGCCGCCGCGCTCTACCCGGCGTGGCGGGCCGCTCAACTCGACCCGGTGGACGCGATCCGGCGCCAGACATGAGGTGATGGATGAATCCACCGGCTCAACTGACTGCCGAGCCAGCATTTGCCGATCAAACGCCGGCCCTGCGGGCGCGTGGCATCTGCAAGAGCTACGAGACTCCGGGCGGGAGACTCGAGGTTCTGCGGAGCGTTGACCTCGATGTACCGCGTGGCACAATTCTCGCTATTCTCGGGGCGTCGGGGAGCGGGAAAAGTACGCTGCTGAACATTCTTGGGACACTCGACCGCAGCGAGGCTGGCACGCTCGAACTCTCAGGTGTCCGCATCGATCGCATGAGCGAAGGCGCAATCGCAGGCGTGCGTTCCCGGCGGCTCGGGTTCGTGTTCCAGTTCCACCACCTGCTTCCGGAATTCGACGCCCAGGAGAACGTGATGATGCCGCTGTTGATCGCCGGTCGGGGACACGAAGATGCCGCGGCGCGTGCGCGCCGGGCGCTCGAGAGCGTCGGCCTCAACGACCGCTGGGACCATCGCCCGTCGCAGCTCTCGGGAGGCGAGGCGCAGCGCGTGGCGGTGGCGCGTGCGCTGGTCTCGGATCCCGAGCTGGTGCTGGCCGACGAGCCGTCCGGGAACCTCGATCCGGCCGCGGCGGGCGCACTTCACCACCTCATGGCGTCGCTGGCCCGCGAGCAGCATCGGACGTTCGTGGTCGTCACGCACAATGAACGACTGGCGTCGGTGGCCCACCGGGTCCTCACGCTCGAGGGCGGCCGGCTTCATCCGGCCTGACGGGAGAACGCGACACGATGCTCTGCCAGATCTGCGGAAAAACCGCGGCCAGCGTGCACTTCACCGAGATCCACGACAATCAAATGTCGGAGATCCACGTGTGTGAGCGCTGTGCCGAGGAGAAGGGGCTGCACACGCCCGCTCGCAAGCACAAGTTCGACATTGCGGACCTGCTGGCCGGCATGGTGGACAGCATGACCACGACCGACGACGACCGCGTCGGCCACGTGCAGTGTGAGCGCTGCGGACTGCTCTACTCGCAGTTCCGCGAGACCGGGCGCGTGGGCTGCGCCGAATGCTACTCGGCGTTCAAGTTTCAGCTGCGGCCGCTGCTGCGCCGCATCCACGGAAGCGTGGAATGCAAGGCCAAGCGCCCGGCGCGCGACAACGGCGATGTCTCGCGTTCACGGCAGATTCAGCGCCTGCACGACGAGCTCCAGCGGCTGGTCGAGCGCGAGGAATTCGAGCGCGCCGCGTCGGTGCGCGACGAGATCCGCCGGCTCCAATCCGAGCCGCCGGAACCCGCGGAGAAAGAATGAGCCCCGATCCCGGCGGCCTCGGGCCGCCCCGCGATTTCGGCGAGCTGGTGTCGCGCGCGAGCCCCTGGCTGAGCGGCGACGGGCCGCATGGCGGGATGGTGCTCTCGACTCGCATCCGCCTGGCGCGCAACTTGAACAACGTTCCGTTCACGCACCGCGCTCGCGATGAGCAGCTCCAGGGGGTGGTGGCGAACGTGGCGACCGCGGCACGATCGTCGCCGTCGTTCGATCACTCGCTGCTGCTGCAGATGAGCGACATGTCCCCGCTCGAGCGCCAGGTGCTGGTGGAGCGTCACCTCGTGAGCCACGAGCTGGGCGACGGCACGAGGCCGCGCGGAATCGTGATCGCGAGCGACGAGCGACTGTCCGTGATGATCAACGAGGAGGATCATCTCCGCCTCCAGGTGATGGCGCCCGGGCTCCAGCCGTCCGAGGCGTGGTCGGTGGCGGACGCCGCCGACGACGACCTGGGACAGGGGCTCGACTACGCGTTCTCGGACGACATCGGATACCTGACGTCGTGCCCGACCAACGCCGGGACCGGGCTGCGCGCCTCGGTGCTGGTTCATCTTCCGGCGTTGGTGATCCTCAAGGACATCCACCAGGTCCTGAAGAGCGTGATGCAGGTCGGCCTCAACGTCCGTGGCCTTTACGGGGAGCACAGCGACTGGATGGGCAACCTGTTCCAGGTCTCGAATCAGACCACGCTCGGTGTGACGGAGCGGGATTCGATCGAGAGCCTCGATCGCGTGACGCGACGCATCATCGAGATGGAAGAGAAGGCGCGGGATCGCATGCTGCGCGACGCGCGCGTGCAGCTCGAGGACAAGGTGTGGCGCGGTTACGGGGAGCTGCGCTACTGCCGTTCGATCACGTCGCGCGAAGTGATCGAACGGTCCTCCGTGGTGCGGATGGGGATCGCGCTGGGCCTGCCCGGGCTGTGCCCGATCCGCGTCGTGAACGAGCTGTTGATCCTCACGCAACCCGCGCACCTGCAGCGCGCGTCCGGCGGCGAGATGACGCAGGCCGAGCGGAACGTGTACCGTGCCGGGATCGTTCGCGAACGGCTCGAAGCCGCCGAGCGCGACGCCGGGCACGCCGCCTGAAACTCTGAACCCAGGACGGACCAGGAGAACGCGATGCACGACAAATTCACCGAACGGGTGCGCAAGGTCATCTACCTGGCGCGCGAAGAGGCGGCGCGGCTTCAGCACGACTACATCGGAACCGAGCACCTGCTGCTGGGCGTGATTCGCGAGGGCGAGGGCATTGCCGCGACCGTGCTCAACAACCTGGGACTCGATCTCGACCGCATCCGGCAGGAGGTCGAGAACATGGTGAGCGCATCGGGCGGCACCATGACGATCGGCGAGATTCCGTTCACGCCGCGCGCGAAGCGCGTGCTGGAACTGGCGGTCGAGGAGGCTCGCTCGCTGGGCCACAACTACGTGGGCACCGAGCACCTGCTGCTGGGACTGATCCGCGAAGGCGAAGGGGTGGCGGCGAAGGTGCTGCTCGAATTGGGTGTGGATCGCAAGCGCGTGCGCGAAGAAACCCTCAAGCTGCTGGGCGGAACTCCGTCGTCGTCGGGTGGCACCGAGCGCGAGGAGCGCCCCGAGACGCCGGCTCTCAATCAGTTCGGCCGCGATCTCACGCAGCTCGGTCGAGGGGCTCGCGCAGCTGATCGCGAACGGCGAGTGCCCGGAGTCGCTGCGCGACCACCGCGTGCTCTCGCTGGACATGGCGGCGGTGATCGCGGGGACCAAGTACCGCGGCCAGTTCGAGGAGCGGCTGAAGACCGTCATGAACGAGATTCGCGAGTCGAAGGACACCGTGATCTTCATCGACGAGCTCCACACCATCGTCGGAGCGGGCGGCGCCGAGGGCGCGATCGACGCCTCGAACATGCTGAAGCCGGCGCTGGCGCGTGGCGAACTGCAGTGCATCGGCGCCACCACGCTCGACGAATACCGCAAGTACATCGAGAAGGACGGTGCGCTCGAGCGGCGCTTCCAGCCGATCATGGTGAATCAGCCGAGCGTCCAGGACACCATCGCGATTCTGATGGGCTTGCGCGACAAGTACGAGGCTCATCACGGCGTCAAGATCACCGACGAAGCGGTGGTGCAGGCGGTGAAACTGGCCGACCGCTACATGAACGACCGCTTCTTCCCGGACAAGGCGATCGACGTGATCGACGAAGCGTGCGCCCGCGCGCGGCTGTCGGTCAGCACGGTTCCGTCCGAGATTCACGAGGTCGAGAAGAAGCTCGAAGACGTGATCAAGGAGAAGGAATCCGCGATCCGGGGGCAGGAATACGAGAAAGCCGCGCGGCTGCGCGACAAGGAGAAGGAACTGCGGGCGCGCCGCAATGAACTCAAGAAGTCGTGGACCGAGTCAAAGCGCGAGAAGGAGGTCCAGGTCAACGAGAACCTGATCGCAGAGGTGCTGTCGACCATGACCGGGATCCCCATGGTCAAGCTCGCGGAGGAGGAGACCCAGAAGCTGCTGCGCATGGAGGAGGGTCTCCAGCAGCGCGTCGTGGGGCAGAGCGAGGCGGTGACGGCGGTGTCGCGCGCGGTGCGGCGGAACCGCGTCGGGTTGCGCGATCCCAGGCGGCCGATCGGGTCGTTCATCTTCCTGGGGCCCACCGGCGTGGGCAAGACCGAGCTGGCGCGGGCGCTCGCGGCTTTTCTTTTCGATGACGACGATGCTCTAATCCGGGTGGACATGAGCGAGTACATGGAGAAATTCTCGGTCTCGCGACTGGTGGGAGCGCCTCCCGGCTATGTGGGGTACGAGGAGGGCGGGCAACTCACGGAAAAGGTGCGCCGTAAGCCGTACTCGGTCGTGCTGCTCGACGAGATTGAAAAAGCCCACCCGGACGTGTTCAATGTGCTGTTGCAGGTGCTGGACGACGGCATCCTCACGGATAGTTCGCGACGGCGGGTGGATTTCAAGAACACGGTCATCATCATGACGTCGAATCTCGGCGGGCGCCAGATCATCGCCGGCGGACGTCACCTCGGCTTCAAGCAGGCCGAAGGGAGCGCCGCGCAGTTCCAGGAGATCAAGAGCACCATCCAGGACGAGCTGAAGCGCACGTTCAATCCGGAATTTCTCAACCGCGTCGACGATGTCATCGTGTTCCGCGCTCTCTCGCGTGACGACATGCGGAATATCGTGGGAATCCTTCTGCGTCAGGTCAAGGAGCGACTGAGTGCCCAGGAAATCATCCTCGACATCACCCCCGAAGCCGCCGAGTTGCTGGTGGAGCGCGGCTTCGACCCCACGCTCGGGGCGAGGCCGCTCAAGCGGGCCATCCAGCGCCTTCTCGAGGACCCCTTCGCGGAATTCATCCTGCGCGGACAGTTGCCCGCGGGAACCACGATCCGGGTCAGGCGCGCGAACGACGAACTCGCGTTCGACCCGATTCCTGCCGGCCAGGCCGTTCCTGCCACGCCCGCCGTGGAGCCCACTGCTCCGCGCGGCTAGCGCCCTCCTGGCGCTTCTGATCCTGCCGGGATCGCCTGCGTTCGCAGTGCCGACGGCCGGCGCCGGGCCGGGCGTCCCCGCCGTCATGTCCGCCGAAAGCCCACCCGCCGGCCCCGGCGCTCCCGCCGCGGACCGATTCGCGGCCGGGGCCGGGGTCGCGGATTCCAGCCAGGCCGCGCCAGCGGACAGCTCCGAAGCTCCCGCGCCCCATGTCGGCCGGGTCTTCGTGCAGGGCAACGTGTCGGCGGACAGCCTGCGCATCGTGCGCACGTTCGAGGTGTTCCCCGGATCACTCTACTCCGACGACGCGGTGCGCAGGGGGCTGCGCAAGCTGTATGCGCTCGGCGTATTCGAGGACATCTCGCTCGACCGCGACGAACACGACGCGGTGGTGGACATCACGATCCACGTTCGCGAGCGGCCGCACATTTCGAAGTTCGTGTTCGTCGGCAACCGCCACAAGGATACCGCCGAGCTCGAAAAGAAGCTGTTCCTGCGTCCCGGCGCGGCGTACTCCCCGACCGCACTGCAGACCCAGGTGGATTCGCTGCTCAAGTTCTACCGCGACGACGGGTACGCCCAGGTCGCGATCCGCGTCTCGCCGGACACTCTGCCGGAGCGCCAGGTGGCGGTGAAATTCGACATCTCGGAAGGCGAGAAGGTGAAGATCACGCGAATCGAGCTGGTCGGAGTTCATCAGTTCGACGAGCATCACCTGCACAAGGAGATGAAGACCAAGCCCCACTCATTCATGGGCGGCGGGGATGTGAAGGACGAGAACTTCGAAGAGGATCGCGAGAAGATTGAAGCCTGGTATCACTCCCATGGCTTTCGCGACGCCCGCGTGACGGGTCATGAGCTCCGGCCCGGCGGCACGCCGCGCCATCTGACCTACGTCGTGACGATCGAAGAGGGTGAGCGGTACCACTTCGGAAAGGTAAGCTGGACCGGGGCGCAGGTGATCCCGCAGCTCGAGCTGTCGCGGATGTGGCATGCCCGCGAGGGAGAGCTCTACGACGTCTCGAGAATCGAGAAGGCCCAGGGCGAGATCTACGCCGTTTACGCCGAGCGCGGCTACCTGTACCTGAACGTGGAGCCGCGCGAGACGGTGCGCGATTCGCTGGTGGACATCGCGTTCACGATCGGTGAGGGCCAGCCCTCTCACGTGCGCATGGTGAACGTGGTCGGGAATCACGGGACGCGGGAAAAGGTCGTCCGCCGCCAGCTCGCGATCCACGAAGGCGACCAGTTCCGCCGCTCGGCGCTGGTGCGCACTCAGGGCGACGTGTTCCGGCTCGGCATTTTCGAGGATGTTCAGATGGATTTTTCGCCGGCCGAGAGCACCGACGTGGACATCAATGTCAAGGTGAAGGAGAAGCAGGTGGGCACCGCTTCGGCCGGAGCCGGCTACACCAGCCAGTCCGGGCTGACCGGGTTTCTCGAGCTGGGCCACAGCAACGTGCTCGGAAACGCGCAGGCTCTGCAACTCCACCTGGAGCGTGGGGCCAGGACCTCGGACTACTTCGTCAACTTCACCGAGCCGTGGTTCCACGACACGCCGACGCTGCTCGGTTTCAGCGTGTTCAAATCGGCGCTGGTCCGCGACTTCTACCACGAGAAGCATCTCGGAGGATCGGCCCAGATCGGCCGCCCGCTGCGCCACCCGGATTTCTCGCACGTGACGTTCACGTACCGGCTCGAAAACGTGACGTACGACTCGTTGAACACGCTCACGGCGCGCACGGTGACGGATTCGATCACGCTGCAGGACATCAATCCGGGCGTGCCGCGGCTGACCAGCAGCCTGTCGATCTCGTTCAACCGCAACACCACCGATAATCCATTCTATCCGACGCGTGGCACGCGCTTTCTCTACGTGCCCCAGTTCACGGGCGGCCCGTTCGGCGGCACGATCGAGTTTCACAAGCACCGCATCGACGGCCGGGTCTACCTGCCGTCGCTGACGCGCGGCCTGACGACCATGCTGCGCGCCCGCATCGGCCTGCTCGGCGAGTACGGGAGGCAGAACGACACCCACGTTCCGGCCTACGAGCGCTTCCGACTGGGCGGGGGCTCGACGCTCGATCCTCTGCGGGGCTACGATGACTACCAGGTGGTTCCCGACAAGTTCAATCGGATCGTGATCGAGCGTTTCGCGGTGGGCAAGGACACCGTGGGCGGTGTGATCGGCACGAAATATCGCTTCGTTCCGGTCCACGTGCGCTACCCCGGCGGGCGCTACTTCACGACCTACACCATGGAGCAGCAGTTTCCGGTTGTGAATCCGCTCCACGGTGTGATTTTCTTCGACGCGGGAAACACCTGGGATCTGGGGCACGAGATCCAGCCGTTCAACCTCAAGGTCGGCGCCGGCATCGGATTCCGCCTCGAGATTCCCGTGCTGGGAAACATCGGCTTCGACTACGGCTACGGATTCAACCGCGACGACCGCCCGAAGTGGGTGGGGCATTTCCTGCTCGGCAACGTGAACAACTAGCGAGGACCCATGAGCACGCGAACGTCACGTCCCTGGATCCTGGGATTCTGCGCCACGCTCGCCGCCGTGGCGATCGCGGCGTCGGCGGCGCGGGCCCTGGACGTGAGAATCGGATACGTCGACTCGGCTCGCATCTTCCGTGAATATCCCGCCGCGCAGGAAGCGCAGAAGCGCTTCGACCGGCAGGTGCAGGGGTGGCGCGACGAGGCGGCCGATCGCGAGAAGACCGTCAAGAAGGTGAGGGACGAAGTGCGCGATCAGGCCGCGATCCTGTCGTCGCTCAAGCGGCAGGAGAAGGAAGAGGACCTGCAGCGCAAGATCAACGACTACGAACAGTTCATCCAGGAGACCTGGGGACCGCAGGGGCGCGCGGTGCGCGAGAACGAACAGGCGACCGGGGAGGTCGTGGCGCAGATCCGCAGCGCGGTCGAGAAAGTCGCGGCGGGGAAGGGGTTGCTTCTGGTGTTCGACTCCGCGAGCGGAGCGATCGTCTACGCCGACCACTCGCTGGATCTCACGCGCGACGTGCTCGACGAACTCAGCTCCCGGCTCGAACCGGGAAAATCCCACTAGGAAGGCGGCGATGAGCGCGCGGACGCTGGCGGAACTGGCTGCCGAGCTGGGGGGCGTCGTGGTCGGCGACGGCTCGACTATGATCCGCGGCGTCGCGGGGATTCGCGAGGCGCAGCCCGGAGACATCACGTTCCTCGCGAACGCGCGCTACTCCTCGCATCTGGCGGAGACGCAAGCCAGCGCCGTGATTTGCAACCGCGAGCCGCGCGAGGCACCGTTGCCGCTGCTGCAGGTCGACAATCCGTACCTCGCGTTCCAGAGAATCGTCCGCATTTTCCGGCCCGAGGCGTTCCGGCCTCCGCCCGGAGTGCATTCCACGGCGATGGTGGCGCCCGACGCCGTGATCGGGGAGGGCGCCTCGGTGGGCCCTCACTGCACGATCGAGCCGGGCGCACGGATCGGCGACCGCACGGTGCTGATGGCCGGGTGTTTCGTGGGGGGCAAGGCCGCGATCGGCGAGGACAGCGTGCTCTACCCGCGCGTCACGCTGCGCGAGGAATGCCTGGTGGGGGCGCGCTGCATCCTGCACGCCGGGGTCGTGATCGGCGCGGACGGATTCGGCTTCGCGTTTGACGCGGGCCGCTACCACAAAGTTCCGCAGGTGGGAAACGTCGTGATTGGCGATGATGTCGAGATCGGGGCCAACACGACCATCGACCGCGCCACGACCGACAGCACGCGGATCGGTGACGGCACCAAGATCGACAACCTGGTGCAGATCGGCCACAACGTGGTGGTGGGGCGGCATTGCATCATCGTCGCGCAGGTCGGGATCTCGGGCAGCACGGAGCTCGAGGACTACGTCGTGGTCGGCGGACAGGCCGGTCTCGCCGGACACATCCGGATCGGGCGCGGCGCGCAGATCGGGGCGCAGAGCGGAGTGCCGCGCTCGGTGCCGGCCGGCGAAACCGTGACCGGCTATCCGGCGGTTCCGCAGAGCCTGTTCAAGCGCATCAGTGCCTACATGCAGAAGCTCCCTCAGCTCTTCCAGCGCACCAAGGCGCTCGAGGAGAAGGTCGAAAAGCTCGAACAGCACCAGAAGGAGTCGGTTCGATGAAGGGGCGCATGCAGCACACGATCGCGAAGCCGGTGCGCATCGAAGGCGTCGGACTCCATACCGGCGAGGCCGGGAAGATGCGGTTCGTACCGGGCGCGACCGGCAGCGGCGTGCGCTTCGTGCGCACCGACCTGCGGAACTCTCCCGAGATCGAGGTGCGCCCCGAGAACGCGCACTTCGATCCGCGCGCGGGTCGGCGCACCATCCTCCAGCAGGATGGGGTGCAGGTCCACACCATGGAGCACGTGCTGGCCGCGGTCGCGGGACTCGGCATCGACAATCTGCGGATCGAGACCAGCACCATGGAGATCCCCGAGGGTCACGACGGCAGCGCGGCGCCGATCGCCAGGGCGCTGCTGGGAGCCGGGATCGTGGAGCAGGACCAGCCGGTCCGGCACGTCAAGATCACCAAGCCGGTGCGCTGGTCCGACAACGGGATCGAGATGAGTGCCGCCCCCTACAGCGGCTTTCGATTGTCGTTCACGATCGATTACGACCACCCGCTGATCGGAACGCAGTCGCTTTCGCTCGACATCGATCCCGAGAGTTTCCTGCGCGAGATCGCGCCGGCGCGCACGTTCGTGCTGGAGCGCGACGTCGCGGCCCTTCGCCAGGCGGGCTGGATCCGGGGTGGCCGGCTGGAGAGCGCGGTGGTGGTGGGTGCGGACCGGATCCTGAACCCCGAACCGTTGCGGTTCGCGGACGAATTCGTGCGCCACAAGGTGCTGGACCTGCTCGGCGACCTGTTCCTGCTGGGCGGACCGATCCTGGGTCACGTGAGCGCCCGGCGCTCCGGGCACCAGGGCCACGTCGCATTCGTAAAATTCCTCAAGGAGTCGCTGCCGCTCCCGGGACGCAGGATCGGAGGATCGCGCGACGAGTGGGACATCACGGCGATCATGGGCATCCTTCCGCACCGCTACCCGTTTCTGCTGGTGGACCGGATCACGTCGCTGGTCGAGGGGCAATACGTCGAAGGCGTGAAGAACGTCACGATCAACGAGCCGTTCTTTCAGGGCCACTTCCCGGGGCACCCGATCATGCCCGCGGTTCTGATCATCGAAGCCATGGCGCAGGTGGGCGGGATGCTGCTGCTCAACTCGGTCGAGGATCCCAACGACAAGCTGATGTACTTCATGGCCATCGATGGGGCGAAGTTCCGCCGCCCGGTGACACCCGGCGATCAGCTGAGATTCAAGGTGACGCTGCTCAAGCTCAAGAACCGCACGTCGAAGATGCGGGGCGAGGCGTACGTGGACGACCAGCTGGTCGCCGAGGCGGAACTGCTGGCGGCGGTGGTTGACAAGCGGCCCTCATGAGCGTGAGCGTCCATCCTGCGGCGCACGTCGATCCCGGGGCGCAACTCGGCGCCGACGTGAGCGTGGGGCCGGGCACGGTGGTCGGCCCGCACGTGAGGGTCGGAGAGCGGACCCGGATCGATTCCTGCGCGCGGCTCGACGGCTGGACCCGGATTGGGCGTGACTGCGTCGTGCATCACGGCGCCGTGCTCGGCACCCCGCCGCAAGACCTCAAGTATCGCGCCGGAGAGCCTTCGTATCTCACGATCGGCGACCGCACCGTGGTGCGCGAATACGTGACCGCGAATCTCGCGACCGAGCCGGGCGCCACGACCCGGATCGGGAGCGACTGCGTCCTGATGGCGTACGCGCACGTGGCGCACAACTGCTCGATCGGCGACCGCGTCGTGATCGCGAACGCCGTGCAGTTCGCGGGGTACGTTTCGGTCGAGGACTGGGTGATCGTGGGAGGCACCACCGGCGTGCACCAGTTCGTCCGGATCGGCTGTCATGCCATGGTCGGGGGAGGCTCGCGCATCTCGCAGGACATCGCGCCCTACGTGAAGGCGGCGGGCAGTCCCCCGCACAACGCCGGCATCAACGTGGTGGGGCTCGAGCGCCGTGGAATCCCGGAGTCCACCCGCCAGGCCCTCGATCGCGCGTACCGCATCCTGTTTCGGGAAGGGCTCACGGTCGCCGCGGCGGTCGAAAGCATGCGCGCCGAGTACCCCGGCGTTCCCGAGGTCGAGCATTTCGCTCGTTTCGCCGAAACCTCGGTCCGAGGGCTCACGCGCTAGGCTCTGTTTGAGAACGGTCGCAAGTCGTAGACTGCCCGCAGCCCGCTACGGATG
>JACOSU010000031.1 GCA_016178685.1 Candidatus Eiseniibacteriota bacterium | reverse complement strand
CTCCGGGAACAGCAGACACGGTGTCGTGGTAGAGTGCGGCACGCGAAGACCTCCGTCCGTGGAAGAAACTGGCGTCGACAACCGCTTTCTACCACACGGAGGTCTTCGTGTTCTCTACTCTTCGTGAATAATCCGGGCTATAGCATCGTGTTCTTTCTGATCACGCATCTTCTTGTGGTGGCGTACGAAGAGCCCACGCTGCGACGGACCTTCGGAAAAGACTACATGGCGTACTGTGAGAAGATCGGGCGCTGGTGGCCGAGACGGTGACCGGGCGGCAAAGGCGGGTGACGACGCCCACGGAACGTCGAACGTTGGGCGACCTCAGACCATGATGATTCACGTCGCGCTCCTCAGAGGGATCAACGTCGGCGGCCACAAGATGGTCGCCATGGCTGATCTGCGTGAGCTGCTGACGCGGCTGGGCTTCGCCGGCCCACGATCACTGCTTCAGAGCGGCAATCTCGTGTTCGGCAGCACAGCGCGATCGGGCGCGCAACTGGAGCGATTGCTCGAGGTCGGGGCAGAGAAACATCTCGGCCTGCAGACGGACTTCTTCGTTCGCACGACAGCGGAATGGGATGAGGTGATCGCAGGCAACCCGTTCCCCAGGGAAGCTGCGCGAGATCCCGCGCACCTGCTCGTGATGTTTCTGAAGGACGCACCGGGCGCCAGGGACGTGAAGGCGTTGCAGGCCGCTATCCGTGGCCCCGAGGTCGTTCGCGCGCAGGGCCGGCACGCGTACATCATCTTTCCGGATGGGACGGGGCGATCGCGGCTGACGGGCTCCATCATCGAGAAGACGCTGGGCACACGCGGGACGGGTCGGAACTGGAACACCGTGCGGAAGCTCGGTGCCATGGCCAACGCGTGATGGTCGAGCGAGCCATGGCATACGCGGCGGCCAAAGCAGGCAGCGACCCGTTGAGCATGGGGATCTCGCGAATGAGCAGACCGAAGGCCGGAGCATCGGGAGTCAGGAAGAGCCCTCTCGAATGCGTGGCGAGGAGCGATAGAAAAATGATCAAGTCACTGCCAGCTCCTCCGGATTTTGTACGCCGGCGATATAATCGACTGGCTCCCTACTAC
This sequence comes from Candidatus Eiseniibacteriota bacterium, assembly GCA_016178685.1. Taxonomy (GTDB): domain Bacteria; phylum Eisenbacteria; class RBG-16-71-46; order RBG-16-71-46; family RBG-16-71-46; genus JACOSU01. The sequence goes on along the minus strand of JACOSU010000031.1, from coordinate 13,430 downwards.
CGAGTTTTCGAATGGATCCTCTTGCTCCCACGGGGCATCCGTGAGCGGGCGGTTCGCAAGCTGCAACTGCGACCCGGTCATACGGTTCTCGAGGTGGGTTGTGGGAGCGGTCGGAACTTCAAGTATCTCGAGGCCGCCGTGGACCCGAACGGCCACATCCTCGGCGTGGACTTGTCGGAACAGATGTTGGGTCGGTGCCGAGCGCTTTGCGAGAAGTCGGGCTGGCACAACGTGACTCTTGTTCGTCGTGACGCACTCGAATATGCGATGTCCCGCCGGGTGAACGCAGTTCTGTTCAGCCTTTCCTACTGCACGATGCTTCATCGTGAGCAAATACTGGGTCACGTCTGGTCGCAACTTGAGCCGGGCGGCCGATTGGTTATTCTCGAAGGCGATGAGCGTCCGCGCTCGTCCGCCGCGGGTTGTGCGCAGCGTTAGGCGGCCGTCGACCGGGCTCCGCGAGTACGAACGGCCAAAGCCTCATGAAAGGAGTTTCTCATGCGCAAGCTCACTGCCATCGGCATGTCCATGCTCTCGGCGCTCCTTGCCTGTGCGCCCGCCCGGCAGTCGGCGGCGCCCGATCATGCCCAGGCCGTGCTCGAGGCCTACGTCCAGGCCTGGAATCACCACGACTTCGCCGCCCTGGACACCCTCATGACAGCAGATGCCGTGCACGAGGACCTCGCTCAAGGATTCCGCGGGCAAGGCCCGACGGCGGTAAAAGAGTTCATGCGGGGGGTTGTCGCGGCTGAGCCTGATTACGTTTGGCACCTGACGAATTCCTTCACCTCGGGGTCGCGCATTGCTGCAGAGTGGACCTGGACGTCTACCTATAGCGGGCTGAGCCCGGTCGGTCCGGTGACGAATCGACGGATTACGGGCCGCGGTGCCTCGGTGGCCGAGATGGAGAACGGCAAGATCAAGCGCTTCGTCGATTACTACGACATCGCGAGCTTCTTTCCGCCGCCGGCCAAGGATTCAACCGGTAAGTGAGCGGTTTCACCACTCTGGAGGTCACCCATGGGAGCGGGTCTCCTTGCTGCGGTAGTGATTCTCAAGGAGAGGGCGATCGTCGCGGCATTCCGTGACGCCGGCGCCACCTCGGCAGCGACAGCCACTACGCCGGCCGCCCTCGGCGTCCATGAGGGCCTGGCGTTCCGCAAACTCCGTCGACGAGCCGTCCTTCGCGAAGCCGGGCAGGGTCTCTTCTACCTGGACGAGCAGAGCTGGGAAGCCCTGCGCCGGATTCGGCGACAACTGGCTGTGGCTGTAGCCATCCTGGCGCTGGTGGCAGCAGCAGCCTACCTGCTGCGGCGGCTGGCGGCGCATAGCTGATCGACCGGTGCGAACCAGCGTCCCGTCCAAAGACTGCAGCTTTCGCGGGCGCTCGCGCATTCGGTCCGAGGCTGTAATATGCGCGGCATGAACTCCACTCCTAGACCGGGCTCGACGGGCGGGTCCGCGCCCGATTCCGCGCCCGGCTTCGCCGCCCGAGCTTCGGATTTCTCGCTGCCGCCGCTCACGCAAGCCGAGCTGCTGCGCTATGGCCGCCACCTGATCCTGCCCGAGATGGGTCTCGAGGGTCAGCAGCGGCTGAAAGCATCGAGCGTCCTGATCGTGGGCGCGGGCGGGCTCGGCTCGCCGCTCGCGCTCTATCTGGCGGCCGCGGGAGTGGGGCGCATCGGGCTGGTGGATTTCGATCTCGTGGACGCCAGCAACCTGCAGCGCCAGATCCTGTACGGAACCTCGAGCGTGGGAGGGGGCAAGCTCGAATCGGCGCGCGCGCGCCTCGCCGATCTCAACCCCGAAGTGAAGATCGAGCTGCACGAGACGCGGCTCGACAGCTCGAACGCGCTCGAAATCCTCGGTCGCTACGACGTGGTCGCGGATGGCACCGACAATTTTCCGACCCGCTACCTGGTGAACGACACGTGCGTGCTGCTTGGGATACCGAACGTCTACGGCAGCATCTTCCGATTCGAGGGTCAGGCCAGCGTGTTCGATGCGCGCGTGGGTCCGTGCTACCGATGTCTCTATCCCGTTCCGCCGCCGCCGGGCCTGGTGCCTTCGTGCGCCGAGGGCGGCGTGCTGGGAGTGCTGGCGGGCGTGATCGGCGCGATGCAGGGCGTCGAGACCTTGAAACTGCTGCTCGGGATCGGCGACCCGCTGATCGGGCGGCTGATGGTGTTCGATGCGCTCGGCATGCGCTTCCGCGAGCTCACGCTGCGCAAGGATCCGGCGTGTCCGCTGTGCGGCGAGCGGCCCAGCATCCGCTCGCTGATCGATTACGAATCGTTCTGCGGATTGAGCGGCGTGGAGTCCGCGGCTGCGAACGAAGCGCTCGAGATCGGCGCGCGCGAGCTGCACGAGCGGCTCCTGCGCGGCGCCCCGCTGACGCTGATCGACGTTCGCGAGCCTCACGAACATCGCATCGCGCGCATCGAGGGCGCGACCCTGATTCCGCTCGCAACGCTGCCGGCGAGGCTCGGCGAGCTGGATGGCGAGAGCGAGATCGTGCTCTACTGCCATCACGGCCTGCGCAGCATGCGTGCGCTCGAGCTGCTCAAGAAATCGGGTATGCGGCGCGTTCGGAGCCTGCACGGCGGCATCGAGGCATGGTCGCTCGAAGCCGACCCCGCGGTGCCACGGTATTGAATGATGAGCCGCTGGTGAAGCGCCGCGCCCCCCGCTTGGCGATCGCCGCGCTCGCGCTGCTGTTCGCAGCCGCGTGCGCCACCAATCCCGTCACCGGGCGGCGCGAGTTGTCACTGGTCTCGAGCGGTCAGGAGCTGCAGCTCGGCCGCGAAGGATACGCCGCCGCGATCGCCGAGTACGGGCGCTACGACGACGCGGCGTTGGCGGCGTACGTGGATAGCGTCGGGCAGCGCGTGGCGCGCGCCTCTCATCTGCCGGATCTCGGATGGCATTTCACGCTGCTCGATGATCCCGCGGTCAACGCGTTCGCGATGCCGGGCGGCTACATCTACATCACGCGCGGGATTCTCGCCTCGCTCAACTCGGAGGCGCAGCTCGCGGGAGTTCTGGGCCACGAGATCGGTCACGTGACGCACCGCCACACGGCGGAGTCCATGACTCAGCAGTCGCTGATGGGGCTCGGGCTCGGTGCGCTCGAGGTGGCGTCGCCGACGTTGAGGCGCTACGACGGCGCGGCACAGCAGGCGCTCGGGTTGATGTTTCTTTCGTACAGCCGCGCGCATGAGACGGAGGCCGACCAGCTGGGCGTCGAATACGCGACCCGGGCAGGCTACGATCCGCGCGAGATTCCAGCCACCTACGCGATGCTGAAACGCGTGAGCCAGGCCGCGGGCTCGACGATCCCGCCGTTTCTCTCGACCCACCCCGATCCCGGAGACCGCGAGGTGCGCACCGCCGAACTCGCCCGGGCGGCGGCGGCGGGAAAGATGGGTCTCCTGATCCGGCAGCGCGACTACCTTCAGCATCTCGAGGGCCTGGTCTACGGCCGCGATCCGCGCCAGGGCTACTTCGAGGGCGCGCACTATTTTCATCCGACGCTCGGGTTCGAGATGGAAATTCCCGAGGGATGGAAGACGCAGGATTCGCGCGCCGCGATGCAGGCGGCGGAGCCTTCGCAGAAGGCCGGATTTCAACTCTCGGTCGCAAGAACGGGGGGCACTCCAACTCCAGCCGCGTTCGTCCAGGCGCTGGTCGCGGACGGCAAGATCCAGCACGCCGATGGCGGGAGCGAGCGCCCGGGCGGATACGACGCGTGGATCGGACGGCTGGCGGTCGCGGGCCAGAACGGCCCAACCATTCTGGATGCCGGTTTCATCCGGATCTCGCGCGGGACGATGCTTCAGCTGATCGGCCAGAGCGCCATCCCGGGCGACGACTTCGACCACCGCATCATGGCGAGCCTGCGCTCGATCCGGCCGCTCTACGATCAGGCTCGACGCGATCCGCTGCCATCGCGCGTTCACCTCACCGACGCCCCGCGCGCCGGAGCATTCGCGGACGTGATCGCGGGCCTCGGCCCGCTCGGAATCAGCGCGGACGAACTCGCGATCATCAACAACGTCGAATCCGGCGAGAGCATTCAGGGCGGCAAGCGCATCAAGCTGGTCCGCCCCTCGCGCACGCGCTGATCCGTGCGGACGCGCCCCTCGCGCCCGCGCTGATCCGCGCGAACACGCTCCTCGCGCCCGCTCGGAGCGCATGCGCCGATTCACACGCCCGCGCGCCCCGCTCCGGAGCCTTCGCGGGCCCCACTTTTCAACTCGTCCGAAGCGGCCATCCTTCGGACTGGTCGCAAGCTCTGCGATCCATGTTCGGAGTTTCACAATCCGGTTGACAGCCCCGAAACATCCAAGTAGCGTCCGCGCGTCCTGCCATGAAAAAGGCCCTCGCGCTGCTTCTCATCGCCACGTCTTTGTCGGCTGTCGCGGTCGCGTTCTCCCAATCGTTCTCGGTCCAACTCGGGGACAACAAGGGCCCGCGCCAGCCGATCAATTTTTCCCATCGGATCCACGCCGGCAAGCTGGCCATGAACTGCCTCTACTGCCACTACGGCGCGGAAAAATCGGCAATCGCGAACCTTCCGCCGGTCGGAACCTGCATGGGCTGCCACAAGTTGGCGGTGACCGACCGCCCCGAGATCCAGAAGCTGACCGGATACTGGGAGCGCGGCGAGCAGATTCCGTGGGTCGAGGTCTACCGGCTGCCCGATCACGTGAAATTCAACCACAAGCGTCACGTGTTGGCCGGCTTCAACTGCATGGAGTGCCACGGCCCGGTGGACAAGATGGCGGTGGTGTACGCGTATCCGCCGCTCAAGATGGGCTGGTGCCTGAGCTGCCACCGCAAGAATCTCAATAACCCGAACTTCCCGGCCACGATGGACTGCCTGGCCTGCCATCACTAGAGGGGTCGATGTCGGATTTCGTCTTCACGCGGCGTGATTTTCTGAAGCTGGTCGGCATCGGGGCGGCGGGCGCCGCCTCGGGCTGCGCCCGGCCGCCCGCGGACCGGTTGATTCCGTACCTGATTCCGCCCGAGGACATCCTGCCGGGCGTGCCGTACTGGTACGCCAGCACCTGCCGCGAATGCCCGGCGGGCTGCGGCATCCTGGTCAAGGCCCGCGAAGGCCGCGCGATCAAGATCGAGGGCAACCCCGGGCATCCGCTCAACCGCGGCGGCCTTTGTTCGCGCGGACAGGCGGCGCTGCAGGGGCTCTACGATCCGGATCGCGTTCGCACGCCGATGATGAAGCAGGCCGGCGCGTGGAAGAGCGTGACGTGGGACGAGGCGCTCAAGGCCGCGGGCGAAAAACTGGGGGCGGCGGCGCGCGCGAAGAAGGGCGTCGCGGTTCTGACCGGTCACGAGACCGGATCGCTGGGTGCGCTCGCGACGGCGTTCGCAGCGGCCGCGGGCGGCACGCATCTGGCGTGGGAGCCGTTCGGACACGAGAGCCTGCGCGAGGCGAATCGCCGCTCGTTCGGCGTCGCCTCGGTCCCCGCGTACGATTTCGCGAAGGCCGAGAACGTCATCACGTTTGGCGCCGACTTCCTCGAAACCTGGCTCTCGCCGGTCCAGTACGCGCGAGATTTCGCCACGATGCGCGCGCGGCCCGGCTCGTACGTGATCGCGGTCGAGCCGCGGCTCTCGCTGACGGGCGCGAACGCCGACGAATGGGTGGCGGCGCGGCCGGGCGGAGAGATGGCGCTCGCGCTTGGCATGGCGCGCGTGATCCTGTCCGAAAACCTGGGGCCAATGGTCGCCGAGCGCGGCGCGCTGCTGGACGCGGTCTCGGCGTTCACGCCCGAGGCGGTCGAGCGCGACACCGACGTGCCGGCCGCGCAGGTCACCGCGATGGCGCGACGCTTCGCGAATTCTCACCCGAGCCTCGCGGTCGCGGGAGGGATCTCGACTCAGAGCGAGCAGTCGGTGGCGCTGCTTTCGGCGGTCAACCTGCTCAATTATGTCGCAGGCAACGTCGGCGCGACCGTGCGCTTCGATCGCACGCAGAACTTCGACGGACTGGCGAGCTTCGGCGAGCTGCAGACGCTGATCCAGTCGATGTCCGAGGGCAAGGTCGAGGTGTTGATCGTTCACGGCGCGAATCCGGCGTACGCGACGCCGGCGTGGGCCGGATTCGCAGCGGCGCAGGGCAGGGTGGGCTTCAAGATCTCGCTCTCGGGCGTGCTCGATGAGACGGCCGAGGGCTGTGACCTGCTGCTGCCGTCGCTCCATTCGATCGAATCGCTGGGTGATGCCGAGCCGGCGCGAGGCGTGCACGCCATGCAGCAGCCCGCCATGCAGAAGGTGCCGGCGTTCGACGCGCGATGCGCCGGCGACACGCTGCTCGCGCTCGCGCGCGGCGCGGCGCTCTCGGGCGCATGGGCGGCCGACTGGACTTCGTACGTTCAATCCCGGTGGAAGCCGCTTCATCAGAGGCTCGGCGGTGGACGCGAATTCGATGTGTTCTGGAACGAGGCGCTTCAGAACGGCGGCGTGTTCGAAGCTGCGGCCGCGACCCCGGTGCGCTGGTCGGGCACGCTCGCGTTCGCCACCCCGCAGATCAAGGGCGCGGGCGATCTCACGCTCGTCATCTACCCCTCGCCGAATCTTTACGACGGGCGCGGCGCGAACAAGTCGTGGCTCCAGGAATTGCCCGATCCCACGTCCAAGGCGGTGTGGGGCTCGTGGGCCGAGATCCACCCCGAGACCGCGAAGAAGCTGGGCGTCACGAACGGAGATCCGCTGAAAGTCGAGACCGAGGCGGGAAGCGTCGAGGTGCCGGCGTACGTCTACGCCGGGGTGCGCCGCGACGTGGTGGCGATTCCGCTCGGGCAGGGTCACTCGGCGTACGGAAGATCCGCGAAGGGGCGCGGCGTGAACGCGCTCGAGCTGCTCTCACCCGCCGAGGACGGCGCCTCCGGCGCGCTCGCCTATCTGGGCGCGAAGGCGCGCGTCTCGAAGGGCGCGAAGGCGATGGATCTGGTGATGACGCAGAGCGCCAAGGACCAGCGCGACCGCGAACTGGCGCAGGTGATCCCGGTCGCGGTGCTGCTGGGCGGCGCGGCCGCGGGAGAGATAAAGGCCGCGGAAGCGGCCGCGCGCGGCGGGCCCGGCACCGCGGCCCAGCTCCGCCCCGGCACCGCGACCGAGCCGCTCGCGCACCCGCCCGGCTATCAGACCCCGGCGCACGCGGTGACCGCGTACCAGCCCGGTCAACAGGTGCGCGCGCCACGCGAGAATCCGGTCGCCTCCGGCAGCTACCAGAACGCGAAGCACCGCTGGGCGATGGCGATCGATCTCAATTCATGCACCGGCTGCAGCGCGTGCGCGGTGGCGTGCATGGCCGAGAACAACGTGCCGACCGTGGGCCCCGAGATGATCAAGCGCGGGCGCGAGATGTCGTGGATCCGGATCGAGCGCTACGAGGAGAACCTCGCCCCCGGCCGGCACGACGTGCGGCACCTGCCCATGATGTGCCAGCACTGCGGCGATGCCCCGTGCGAGGTGGTGTGCCCGGTGTACGCGACCTACCACAATCCCGAGGGCCTGAACGCGCAGATTTACAACCGGTGCGTGGGCACGCGTTACTGCTCGAACAACTGCCCGTACAAGGTTCGCGCGTTCAACTGGTTCGATTACGCGGCGCCCGAAAAGCCGACGTTCGCGTTCCCCGAGCCGCTCAACTGGCAGCTGAACCCGGACGTGACGGTGCGCTCGAAGGGCGTGATGGAGAAGTGCACGATGTGCGTGCAGCGCATCCTCGAGGGCAAGGGCAACGCCAAGGACGAGAAGCGCGAGGTGCGCGACGGGGAGATTCAGACCGCGTGCGCGCAGTCGTGTCCGACCGAGGCGATCGTGTTCGGCGACCTGATGGATCCCGAGAGCCGCGTCAGCCGGCTGTCGCACGGCGAGCGGCGCTACTGGGCGCTCAACGAGCTCAACACCAAACCCGGCGTGACCTATCTCAAGAAAACCGTCCGGCCCGAAAGCGCGTGAGGAAAACCTAAGGAATGTCCGAGTACGAAGCGTCGATGACCGCCGAGACCGTGGGCGTGACCGAGCATCTCCCGGCCTCGTACACGCAGAAGGCCCTCAACGACGACGTTTTCAGAATGATCGGCTGGCCGGGCAGGATCTGGTGGGCGGTGTTCATCCTCGACCTCGCGATCCTGCTGACCGGCGGCATCGTGCTGCGCAATCAAATCGTGCTGGGCCTCGGCGTCGCCGGCTACACGCGGCCGGTGATGTGGGCCGCGTACATCACGAACTTCGTATTCTGGGTCGGCATCGCGCACTGTGGAACGCTGGTCTCGGCGGTGCTCTACCTGTTCCGCTCGCATTTCCGCCGCGCCGTGTACCGCGTGGCGGAGGCGATGACGGTGTTCGGCGTGCTGACCGCCGCACTGTTCCCGCTGCTCCACACCGGGCGACCGTGGTTCGGCTACTGGCTGGTGCCTTATCCCAGCCAGCGCGGTCTGTGGCCCAACTTCCGCTCGCCGCTCGAGTGGGACGTGTTCGCGGTCACCACCTACCTGACGATCTCCAGCATTTTCTTCCTGGTGGGGCTGATTCCCGACGCCGCGGTGGCGCGCGATCGCGCGAAGCATCCGGCGATGAAGCTGCTGTATCAGGTGTTCTCGTTCGGCTGGATCGGGACCAACACCAACTGGAAGTATTACTACGGCGGCTACATCTTCTTCGCCGCGATGGCGACGCCGCTGGTGTTCTCGGTGCACAGCGTGGTGTCGTGGGACTTCGCGATGGCGCAGACGCCGGGCTGGCACAGCACGCTGTTCGCGCCCTACTTCGTGGCCGGCGCGATCTTTTCGGGCGTCGCGATGGTGATCAACCTGCTGATCCCGATTCGCAAGACCTTCAAGCTCGAGCACATCGTGACGCTCGATCACATGGAGAAGCTCAGCAAGCTCGTGCTCCTGACCTCGAACATCGTCGCCTACTCGTACCTGACCGAGTTCTTCATCGCGTGGTACGGCCCCAGCAAGCTCGAGCGCGATCTGTTCTGGTATCGATTCACCGGGCACTACTGGTGGGCGGCCTGGATCATGTTCACCTGCAACGCGCTGATCCCGCTGGCGCTGTGGTTCAAGCCGGTACGCCGGAACATGCTCGTGCTCTTCATCCTGTGCCTGTTCGTCAACGTCGGCATGTGGTTCGAGCGATTCGTGATCATCGCCACGTCGCTGGCGCGTCCGGTGGATCCCGCCGTGACCGTCTACTACCGCATGTCGTGGACCGAGGCGGCGATCACCGCCGGCGCGTTCGCATGGTTCTTCATGTTCTTCCTCATCTTCGTGCGCCTGCTCCCGGCGTTCTCGATCGCCGAGATCAAGGAGACGCTGACGATGCCGATGCGGAGGAAGCCCGCGTGATCATGAAGCTGCTGAACCGGCTCGCGAATCCTCCCGAGGGCAAATACCACGGCGTGATGGGCGTGTTCTACTACGTGGATGACGCCGCCGACGCCGTGCGCACGCTGCGCCAGGCGGGACACCGCCGCCTGAGCGTGCTGTCCCCCGTGCCTCATCACCAGATCGAGCGCGCGCTCGAGCAGGGGCTCTCGCTGGTGCGCTGGGTGACGTTCTGCGGCGGCGCGATCGGTTTCACCGCCGGCATGTCGCTGTGCATCTACTCGGTGCTGTCCTACCCGATGGTGACGGGCGGCAAGGAGCTGATCTCGCTGCCGCCGTTCATGATTCCGACCTACGAGTCGATGATCCTGCTGGGCGGCTTGACGAACCTGCTCGCCATGCTCGCGCTCGGCCGGTTGCCGCAGGTCAGGCCGCGGGCGCCCTACGACCCACGCTTCACCGAGGATCGCATCGGGATCTGGGTGCCGTGCTCGGGGGTCGAGGCCGAGCGCGTGCGCGAGATGCTGCGCGGTCACGAAGCCGAAGAGGTCAGGCTCTATGAGTAGGAGCCTGATCGGCGTCGTCATCGTGGGAGCGCTCATGCTGATGGCGGCGTCCACCGCGCGGCAGGGCTGCAAAGATGTGAAGAACGCGTGGACGCATCTCGACTATTACCCGATTCGCGACATGCGGCGCACCGTGGTGCTGAATCCGCAGAAGGTCTCGACCCGGCCGCCCGACACGCTCTCGGTTCCGGTCGGAGGCCGCGATCTCTACGCCGACTACATGCGCAATCCAGATCACAACGCTTCGGATCTGGCGGCGATGCTCGCCGAACGCGTGACCGATCCGACCGAGGGCGCGAATGATTCTTCGCTGGCGCGCGGCGAGCGCAAGTTCAAGATCACGTGCGTTCCCTGCCACGGTCCGAAGATGGAAGCGAACGGCCCGGTGGCGCCGATGTTCATGCCGCCGCCCGATCTGCTGGCCCAGGCCACGCGCGAGCGCAAGGACGGCTTCATCTTCTCCTACATCCGGCATGGCGGAGTGGTGATGCCGCCCTACGGAGCGCAGGTCACGGCGGCCGAAGCGTGGGATCTGATCCACTACATCAGGCACATGCAGAAGGTCAGTCCCCGATGAGCCACGAGGCGCTGCTCAAGGACATCGCAGGCCAGCTGCCGGTGCGCCCCAGCGCGGGAAAACACCGGCTCTGGATGCTGTGCATCGCGATCGGCGTGATCTCGTTCGGCTACCTGATGATGACGCAGCCGCTGCGCGCGTGGGGCAGCTACGCGATCAACACGCTGTTCTGGCTCGGGATCGCCGAGGGCGGCGTAACGCTGGCGGCCACCATCCGTCTCACGAACGGCAAGTGGGCGGGACCCATCCAGCGCACCGCGGAATCGCTGTCGGCGTTCCTGCCGTATGGCTTTGGACTCATGGCGGTGCTGCTGGTGGCCGGCATCTGGACCTACCTGCCGTGGATCAGGCACGTCGAGCCGCGCCAGGCGCCGTTCTTGAATGTGCCGTTCCTCTTGATCCGCACGCTGGGCGGCATCGGCCTGTTCTGGTGGCTCGCGCGACGGATGGTGCGCACCTCGTTGCGTCGAGACGCGTGGCTGCTCAAGGACCACGTGGCGGCTGAGCTCAGGCCGGTGTACGAGCAGCTCTCGGCCGGCTGGCGCGGCGATGATGCCGAAGCCGCGTGGGCGCGACAGCGGCACTCGCACCTTTCGCCGCAGGTCGTGCTCACGTTCGTCTACTCTTTCAGCGTGCTGGGCTGGGACTTCATCATGGCGCTGACGCCGAACTGGGTGAGCGCGCTGTTCGGCTGGTACGTGTACGCGGCCGCGTTCCTCAGCGGCATCGCCATGACCTCGTTCCTCGCCACGCGGCTGCGCAGCGCGTACCGGCTCGAGGCCTACATCACGCCGAATCACTTCTGGGATATCGGCAAGGTGATGTTCAGCTTCTGCATCTTCTGGGTCTACCTGTTCTGGTCGCAGTACCTGCCGATCTGGTACGCGAACATGCACGAAGAGACGTGGTGGATATTCCTGAGGTTCGAGCAGCCGTGGCGTCCGCTCGCGTTCACGGTGTTCACGCTGATCTTCCTGCTGCCGTTCTTCGGCCTGATGAACAAGACCACCAAGTCGAGCCCGTTCTGGCTCGCGTTTTTTTCTGTCATGGTGATGGTGGGCGTGTGGATGGAGCGGCACGTGCTGGTGATGCCGTCGCTCAACCCCGACACCGTGTGGCTCGGCCTCCCCGAAGTGGGAGTGGGGATCGGGTTCCTGGGGATCTTCGGCCGGGCGGTGCAGGGATTCCTCGCGAAGTATCCGTGCGTGAACGTGAGCGACGCGTTAGCGGGCAGCGGAGGCCACGGGCACTAGCGCCGCGATCATGGCGCGACGCCCGGGCCTCGTTCTCGAGACCCGGGCGTTCGCTTTTTCGAGGAGGAAATCGCGCGTGGAAGAAGATCACGGGCGAAGCGGGGCGGCGCGAGCGCCGGCGGGCGCACCCGGCGCCTCGGCGGCGGGCGAGGCGATCGGTGCCGCCCGGCCCACGGCCATGCTGCTGGCCGCGCTCGGCGCGACGCTCGCGCTGCTGCTCGCCCATGCGTGGCTCTATCGCTTCCTGACCGACGACGCGTTCATCTCGTTCCGCTACTCGGTCAACCTCGCCCACGGCCATGGCCTGGTGTTCAACCCCGGCTGGGAGCCCGTCGAGGGCTATAGCAATTTCCTGTGGGTGTTGCTGCTCGCGGGGCTGGATGTGCTCGGGATGCGGCCCGAGACGATCTCCGTGCCGCTGTCATTCCTGTGCACGCTGGCGCTGGGCGCGATCGTCGCGCATTTCGCGTGGCGGCAAAGCTCCTCGCGCGAGCCGCTGTGGATCATGGTCGTGCCCGGCCTGCTGCTGGCCGTGACTCGCAGCGTCGCGGTGTGGTCCTCGAGCGGGCTCGAGACTCGCTTCTTCGAGCTGCTGATCGTGGCCGGAGCGCTGCGCATGGTGGCCGAAGTCGAATCCCACGAGCGCGCCGCGCCGCGCATGCCGCTCGCCCCGTCGGCGTTCGCGCTCGCCACGCTCACGCGCCCCGACGGGCTGCTGCTCTCGCTCTCGGCGTTTGGCGCGGCCGGGCTCTACCTCGCCAGTCGATCTCCGCGTGCGCTGCCGCGCTTCGTGGCCGGCCTCGCACCATTCGCGTTGCTGGTCGGCGCCCACTATGCGTTCCGCCACGCCTACTACGGCGACTGGCTACCCAACACCTACTACGCCAAGGTGGACGGGCAGACCTGGTGGAGCTCGGGCTTCGCCTACCTTTCGGCGTTCGCGATCGAGTACGCCGTGCCGCTGTGGCTGCCGTTCCTCGCGGCCGGCGTGGTGGCCTGCGCAAGGCGCGGCCGCGCGTTCGTACCGCTGCTGTTCGCGGCGCTGGTGGTGCCGCACGCGCTCTACGTGGCCTCGATCGGCGGCGACCATTTCGAATACCGGCCGGTCGATCTCTACTTTCCGTTCGCGTTCCTGCTGATGGGCAGCGGCGCCGGGTGGCTCGCGATGGGCGGCGCGAGCGCGCCGGCGCCCCACCACGTGGAATCGCCCGCGACGAATCGCGCGAGGTCGCTCGCGGTCGCGGCGGGCCTCCTGATTGTGGTCGTGGGGCTGTGGGACCTTCCGTGGCAGTCGCATCGCCAGTTTCCCGACCATTACATCACGGGATTTCCGGGCGTGCCGATCCAGCACGACGCCGAGGCTCAGGCGTTTCTCGATCCCGCGCGCGACCCGATCTACTGCACGCCGCCGCTGCGGCCACTCGCCGAGTCGTTCCGCGCGAGGCTGCGCGATCTGACCGCGAATTTCGTGGGCGTGCGGCAGGAGGAGCACCGCCTGTTCCTCGAGACCGTCAGCCCCGAGGGCCGACGCATTCACGAGCTGATCGATCAGGGCGTGCTGCCGCGCGACGTGTACATCGCGATGGGCTCGGTGGGAGCGATCCCTTATTACTCGGGCGCGCGCGTTCTCGACCGCGTGGGATTGACCGACGCGCACGGCGCCCACTCG
>JACOSU010000153.1 GCA_016178685.1 Candidatus Eiseniibacteriota bacterium | reverse complement strand
TCAAGAAGCTCGACGATCTGCCCGATGTGCCGCTGATCAAGCGCGTGGGCTGGCCGATCGCGGTCGCCGACGCCTCACCCGAGCTGCGCGCGTTCGCGAAGACCGTGACGCGCGCGCGGGCCGGATTCGGCGCGGTGCGCGAAGTGGTCGAGATGGTGCTGCGCCACAACGGAGTGTGGAGCCGCGTGCTCGAGCGGTACGAGGCGTCATGACGCGCACCGCGCTCGATCTGGCGCGTGAAGTCGTGCGCAGGGAAGCCGAGGCGGTCGCGGCGCTCGAATCGCACCTCGGCGAATCCTTCGAGCGCGCGGTCGAGCTGCTCGCCGCGTGCACCGGCAAGGTCATCGTCTCGGGAGTGGGCAAGTCGGGTCTGTTCGCGCATAAGCTCGCCGCCACGCTCACCAGCACCGGGACGCCGTCCGTCTTCCTGCACCCCGCCGATGCCCTGCACGGCGACGCCGGCCTGTTCGCGCCCGGCGACGCGGCGCTGTTCATTTCGAAGAGCGGATCGAGCGAAGAACTGATCGCGCTGCTGCCGTATCTCGTGCGCCTCGGCATTCCGCTCGTGACCATCGTCGCCACCGCCGACTCGATGCTCGCGAAGCGCAGCGACGCCGCGCTCGTCACCGGCCCGGTTCGCGAGGCGTGCCCGATGGATCTGACGCCCACCACCAGCATCACGCTCGCCCAGGTGATGGGCGACTGCCTCGCGGTGGCGCTGCTCGATCGCCGCGGGTTCAGCCCCGAGGATTTCCGGTTTCTGCATCCGGGCGGACTGCTGGGCCGCTCGGCGTCGCGCCGCGTCGGCGAGTTGATGCGCTCGGGGGATGCCGTGCCGAGCGTGCCGCTGGATGCTCCGCTGCGCGACGTGATGCTCGAGATCATGAAGAAGCAGCTGGGGATCACCACGGTGGTGGATCAGGCCGGGGTTCTGGCCGGCGTCGTGAGTGACGGAGACTTCAAACGCATCCTGGTGCGCAATCCCGATCCATGGGGCCTCAAGGCCCGCGACGTCATGACCTCGACGCCCACCACGATCCCCGGGGGCGCGCTGGTCGCGGCCGCGGTGCGCACCATGGAAGAGCGGCCGGCGGGGCCCATCACGGCGCTGGTCGTCACGGATGCGGCGCGCCATCCGGTCGGCGTGCTCCACCTCCACGACTGCCTGCGCGCCGGAGTCTGATCCGCCAGCAGTGCACCGGAGTCTGACCGGCCAGCAGTGCGCCGGAGTCTGATCCGGGAGCGGTGCGCCGGAGTCTGATCCGCCAGCGGTGCGCGGAACCCGCTCGCGCCCGGTGCCGTCTACGCCGCGCACAGCCCGTCATTCCCGCGTCAAGATTTCGCGGCCGTGGCCCGATAACCCGATGGGAACTCGGGCGACGGTCCGCTGGCACAGACCGTGCTTGCGGGGCACGGGACCCTTTGTTAGCGTTGCCTCGATCACGGCAGCGATCCTTTTCCAGAGGCACGGGATCCCCACATGCGCTCGCGCATCTCTCGCATCGCCTCGACCACCGGCCTGGCGCTCGCATTCCTCGGAGCCTGCGGGTGCGGCCAGCGCCACGCCGTGAGCCCGGCAGGGTCGTCTGGCGTGCTTCCCGATCAGGAGGTGAGCGATTTCGTGCTGACCGAGACCGATCAGGGAACCCCCCAGTGGACGCTGTACGCCCGCTATGCCGCCACCTACAGCGCGCGCAGCACCATCAAGGCGCAAGGGGTGCGCGTCGACTTCTTCGACGAGCATGGCCGGCAGAATTCCGAGCTGACGGCGCGCGAGGGCGAAATCAACCAGATGACGCGCGACATGATCGCGCGCGGGCACGTCGTGCTGCAGAACGTCGATGGCGCGCGCATGACGACCGAGCACCTGAAATTTCTGAATCAGGAGCAGAAGATCGTTACCGACGACTTCGTGCGCGTCGAGCGCGCGGGGGACGAATTGAGCGGGACCGGCTTCGAAAGCGACCCGCAGCTGCGCCACTTCGAGTTCAAGACCCGGGTGAATGCCACGGTGCGCAGCAACTCGGGCGGGCTGATCGAGAGCGGAGGCCACCCGTAATGGCCGACCCCGGCACGCCCGTGGCCGCGGTGAGCGCGCGCCCCGAGGGGGCGCGAGAGGGCGTGGCCGATCCCGACCGTCCGGGCCTCGCCGCCGAGGGGATGGTGCGCTACTACGGGAAATGGCGCGTCGTGAGCGACGTCTCGATCCGCGTGAACCGGGGGGAGGTCGTGGGGCTGCTGGGGCCGAATGGCGCCGGCAAGACCACTTCGTTTTACATCATCGTGGGACTGCTCCGGCCCAACGAAGGCCGTGTCGTGCTGGAGGGACGCGACATCACGCAGGAGCCGGTCTACCGGCGCGCCCGCATGGGTCTCGGCTACCTGCCGCAGGAACCCAGCATCTTCCGCCGCCTGACCGTGAGCGAGAACGTGATGGCGGTGCTCGAAACCATGCCGATCCCGTACCCGGAGCGCCGCTCGCGACTCGCAAAACTGCTCGAGGACCTCAATCTCACGCACCTCGCGGACCGGCCGGCCACGAAACTCTCGGGCGGCGAGCGGCGGCGCGTCGAGATCACCCGCGCGCTGGCGCGGCAGCCTTCATACATGCTGCTCGATGAG
>JACOSU010000155.1 GCA_016178685.1 Candidatus Eiseniibacteriota bacterium | reverse complement strand
GTACGCGACCACGTCCTCGCGCACGATCGACCGCACCGATTTCTCCCAGCCCGTCACCGGGTGCGCGAGCGGGCTGTCGCCGAGCAGGAACGGCAGCAGCGACTTGTTCGCCACCTCGGAGGGATCGTCGCGGTCGGCGACGATCGAGCCCAGCGCCTCGTCCTTGCGGCGCGCGAACTCCTCGGACGGAAACGCCGGCGAAACGATAACGTCGTGGAACATCCCGAGCCCGGTCGTGAGATCCTTCTTGAGCACTTCACACGTCACGGCCATCTGCTCGCTGCTGGCCGAACCCTGAAGCGAGCCGCCCACGAACGCGATGTCCTCGGCGATCTGCTGAGCGCTGCGCGCGCCCGCGCCCTGCGTGAGCAGGTCCGCGGTCAGGCCCGCCAGGCCTTCCTTGCCGGCCGGATCGTTCACCGAACCGGCCCTGAGGACCAGGCGAAGATCCACCAGCGGCAGCCGATGCGTGGACATCACGAGCACGGTGAGCCCGTTCTTGAGCTTGACCTTCGTGACCGGCGGCAGGTTGACCGGAGCGGCGAACGCCGGAGCCGCGATCAGCGCGAGCGAAAGAGCGGCGAGCGCCGTGCGGCGCACGGCTGCTGGGGACATCCGGGTCGCGGTCATGGCCTGGCCTCCTGGCCGCCCGGTTTCTCGGGAACCAGCACGGCCACGGTGCGCCTGCCGGGATCGAACATCTGCTTCGCGACGCGCCGGCAGTCTTCGGCCGTCACCGAATGGTAACGGTCGAGAGCGGTGAACATCGCACGATAGTCGCCGAACACGTGCTCGAAGAACCCGATCTGCTCCCCCACTCCGTTATTGGTCTTGAGTCGCTTGATGAACCCCGCTTCGAGCAGGTTGCGCGCCTTCTGCAGTTCGCGCTCGCCCGGCCCCTTCTCGATCATCCCCTGGATGACTGAGTCCATCGCCGCCAGACCTTCACTTGCCGTGTGTCCGGGCTTCATCTCGGCGTAGATCTCGAACAGCCCGGGCTCGATGTGGGTCTGGAAGCCGGCGCCCGCGTAGAGCGCGATCTGCCGCCGATAGACCAGCGCCTGGTGGAGGCGCGACGACTCTCCCTCGCCGAGAATCGAGGCCAGCACGTCGCACACGTAGACGTCCTCGCCCTTGACGCCGGGCGCCTTGTAACCGACCTGAAACGAGACGTCCTGAGCCGGGTAGTGCACGTCCACGCGCCGCTCGCCGCGCTGTTCGGGCTCGGAGTTGACGGGTGCCGGGGGCGCCGGTTGTCGCGGGATGGGACCAAAGTACGCACGGATGCTGTCGAGCGCCGCCTTCGAGTCGAAATCTCCCGTCAGCACCAGGATGCAGTTGTCGGGCGCGTAGTGGATGCGGAAATACTCCTGCATGTCCTCGCGCGTGATGCGGTTGAGGTCGCCCATCCAGCCGATCACCGGCCAGTGATAGGGCGAGGCGTTGAACGCCGTGGCGTAGAGCTGCTCGCTCAGCATGCCCTGGATATCGTTGTCGGTGCGCAGGCGGCGCTCCTCCTTCACGACCTCGATCTCGCTCTTCATCTGCTCGGGCAGCAGCGACAGCGCGGCCATGCGATCCGAGTCGAGGCGCAGCACGACGCCCACCCGGTCCGAGGCGATCTCCTCGTAGTACGCCGTCATGTCGTTGCTCGTGAAGGCGTTCGAGTAGCCGCCGTTGGACTCGAGAATCTTGTCGTACATCTTGGGCGCCACGTTCTTCGAGCCGTTGAACATCATGTGCTCGAAGAAGTGCGAAATCCCGGTGATGCCGGGCCGCTCGTCGCGGGAACCCACCCGGTACCACTGCCAGAACGCGATGGTCGGAACGGCGTGGTCCTCGTGAAGCAGAACCGTGAGCCCGTTGCCGAGCGTCACGCGCTGGACGGCGAGCCGCTCGGGCGCGAACGCGGAATTCTCGTGCGGGGCCTCGGGCGGACGGGCGGAACGAGGGGTCGCGGCCGGGGCGGGCGTGAACGGCGCGGCCACCAGCGTGGCCATCACCAGCGCGCTCGCAATGCGCGAAGCGGCGTGCATGAAGCCTCCGGGGATCGGGAAGAAGGAATGCGGGAAGCGGGCGCAGTCTAGGCGCAGAGCGCGCCGCGGTTCAAGCGCCCCGGGCACGCCCTGATACGTCGGTAGTTTGAGCACGGGGGAAAGAGAAGCACCTTGCTGGCCGCTCCAAGAGCGGATAGAAGAAGAGCTGAGGGCCAACCCAACTCTTCACCCGCGAGGTGCACGGATGAACCTACGCGCGGACCGCCTCCCCTATCAAGTCGAGGTCGTCAACACTGCCGCTTCGGTAACTGCCCATGGCGGGTTGCCGCTGGTGATCGAGACCTTTCGCACCCTGGGTCTGAGCGCGGCGATTCGAGAGCACTTTGGGTTCAAGCAGCGGATGCGAGGCTACTCGGAGAGCACCTGCATCGAGACGCTGGTGGCGCTGCTGGCGGCCGGCGGCGAATGCATCGACGACGTGCGGATGCTGCATGCGGATGGTGGGCTGCTGCGGCTGTGGGGACGCCGGGCGCTGCCGGCGGCCGAGACGCTGCGCACGTTCCTGAACCGATTCCATGACCCGGCTACGGTGGCAGAACGGGTGGCGCACACGGCATTCATCCCGGCGGACTCGGCCGGGCTGCGCGGGCTGGCGGCGGTCCAGCGGCAGTTGCTGCGGGCGGTGCAGGAGCGTGCGCCGCAGTCGCACGCCACGCTCGATGTCGACGCCACCGTGATCGCATCGGACAAGCGCACGGCGTTGCCGGTGTACGAGGGCGGAACGGGTTATCAGCCGTTGCAGACGTGGTGGGCGGAGCAGCAGATGTGGGTGAAGAGTCAGTTTCGCGATGGCAACGTTCCGGCCCAGACCGGCGTGCTCGAGATCGTGCAGGCGAGCGTGGCGATGCTGCGCGATCTCGGGGTGACGGAGTTCGCGCTGCGCAGTGACTCGGCGGGCTACCGGCACGACGTGCTGGACTGGGTGCGCGCCGAGCAGATCCCG
>JACOSU010000154.1 GCA_016178685.1 Candidatus Eiseniibacteriota bacterium | reverse complement strand
TCGGCTGGCTCAAGGAGTGCCGCCGTCTGTGCACGCGCTTCGAGAAGCTGGCCGTGAACTTCATCGCGATGATTCATGTCGCGTTCATCGAGCGCTACCTGCGTGTGGCGTTCTCAGACAGGGCCTAGCCCGACGCCGGTCGATCTACCCGCCCGCCCGGTGCCAGCCGGGCCGGGAGTTCTCGCTCGGGCCGGCGCCCGGCCGCAGAGAGTCGCCCGCGGGAGGATCCGACTCCACGCACGCCCTCCGCTGTCACTTTGACCAGCCCGCCGGATCGGCCGCCAACCATTTCATGTCATTATGACAAACCAGCGAATCTCAGGAACCGCACTACGGCCTGATCAAGCCACAAACCCGATGCCACAGATCAAGCTGTTGCAATTCATTGTGGCGACGACCTTGCCGTGAAGCCGGGTGTGATATATACCTTGCCGTGAAGCGGATCGGATTCGCCCGGTGAATCCAGGCCGCGCGCTTCGGTCGCGACTCGAAGATCCCATTCGAAACCGCCCATCACGGGCATGAAGCCAGGAGGAAAGTCATGAACGTTCGGCCTCTCGCCGACCGCATTTTGGTTCGTCGCATCGAGGAGCAGGAGACGGTGCGCGGCGGAATCATCATCCCCGACACCGCGAAGGAGAAGCCGCAGGAGGGCGAGATCGTGGCCGTTGGGCCGGGTCGCATGACGGAGGACGGCAAGCGGATCGCGATGGAAGTGAAGAAGGGCGATCGCGTGCTGATCGGCAAGTACAGCGGCACCGACGTCAAGATCGACGGCACCGAGTACACGATCCTTCGCGAGGACGATGTGCTCGGAGTGCTGGCCGGTAAGAAGTAGTTCACCGCACCCGATATTCGCCCGCGGCCGGCCGCATGGCCCCGCGCGGCGTGAACCCGTTCAAGGAGGCACCATGGCTGCCAAGCAGTTGCTCTTCAGCGGTGAAGCCCGCGCGAAGATTCTCGAAGGCGTCGAGCAGCTCGCCCGCGCCGTCAAGGTCACGCTCGGACCGCGCGGTCGCAACGTCGTACTCGACAAGAAGTGGGGTTCCCCGACCGTGACCAAGGACGGCGTTACGGTCGCGAAAGAGATCGAACTCGACGATCCGTACCTGAACATGGGCGCGCAGATGGTGCGCGAGGTGGCATCGAAAACCTCCGACGTGGCCGGCGACGGCACCACGACGGCGACGGTTCTCGCCGAGGCGATCTTCCGCGAGGGCATCAAGAACATTACCGCCGGCGCGGCGCCGATGGCCGTGAAGCGCGGGATCGAGAGGGCGGTGGAGGCGGTGGTCGAGGAGCTCAAGAAGCTCAGCCGCCCGGTCAAGGAGAACAAGGAGATCGAGCAGGTCGCGACGATTTCGGCCAACGGCGACAAGGCGATCGGCGAAATCATCGCGAAAGCGATGGACAAGGTCGGCAAGGACGGCACCATCACCGTCGAAGAGGCCCGCTCGGTGGATACGACGTGGGAAGCGAAGGACGGCATGGAGTTCGACAAGGGCTACATTTCGCCCTACTTCGTCACGGAGAAGGAGAGCATGGAGGCCATCCTCGAGGATGCCTTCATCCTGCTCTATGAGAAGAAGCTGTCGAACATGAAGGATCTGCTGCCGATGCTGGAGAAGATCGCGCAGCGCGGCAAGCCGCTGCTCATCATCGCCGAGGACGTCGAGGGTGAAGCGCTCGCTACGCTGGTGGTCAACAAGCTGCGCGGCACGCTCGCGGTGTGTGCGGTCAAGGCTCCGGGCTTCGGCGACCGCCGCAAGGCCATGATGGAGGACATCGCGGTCCTTACCGGCGGTAAGCTCATCACCGAGGACCTCGGGATCAAGCTCGAGAACGTCAAGGTCGAGGACCTGGGCCGCGCGAAGAAGATTTCCGTGGACAAGGAAAACACGACGATCATCGAGGGGGCTGGAAAGTCGGGCGACCTGAAGGGCCGCATCGAGCAGATCCGGCGCGAGATCGAAGACACCACCTCGGACTATGACCGCGAGAAGCTCGAGGAGCGTCTGGCCAAGCTCGCGGGCGGGGTGGCGGTCATCAGTGTGGGCGCCGCCACCGAGACCGAGATGAAAGAGAAGAAGGCCCGTGTCGAAGACGCACTGCACGCGACGCGCGCCGCCGTTGAAGAGGGCATCGTTCCCGGGGGCGGCACGGCGTACATTCGAAGCCTGAAGGCGCTCGAGAAGCTGGCCGCCGAGACGGAGAACCACGACGAACGAGTCGGCGTGCAGATCATTCGCCGGTCGCTCGAGCAGCCGCTGCGCGTGCTGTGCGACAACGCCGGCATCGAAGGCTCGCTGGTGGTCGAGCAGGTGAAGCAGTACAAGGGCGAGGATAAGTTCACGGGCTTCGACGTGGACAAAGAGAAATACGTGGACATGTTCAAGGCCGGCATCATCGATCCGACCAAGGTGGCGCGCACCGCGCTGCAGAACGCGGCGAGCGTGGCGAGCCTGTTGCTCACCACCGAGGCGCTGGTCACCGAGATCCCGGAGCGGAAGAAGGCCCCGGCGAGCCCGGGTGGTGGCGGTGGCTACGGCGGCGGGGAAGACTTCTAGAGCCGGACTGAAGAAGAACACGGACGGGCGGAGCCTCCGGGCTCCGTCCGTTTCGTTTTCTGGCGTCGGGGTGGTGCGACACGACGAATGCTCCGGCCCACCCCGTCCCGCGACACCTCTCTCTCGACGCTTCTCTCGCGACGCCTCCCGCACACCCCCCGTGGAACGCGCCCTGCGCCGTCCGTGACCCGATTGGCCGCGCCGGTCGGGGTGAATTCGCGCGCCGCCCGCGAGAGCGGCTAGCGTGTCCGCGCTCATTCGCGGAAGTTTTTGCGCGCGGACCCGCCCGGGCTCCCCGCGCGAATCCTGCGCGGTCGCCCGTCACGCTGCCCTGGCCCTCGATTGGAGGAAGTTTCATGCCGCTTCGCACGTCGTTGATCCGCGCGCTCAGCACCGTCGCCCTGCTCGCGGCGATCGCCGCCCCGTCGACGGCGGATGACAAGAAACCCGCGCCCAAGGCGGGCGAAGCTCCCGCCGCCGCCGCAGCGACGCCGGAAAAACCCTACGGGGACTGGAAGAAGCTCA
This sequence comes from Candidatus Eiseniibacteriota bacterium, assembly GCA_016178685.1. GTDB lineage: Bacteria > Eisenbacteria > RBG-16-71-46 > RBG-16-71-46 > RBG-16-71-46 > JACOSU01. The sequence continues at coordinate 30,463 of JACOSU010000154.1, read as the reverse complement.
CGCAGGGCGCCGAAGTGATGAAGGGATTCTTCAACCTCTACAAGAAGCGCGAAAATCTCTACGCGGAGATCCGGCCCGACCAGATGGGCAAGCCGGTGCTGGGTATCTTCAGCTTTGCGCGCGGGATCGGCCAGAATTTCCTGCTCGGCGGTCTGCCGCTCAACGACCGCCTGATCGAGTTCCAGCGCGCCGGGGACCACGTGCTGGTGTTCCAGCGGAACGAGCGCTTCACGGCGCCCGAGAGCAGCGCGATCGAAAAGGCGAAGTACCTGTCCGAGGCGAACTCGGTGCTGGCTTCGCTCAAGATCGAGAGCGAGCAGGATTCCACGAAGTCGGTGCTGGTGGATCTGGCGCCTTTCCTGGTGAGCGATCTCACCGATCTGGCCGCCACTATGCAGTTCGCGCTCGGCGGCAAGTCGGCGCATTTCGACCGCGAGCGCTCGGCGCTCGGCTCGGTCCGGGTATTCCCCGAAAACGTCGAGATCGAAGCGTTGCTCACCTACACGCCGAACGACCGCACAAATCTCGACCTCAACACGGTGCCCGACGAGCGCTTCATCCCGATCACCGTGCATTACTCATTCTCGAAGCTTCCTGATCAGCCGATGAAGCCCCGCATGGCGGACGATCGCACCGGATTCTTCCTGTCGGCGTACAAGGATTTCTCCCGCGACACCAGCGAAAACTTCTGGGTGCGTTACGTGCACCGCTGGCGGCTCGAGAAGAAGGATCCCGCGGCCGCGGTCTCGGAGGTCGTGAAGCCAATCGTGTTCTACATCGACCGTACGGTGCCGGCTGAATACCGGCCGTTCGTCCGCCAGGGCGTCGAAAACTGGCAGAAGGCGTTCGAGGCTGCGGGACTCAAGGGCGCGATCGTCGCGAAAGACGCTCCCGCCGACTCCGACTGGGATCCTGCCGACGTGCGCTACAGCACCATCCGCTGGATCACCTCGAGCGACCCCGCGTTCGGCGCGATCGGACCCTCGCGCGTGGATCCACGCACCGGCGAGATCCTCGACGCCGACATCCTGTTCGAGGCGTCATTCTTGCAAAGCTTCCGCAACGGCTACCGGCGGATCGTCGCGCCCGAGGCGATCGCGGACGGCGTCTCGCCGGCGCTCAGAGCGTGGCCGTCGTTCCTCGATCCCGAGGCGCGCTGTGATGCCGGTGAGGGGCTGGCCGACGGCGGTTCGCTGCTGCACGCGGGGCTGCTGGTGGACGGCCTGCTGTCGCCGGGTGAGCCGGTGCCGATCGACTACGTCGGCAAGGCGCTGGTGTGGGCGGTCATGCACGAGGTGGGTCACAGCCTCGGCCTGCGCCACAATTTCCGCTCGAGCACTTCCACGCCCTTCGACCGGCTGGGCGACGTGGCGTGGACGCGCGAGCACGGCCTCTATTCGTCGGTCATGGACTACGCGACGCCGAACATCCAGTCCGACCGCTCGAAGCAGGGCGAGTACTACACGTCCACGGTCGGTGACTGCGACGTGTGGAACATTCGCTATGGATACACGCCCACCGGGGCCGCGACCCCCGCCGCGGACTACGCCGTGGTGAAGACCATCGCGGAGGAATCGAACCAGGCCGGGCACGAATATTCGGCGGACGAGGACACCTATCCCGCCGATGCGCTCGATCCGCGCACCAACATCTTCGATCTGGGAGACGATCCGCTCGCGTTCGCGAAGCAGCGCACCGCGTACATCTCGGGGCTGTGGAAGAACCCGAAGTTCGAAGAGCGCGTGGTCGGCCCGCACGGCGAGTACCCGGTGCTGCGCCGCTCGATGGACACGCTGCTCGGTCAATACGCGAGCGCGCTCGGCCTTTCGGTGAAGTACGTGGGCGGACAATATTTCTCGCGCAATCACCGCGGCCAGCCGGACGTGCGGGACCCGCTGATCCCGGTGCCGGCCGCCAAGCAGCGCGAGGCGCTCGACTTTCTGTCGCAGCGCGCGTTCGCCGCGGACGCGTTCTCGCTGCCGCCCTCGATGCTCAATCGCATGGCGGCGGATCGCTGGACCCACTGGGGGTTGGCGAACAGCTTCAGCGCCCCGCTGCGCATCGACTACAGCTTCAACGACCGCGCGTTCGCGATCCAGAGCGCGTTGCTCGTGGGCCTGCTGGCGCCGAATCTGCTGGCGCGTGTGCGCGAAGCCGAGTCGCATTCGGTCGAGCCGCTGCGCCTGACGGAAGTTTTCGATCGCCTCACGCGTTCGATCTGGGGAGAGGTGGGCGCCGGATCGGCCGCCGCGATGAAGGCGCTCGATGGGCCCGGCACGCGGCGCGAGTTGCAGCGCGCCTACGTGGACCGGCTCGCGGCGATGGTCGTCACCCCGACCCCCGGCGCGCCGGATGACGCGCGGGCGCTCGCGAGGCTCCAGCTCACGCGGATCGATCAGCGCATCACGCAGGCGGGCGCGGGCAAGGTCGCGCTCGGCGACGAGACGCGCGCGCATTTCCTCGAGACCCGCGCCCGCATCAAGCGCGCGTTGGAGGCGCAACGCCAGGCCGACGTGGCGGGACCCGCCCGCTAGCCTCGCAGTCGCGACGACGGCCCCGCAACTCCGTCGCGAAGACGGTCGGGTAACTCTGTCGCGACGACGGTCCGGCAACCCCGTTGCGCTCCGCGATCTTCGTGATCGGAACTGAGCCAGGGAACTGGGCCTGCGGGCCCGGCGGAACGCGCCGGGCCGGTTTGCGTGCGTCGCCCGCGATCGGGCACACTGTCCGGTCGCACTGCTGCAGGGGAGGCTCCCGAAGGGCGGTCGCCCCCTTCGACCCCACCCCCGAATCCCAAGGAGTTCCGTCGTGATCGCAGCCACTCAGCTCAAGGTCGGCATGGTCATCATGCACAATGCCAGGCCACATCGCGTGACGGGAGTCGTCCACCGCACGCCCGGCAACCTCCGCGGCTTCGTGCAGGTCACGCTGGTCAATATCGAGAACGGCTCGAAGAACGAGAACCGGTTCAGCTCCGAGGACAAGGTCGACAAGGCGAACCTGGAAGAGCACAACCTGCAGTTCAGCTATCGGTCGGGCGATGATTTCAACTTCATGAACACCGAGAACTACGACATGGTCCCGCTGCACGGCGACGTGCTGGGAGAGACCGCCGGCTACCTCACCGAGGGCATGATGATTCAGGCCCAGTACTTCGAAGGCCGGGTGGTGGGAATCGACCTGCCGATGTTCGTCGAGTTGACCGTCGCGGAGACCACGCCGAACATCAAGGGCGCCGCGGTGCAGAACACCGCGAAGCCCGCGGTTCTCGAAACCGGACTCGAGATCAAGGTGCCGTCGTACATCGAGAACGGCAATCGCGTGAAGATCGACACGCGAACCGGCGAATTCGTCGAGCGCGTCGCGTCGTAACGATCGCGAGATCCCGCGCAAAAGAAACGCCCCGCTCATCCGAACGACGAGCGGGGCGTTTGATTCAGTGCGGGAGAGGCACCCAGAGGCTCGGGGGCCGCACCCAAGTATCTCCGAACACCTTCTCCCGACAGGGCCCTAGGATGCCACCGGACCGGCATGGATTCGTCCCGGAACGGTGAAAAATGAGATCCGCGAGTTCAAGAAATTGCAAAGCCGGGCAGGGGCCTGCGGAAATTCGCCGCGAGTTGGCGCGGCCGTTTTATCGCGCAGAACGCGCCGCGTTCCTGGCGCCGCGTCGATCTCACTCCGGCCGCGCGTCGAGGCGCGCGAGAATCACTCCGGCCGAGTCGACCAGTTCGAGCCGCTGGCCGAGGATGTTCCAGCGGGCCGTCGATTCCAGCGCGCGCAGGAAGGCGGCCTCGAGATCCATGCCCTCGGCGCACGCCATGCGTGTGCTCGCGAGTGTACCGAAGCGCAGTTTCTGGCCGCTGAGCGCGTAGCCCCCCGTCACCCGATTGCAGCCCGAGAAGCCCTGCACGATTCTCTCCTTTGAAACCAGCGTGACCTGAATCGCCCGGCCGCCCGCGCCCGCCCCGGCCGCGCGATCTCCGAGACGAACCAGTCTCCATGGGGTGTTCTCCAACCCGGGCGCCGACACCCGCGGCTCACAGATCTCACCGCGACGGGCATCGATCATGCGATCGACCACCAGCATCTGCGCGTGGCCCGATCCCTCCACGCGCGGACGGTTCACGATGCGGCCCTCGAGCTGGACCAGCAGAGTTTCTCCGGGGGTTTGCCGCGCCCTCAAGTAGGCCGCCTCGAGCGCCGCATTGTCGCCCTCCTGGGCGACCGGAATGCGCCGCCCGGTCAGGCACTCGCGGAACAGCCCCGCGTCCGCCATGTATGAATACATGCCGCGCACACGCAGCCGCGGTTCGACCGGCTAGAATCGCCCGGTGCGCCCCAGGTCATAGTTGAGTTTCGAGGAGATGGCGCGGCCTTCGACGTCGAGCATGCGCAGCGTGAGCGCGTCCTTCACGGCGAACAGCATCGGTGCGTCGCGGCCACCCGAGAGAAGAATCGTCTTTCGATCCAGCTGCGGCAACCCGTGTGCGCGCGTCGAGTCCGCGGCCGCGCCGGCGCGAAGGAGCGAAGGGCACAGCGTCGCGGCGAGAAACAGCGCCGCGGTCGTCACGACGAGGCGCGGGGTCCGGTCCTGCATGAATCAGATCATCGGAACACTCCCTGTCACGGCCGCCTTCGGAACGCGCGGCCCGGCCCGTTCGTCAGAGAAGCGCATACGACCTTGCCCGCGGACCACTGTGCAGCCCGTGGCGTCACGCGCGCAACAGCTCGAAAATCTCCTGGTTGGTCTTGCATCGGTTGAGCAACTCGAGCAGGCGTGTCATCGCCTCCTGAGGAGGAAGGCCCGCGAGCGCGCGCCGCAGCAGGTGCAGGCGCGGAACGATCTCGGGCGGATACAGCTTCTCCTCCTTGCGCGTGCCGCTCTTCGGAATGTCGATCGCAGGGTAGACCCGACGCTCGGCCAGTTCGCGCGACAACACCAGTTCCATGTTTCCGGTGCCCTTGAACTCTTCGAAGATCACCTGGTCCATGCGCGACCCGGTGTCGACCAGTGCGGTGCCGACGATCGTGAGCGAGCCGCCGTGTTCGATCTTGCGCGCGGCGCCGAAGATCTGCCGCGGCGCCTGCATGGTGGCCGCGTCGAGGCCGCCCGAAAGCGTCCGGCCACTGCCCTCGCTGCTGGTGTTGTATGCGCGCGCGAGGCGCGTGATCGAATCCAGCAGCAGCACCACGTCCTTGCCCTCGATCACCTGCGCCGCGACGGTCTCGATCGCGTTCTCGGCGGTCTCGACGTGCTCTTCCACGCTCATGTCGCTCGAGGCAGCGATCACGATGGCCGGCGTGTTGCGTTTGAAGTCGGTGACCTCTTCGGGCCGCTCGTCCACCAGCAGCGCGTAGATGCCGACCTCGGGATGGTTGTGCGCGATCGAGGAGGCAATGCTCTGTAGAATGCGGGTCTTGCCGGCCTTGGGGGGCGAAACGATCAGACAGCGCTGGCCACGCCCGATCGGCGTGATCAGATCGATGGCGCGGCCGGTCAAGCGGTCCTCGTACGGCGGATTTCCCCTGCCGGGCGGCAACTCGAGGATCAGGCGTTCGGTGGGATCGAGCGCGGCGCCGATCTGCTGCATGTCGCGCAGGATCTCGAGGCCGCGGCGTTTTTCGCGCGGCGCTCCGTTGCGGCTGCCTCCGCGCCGGCCGCGCCGCGGCGCCTGAAGGCGAGACCCGCCGGAGTTGGGGGCGGGCCCGCCCTGAGCATGATTATTGCCGTAAGGCTGGGGCGCGCTGTTGCTGAGCGGCCGGCCGCCTCCGCGCCGCCGTCGCCGGCGGCGTTGCCCGGGAGCGCCCTCCGCCTGTCCCTGCGGTGGCGATTGCTGCTGGCCTTCCATCGGGACGCCGCCCGGCTGGGGTGGGCGCGGACCGCGGGAGCGTCTGCGACGAGGTCTCATCTGGATTCCTTCCGGCGGCCCATGGTGTCGCCGGGGTTCATGGGAGTGCGCCCGCGACAATCGCTGAATCGCAAGGAAACACGGGCGTTCGAACGAGGACCAGGGATCGGGATGTCGCCCGATCCACGCGTCCAACCAGGTCTGCCTGCGCTGCGCCTCACGTCGGCTTTGGGCGCAATCGAATGCGCCCGCAGCGGGGCAGGCCGAAGCGCTCACCACATCGGCGGCCGCACGGCGTCTGCGGCCCGGCCGGAAGAAGAGGGGCCCACGCGGCGCGACTCCACCGGGGCATCGAGTCCTCTTCGGGAATGGTGTGCGGGCGGCATTATGGCGGCGCGGTGCGGCGTTGTCCAGTCTGGGTTGCGTCCTCCGTCAAATGGGCATCATCTGCCGGGCCTTCCAGACCGCCTCATCTCGTGCCGGGCCATTCGGTCTCGGCCGCTCCCGAGCGCCGATTCGTCCAGCGCGCGAGCACGAACAGGAGGTCGGCAAGGCGGTTGAGATAGCGCGTGAGCCGCGGCTCGACCGGCTGGTCGGCGGCGAGCGCCACGACACGGCGTTCCGCGCGGCGGCACACGGTGCGCGCCAGATGAAGGCTGGACCCGAGCGGCGCGCCGCCCGGGAGAATGAAGCTCGAAAGTGTCGGCAGATCGGATTCGCAGCGGTCGATCCACCGTTCGATCTCCGCCACGTCCGGATCGGTGATGCGGGAAAGTTTGCCGACCACCGCTTCGTCGGTGGTCGCGAGCTCGGCGCCCAGCTGGAAAAGCTGGGCCTGCAGGACCCCCAGCCCGGGTTCGAGCCACTTCTCGCGATCGAGCGTCCGCGCCGCACCGAGCGCGGCGTTGAGCTCGTCCACGCTGCCGTACGCTTCGACCCGAAGGTCGGCCTTCGAGACCCGCCGCGGTCCGAGCAGCCCGGTCGAGCCGTCGTCGCCAGTGCGCGTGTAGATCTTCACGCGCGCGAGTCTAGGCCGCGCCCGGGCGCCGCACAAGCGCCGGACGCCCGCTCCTGAGCCAGCCGGCTTGCCAGCGCGCCCCCTGGTGGGCCATCATGTCCCCCCTTCGATGAGAGCGACCGTCCTTCAACGCCGACCCGAGTCCATGCCCGTTCGCGATCAGCTGTCCGGAGTGCTGCGCGGTGAGGTGGGCGCCGATCTGTCGCCCAAGTCACGCGCACGCCTCGAGTCGCTCGCGCACGACGCCCAGTCCGAAAACCTGATCAAGACCGTGCGCGATGAATGTGCCGCGCGGTTGCGTCAGGGCGGCGCGACGCCCGGCGTGGACTACCTGCTGGCCGCGGTGTGCGCGCTGGGCGGCGAAGTCGAACGTGCGCACCAGACGCTGCTCGCGCTCGGCGAGCGCCTCGTCTCGGCCTCCGAGTGGGAGCCGCTCGCCACCGTGGCCGAGCGCGCGCTCGCGCTCGAGGAGACGCACGCGGCGGCGCGGCTGCTGGTGCGGGCGCACGAGGGGCTGGCGCGAGATCCGGCGCGGATCGAGGCGCTCGAGCGCGCGTGGGGCATCATGCCCGACGATCTCGAGATCGGCCTGCTGCTCGCGGAACGGCTCGGAGCGGTCGGACAGGGCGATCACCGTCGCGAGTTGCTGACCGAACTGATGCCGCGTTTTGCCGCCGACGGACGCTACGCGGGGCTCGAGGAGGCGGCGCTCGAATTCGTCGAGCATGACGCGCACGACGGGCTGGTGCGCCTGCTGAACACGCTGCCGGTGCTGGCGCAGAAGGACGCGCTCGGCGAAGCGAAGCTGTTGATCGACGCGTCGCTGGGTGCGCTCGAGACGGCGGGGCGGGCGGGTGAATGCGCGGCGGCGCTGCGCACCGTCGCGCTGCGCGCGCTCGAGCGCCAGGGCCCGGCTGCCGCCGAACCGTTTCGCGATCCGGTGGTGCGCGCCCTGCGCCAGAACGAAGCCGATTCGCTCCCGGACGTGGAGCGTGTGATCGCGGAGTCGGGGCTGACCGATCCGGAACAGCCGATTTCGAGCGCGCTCGAGCGCTACGATCAAATCGCGGCGCTGGCACCAGGCCGGGCCGTCTACCACGATTCGTTCGGACCCGGCCGCGTGCTCTCGAACGACGCCGAGGTCGTGATGCTCGACTTCGCGAGCTCCAGAGGCCATCGGATGCCCTATGCCGCGGCGCGGCGCACGCTCTCGCCGCTCGCGGAAGACGACGCCCGCCTGTTGCGGTTCACGGATCCGGCCGGGCTCAAGCGAATGCGCGCCGACGATCCGGGTGAACTGCTGGTGCGGTCGCTGCGGGCCATCGGCGGCGCGGCCGACGCGCAGAAGCTCAAGGTGTTCATGGTCGGCACCCAGCTGGTTGCGCCCGCCGAGTGGACCACGTTCTGGCGCAAGGCGCGCGCCGCCGCCGAAAAGGATCCGCGCATCGATCATGCGCGCGCGTTCGAGCAGCATTACCGGCTCGCGCCCGAAGGCCCGGTGCTGGCCAAGGACCGGGCGCCGCTTCCGAATCTCGGGCCGCGCAAGACGATCGCGAGCAACCTCACGACGCTGCGGAAGTTCCTGTCGCAGCATCCCGACGCGGAGCCGGCCCTCGCGCAGCGCTTCGGAAAATTCGTGGCGCGCGCGGTGCTCGATGAAACCGCCGACCGTGCCGACCGCGCCCGCGCCGGAATGTACTTCGCGCGCTGGTTCCCGGACCGCCGGGAGGAATGGACCAACGTGCTGAAGATCCTGTGGGAGCAGGGCCTCGCGATCACCGACCTGCCCGCCGAAGACGAGCAACTCGCGGTGCTCGAGGGCTCGCATTCCGCGGGCGTCGAGTCCGACGCGATCCTGTCGGCGCTCGACTCACGGTTCTCCGCGGTGCGCGAGGAGGCGCTGCTGTACCACGCGCAGCTCGACGACGCGGGGCGCGCCGACCTGCGCCGCACGCTGATTCAGCACGCCGGGCGCTATCCGTCGGCGGCGCTGCGCCTGATCGAGGAGGCGCTCACGAGTCCGGCCGGCGCGGACGGATGGAACGTGCTGGTCGCTGCGCTGATGCTGATCGAGGATCGACCGAAGCCGTCGGTGGCCGAGAAGGTCCTGCGCGCGATCGGTGAGGGCGGCGCGTTCGATTCGTGGCTCGCAGGCAGCGTGCCGGGGGACGAAATCGCCCTCAAGGTGCGCGTGCTGCTGCGTCAGTGGCGCTCGAGCGACCGCTTCCTGTTCCCTGCGATCGAGGCGGTGCAACGGCTGGGATTGCCCGGGGAGGCGGCGCTGGTGCGCGAGCAGCGCCAGAAGCGATCCGAGAAACTGTTCTCGAACGTGGGGCAGCCATCCGAAAACGTCGAGCTCAGCGTAATGACGCGCGCGACCTGGGTGATCCTCCAGAGGGAACTCGAGGAAATGGGGCGCGAGCTGCGCACCACGATCCCGGCCACGATCCAGCGGGCGCGCGAGCTCGGCGACCTGCGCGAGAACGCCGAGTATCACTCCGCGAAGCTCAAGCAGGCGAACATGAGCAAGCGCGTGGCCACGCTCCAGTTCAAGCTCGCCCGCGCGCGGTTCGTGGACGACGCGGAATTTCGCGACGGAGTGGTGGGGCTGGGCGCGCGCGTGACGCTGGAAGGCCCGGGCGGCCCGCGCGTGATGTGGATTCTCGGAGAGGGCGAGCAGCACCATGGTCCCGAAGTGGTTTCGTTCCAGTCCGTGGTCGGGCGCGTGCTCATGAACCGGGCGCTGGGTGACGAAGTCGAGCTGGCCGAGGGAGAATCGCGCGTGCGCTGGCGGATCGGCGCGATCGAACGCAGGCTGCCCGCCGTACAGGATTCCGAAGCCGGCTCCGGCTGATCTGGATTTCGCGCCGCCGGGCCCGGCACGATTTTTTTGCACGCCGGCATGCGAAAAACAGTTGCACCGCGTTCCGTTCCCGCTATGTTGCGCGGGTCGCTTGACCGATTGACCCCGGCCCGACGTCGCGCCGGGGAACCGCGCGTGGATGAACGCGCCGTGACCTGCCGTAGCGCGGCAACGCTCCGGTGGGCGGCGAAGACATTGAGGTTTGGCCGCAACGAGACGACGGCGCTCTGCGCCGCCGGACATGTTGTTGGGTCGGAAAGGGAATTCCCGCCGCCCACTTAATTATCCCTCCGCCTCGCGGCGTCCGCGAGGGCCCGTTTCCCATGCGGCCCGGGAACCCAGGGCCCAGAGGTCGTCATGACGCTCGAGGCTCGGCCGCAAGGCCTCCCGCTCTCGGTGGACGAAACGCTGCTGGGAACTCTCTCGCTCGGCGTGCTCGAAGCCGACGGCGTGGGACTCCGGCCGCTGGCCCGCGCTTTCGTGGACGAGCGCGACCGGATCGTGCAGCGCCTGATCGGCAGTTACGCCGGCCGCCAGCCCGCCGACATCCCGGGGGTCGCCGAGGCCCGCTCGCTGTTCCACCGGCTGGGGATCGATCCCACCAAGACCCGTCCCAGCAGCGAGGCGCTGTTGCGCCGCGTCCTGCAGGGCAAGGGCCTGCCCACCTTGCATCCGGCGGTGGACGTGTGCAACCTGAGCTCGCTCGAGCATCAGTTGCCGCTCGGTCTCTACGACCGGGGAAAAGTGCGCGGCCCGGTGCGCGTTCGCGTGGGGCGCGACGGCGAGGGCTACGACGGAATCCGCAAGCAGCGTGTGCACCTGGCGGGCCGGCTGCTGCTGGCGGACGACGATGGCCCGTTCGGCGCTCCGACATCGGATTCCGCCCGCACCGCGGTCGGTGACGACACGCGCCACCTGATGGTTGTGGTATTCTGCCCGGTGGACCGCGCCGGCCACTCGCTTTCGGCCGCGCTCGAACACCTGGCGGGCTGGCTCACGCGCTACTGTTCCGCGAGCGTGCTCGCGGTGCGCGTCATCCAGTAGCGCGCGGCCCCGTCCCGTGCGATCCGGCTTGACCGGCTGCGGGGCGACTGCCAAGGTGTGAGCGCCTCTCGCTTCCACTCCGGACGAGAACTTGAGAGTGCTCCGGCCTTGGGCCGGAGCCGTGATCAGGAGGGCCCCGCATGAAACGATGGATCTGGATCGCGCTCGCCGCGCTCGCCGTTTCTCCTGCCATCTCGAGCGCGGCGACCGTCGGGGTCGGCGTGTTCGGAGGCACGAGCATTCCGATCGTTCAGGAGGACAACGACCGCGGTCCGATGTACGGCCTGCGCGTGCCGATCAATCTGACGCCGATCGTGTCGATCGAGCCGTACTACGGGAGCACGCAGGGCGGGGACAAGAACGAGACCGTGGCCGGCGTCACGTACACCCGCGCCGGCATCGACAACACCGCATTCGGCGTCCACGTTCTGTTCATGTTCGGCACCGGAGTCCAGTTCTATCCGTTCGTGGGACTGGCATCGAACCACCTGAAGCGCGACGGCCTCGACGAATCCCAGACCGGCTATGACTTCGGTCTGGGATTCGGATTCAAGCTTCCCGTGGTCGGACTCTCGGCGCACGCGCGCGGCGGGGCCAACATCGTCACGTCGCCGGCGAGCAGCGAGACTTCGCGCAAGTGGGGCGAGATCACACTCGGCGTCTCGTACAACTTCTATCACTCGGTCATTCCGTGAAGGGGGCTCGCGCCATGAACCGACTCCGCTGGATCCTGCCGAGCCTCGCGCTCGCCGCGCTGACGGCAACCGGCTGCATCATTCTTTCGGGTCAGATCTTCGCCCATTACGACCTCCCGGACCCGTTCACCATCGATTCGTCCTCGAACATTCTTCATCGCGAGCTGGTCGACCTGAATACGGTGAGCGAGTACAAGGACAACAAGGACAAGCTGAAGGGGTTGAGCGACGTCGCGGTGGTCGGAAAATTCACGAACCTGGCCGGGTCCGCGGGCGCGGTGGAGGTCTGGATCACGAAGGATCCGACTGCCTTCACGACCGTCGCGCAGGTCATGGCCGGCGCCACGAAATTGTGGGGGCCCGCCAGCATCGGCGCGGCCGTGGCGTCCCACAATATCAACTGGGACGAATCGTCCAAGCTGTTCACGTCGGACGGCAAGAAGATGCTGATCGACGAGGTGAAGGGCGACGGCGTCTTCACGATCTATGTGTTCGGAACCGCCGGCACGTACCTGATCAAGGTGGACCACGGCGCCATCCTGCTCGTGATCGACGCCGGAAAATAAGCGGCGCGAAGGGCGCGGCGGCACCGCGGCGCGAACGGCGCTAACCCACCCAGCGATTCGTGATGGGGAGGCGCCGGTCCTTGCCGAAAGCGCGCGGGGTGATCTTGATTCCGGGCGGGCTCTGGCGCCGCTTGTATTCGGCGCGATCCACCATGGCCACGATCTTGCGCACCAGCTCGATCTCGTAGCCCAGTTCGGCGATCTCCGCGACCGAGCGGTCCTCTTCGACGTGGAGCCTCAGGATCGGATCGAGCACGTCGTAGGGCGGCAGCGAATCCTGATCGGTCTGATCGGGACGCAACTCGGCGCTGGGCGGGCGCGTGAGCGTACGTTCGGGAATCGCCGCCGCGCCACCCAGCGTGCGCCGGTACTGCGCGAGCTGGTAAACCATGGTCTTGTACACGTCCTTCAGGACCGCGAACCCGCCCGCGGTGTCTCCGTAGAGCGTGCTGTAGCCCACTGAAACCTCGCTCTTGTTGCCGGTCGTGAGCACCAGCCAGCCGAACTTGTTGGAGAGCGCCATCAGGTAATTGCCGCGGATGCGCGCCTGCAGATTCTCTTCGGTGATGTCCTGCACAGCGCCGCTGAATGCGGGCTCGAGCGTGCCGCGGTAGGCATCGAACACGTCGTGGATCGGGATCGAGTAAAAGCGGATCTGCAGCGCGCGGGCCAGCGCCTCGGCATCCTCACGTGATGCGCCCGAGGTGAACCGCGACGGCATCGCGACGCCGACCACATTCTGGTGCCCGAGCGCATCGGCCGCCACGCACGCGCACAGCGCGGAATCCACGCCGCCCGAGAGCCCCAGCACGACCGTGGCGAAACGATTCTTGCGCACGTAATCGCGCGTGCCGAGCACCAGGGCGTCGTAGATCTCGGGCACCAGCTCGCGCTTGATCGCGACCGGCCGCCGCTCGAGCGCGGGCCGGATCTCGACCGCGAGCGCGGCGCCGCCTCCGGAGGGTGCGGGGGTGGCACCCGCGGCCGCGGGGGTGGCGAGCGAAGAGGCGGTCCCCGCGGCGGCGGCGGCCGGGGAGGCGATCGTGCCCGACATCGGCAGGTCCACGCGCGGTGAAGTTTCGCCCGGATCGAGCGCCCGACCCTTGCGCAGGCGCGGATCGTGGAGCCGGGCATTGAACACCGCTTCGAAATCGAGGTCGGCGAGGATCAGGTCCTCGGCGAACATGTCGCCCTCGGCCACCACCTGGCCCTGCTCGTCCACGATCAGGCTCGCGCCGTCGTACACGATCTCGTCCTGCCCGCCCACCAGGTTCACGTAACACACCACGGCGAGATTGTCGGCCGCGCGCGTGCAGAGCATTCGGCGCCTGGCCTGTGCCTTGCCGGCGTGATACGGCGAGGCCGACAGGTTGATGATGATCTCGGCGCCGCCCCGGATCACCTGTTCCTCGACCGGGCCCCCCGGGTACCAGATGTCCTCGCAGATGTTGACGCCGAGCACCGTGCCGCCACGCACGAACACCGGATTGCGATTTCCGGGCATGAAATAGCGGTTCTCGTCGAACACCCCGTAATTCGGCAGGTAGCGTTTTCGGTAGGTGCCGACCCACTCGCCGTCGTGGAGCACCGCGGCGGCGTTGTAGAGGTCGAAGTCGCGGTCCACGGTGCCCACCACGACCGTCATGCCCTTCGTGTGGAGCCCCAGTGCGCGCGTGCGGTCCATGGCGCGCTCGATGAACGAGGGCTTGAGGAGCAGATCCTCCGGCGGATAGCCGGTGATCACCATTTCGGGGAACGCCAGGACGTCGACGCTCCGCGCACGGGCCTTCTCGATCCAGGCCACCACGCGGTCGAAATTGCCGTCGAGGTCGCCGACGGTGGGATTGATCTGGGCCAGCCCCAGGCGCAGTTGCCTCATGGGCCGCCGATTGTGAAACTTCGTTGCGGTGTTGGCAAGGCGGCGGAGCCGCGCGGCGCGGAGAGTGGCCACAAACGAAAGCGCCCGGCGGTAGACCGGGCGATCCCGTTGTGTCGCAGACGACTCGTGCGTCCGCGATGTTCAGGAGGGAAGGGCCGCGGCCGGCACTTGTCTGCCCGCCTCACCACCTCCGACCCGATTCTGGCGACAGGGGTCTCACGGGACCCTGATCTTTACTGGCCGCCTTCGGGCTCCTGACTTTGGGGCGCCGGATCACAGTCCGGCTGCCAGATTCGTCGTTCTGCAATTCCCGTTCCGCGGAGCGGTGCGTGAACTCAACCGCGCGTAACTGATTGTCTCAACAGGGGTGAGGGCAACGCAACGGCAATCTTGGATGCCGGGCCCGGCACCAGGGTGGAAGAATTGTAGGCGTTTTGCCACACCCGGGCGGCGGAAAGCGCGCTGGTCGAACACGATGGGCGGTCACGAGCGAGCCCTGCCCGGCGCATCCCGGCCGCTAGCCCGGCTGGCCGGCCTCCGGGGCTCCGCCTCGCGAGCCGCGGCGGGCCCACGAGAGAGCCGTGCCGAGGGTCGCAAGCAGGGCGAGCGCCAGGAACGCCTCACGCGTCGCGGCGGCGAACGCTGCGCGATCGGTCCCGGCCCCACCCGCGCGCAACGCATGTCCTGCCAGCCGAACGTAAACCGATGCGACCAGCGCGGCCGTCCCGGCCGACCCCCCGGCGATCCCCAGGTTTCGCATGGTGCCCTGGAGCCCCGATGCGAAGCCCAACAACTCCGGTGGCACGAGCGAAAGCAGCGCGCTCGCGTTGGGCACGCTGAAGAGTCCCTGGCCCGCGCCGATCAGAGCTAGCCCCGCGAACAGCCGGGCGGCTTCATGAATCGTTCCGAGCCCCGCGAGCAGCACGAATCCCACGATGGTGAGGGCCATCCCGGAGGTCGCGACCGGCCGCGTGCCGAGACGATCGGCGAGCCGCCCGGCGATCGGCGCCGCGAACAACGCCGAGACCGGAAGCGTCGCGAGCCATTTTCCGCTGTCGGCGGCGCCGAATCCCGCGACCTCCTCGAGATAAAGCGGCAGATGGAATCCCACGGAGATGGTGAGCGCCTGTCCGATCATGGTGAGCAGGACCGTGAGGCCGAGCGGACCCTGCAGCAGCCGAAGGGGCATCAGCGGCTCGAGCGCGCGGTGTTCGAACCACGCGAACAGCGCGAGCGCGGCGAGCGCGACGAGATAGAGCGGCCACACCGACGCGCTCGACCATCCGGACTCGGGTCCGCGCGCGAGCGCGAGCATCAGTGCGACCAGCGCGGCGCACCACGCGGCAGCCGCGCCCAGATCGAGGCGCACGCGCCGCGGCGGATCGCGGTCGGGCGTCACGCGCGTCCACAGCAGCCACATCGCCACGGCTCCGAGCGGCAGATTGATGAAGAACAACCATCGCCAGGAGGCGTGCGCGATCACCAGGCCGCCGAGCGGCGTGCCGATCGCGAGGCCCACGCCGACCGCGGCACCGAACGCTCCCAGCGCGCGCCCCCGTTCTTCGGCCGGGAAGCTCGAGACCAGCAGCGCGCCGGTGTTCGCTGCCATCATCGCGGCGCCCACGCCCTGCAGAACGCGCGCCGCGATCAGCGCCGAGGCGGCTGGCGCCACTCCGCACAGCGCCGAGGCGACGCAGAAAACGCCGAGGCCCATCCCGTACACGCGGCGCCGTCCGACCCCATCGGCGATGCGGCCCACGGTGAGCAGCAGGCCGGTGATCGTGAGCACGTAGCCGAGCACGACCCACTCGATGCGCGTGAGCGGAACCCCGAATGTGCGCGACAGCGTGGGCAGCGCGATGTTGACCACGCTGATGTCGAGCGTCGCCATCACGACGCCGAGCGCGAGCGCCGGAAACGCCCTCCAGCGCGGCAGAACGCCGTCGCTCATCGGCCGCGCGCCGCGCTCAGCCCTGTCGTGCCCAGCGCAGGATCTCGGGCAGGTTCGGCGTCTTGCCGTACATCAGCAGGCCCACACGGAACACCCGCGCCGCGATCTTGAGCGTGAACACGGCGGTGACGGCGAGCAGGGTGAGCGACAGCGCGATCTGCCACCCCGGTACCGCCGATCCGGGCGCGCTCAAGCGCAGCATCATCGTGGTCTGAGCCGTCGGCGGGAACATCGAGAGCCCGACCGCGAGCGAGCCGTCCGGCCGGCCGAGAATGGCCCGCATCATGATGAACGGAACGAAATTCGCGAACGTGAACATGAACGCGAACTGTTGGGCCTCGCGGATATTGTTCGTGATGGCGCCGATGCCGGTCATGAGGCTGGCGTAGAACAGGAATCCCAGCAGCAGGTACGCGAGCATCGCGGCGATCAGCAGCGGCGTGAAATGCAGCTGCGCGAAGAGCGCCGCGGGCGCCGAGAACGCGGCGCCCATCGCCACCCAGCATCCCACCAGCGTCAGCGCCGCGCCGCCCAGCCCGATCAGCTTGCCCGCCATCAAGTCCTCGGCGGACACCGTGCACAGCAGGGATTCGAGGATGCGGGATTCCTTCTCCTCGGCCACGCCCTGGAGCAGGTACTGGCCGGCGGTCACGATGCACATGCTGAGCAGCATCCCGAGCATGAACGGGAGCAGGAAGTCGAGCAGCTCGCGCGAGCTGTCCTTGAGTTCGAACTGGCCCTCACGATTGAGCGTGTAGAGCGCCATCCCGCGCGAGGGCCGCGCGGCGCGCTCGATGCGCAGCGAATCGACCGACCCCGCGAGCAGCGCGCGCACCAGCCAGCGCGACACCGGGCGCTCCTCGGCGGAGGAGAACAGATTGTTCTTGAGCGCGTAACGGCGCAGCTTTCCGGTCGCGAGATAATTCGAAGGGATCACCAGCAGCTGGTTGATCTGTCCGGCTCGCAGCGCCGCCTCGCCCGCCGCCTGGTCGGGCAGCACGCGCACGCGGGTGCGGAACAGCGTCGCGGCCGCCGGGGCCTTCGGAGCCGCGGCACCGGGAGCCGCCCGCTGGAACGGGTTCTCGTCCGGCGAGATCTCGCTGCGGATCTCGTCGGGCACGCTCGCAAACGCTCCGCTCGAATCCACGACTCCGAGTGTGTTGAAATTCTTGAGCGCCCGCACCTGCTCGTCCACCTGGGGCTTGATCGACATCCACATCACGAACGCGAAATACGCCGGAGTGAATAAGACGCTGAACAGGAACGCCTTGCGCCGGATCGTCGTGCGGTACTCGCGGCGCGCGATGGTGAGCGCGCGGCTGATGGAGAATTTCATCGCGCACCTCCGCTGCGGAGCGGCACATCCACGGTGGGTGGGCCGCTCTGGCCGCGGTCGAGCCCGACGCCTTCCTGCACCACACGCACGAAGATGTCCTCGAGCGGAAGCGAGGAGAGAGCGAACGATTCGACGTTCGCCCCGCGATCGAGCAGCGCGCGCAGCACCGCGGCCGGCGTGGCGTCGCTCGCGAGCGTGAGTTCGTGCTCGCCGTTGATCTCGGCGATCGACGTGACGCCCGGAGCGCTGTCCGGCATGGCGCTGGCGCGCAGCCTCACGGCGTGTCCGGCGTAACGGCGCCGGATTTCGCGGACCTCACCGTAGAGCACCATGTGGCCCCGGTTGATCATCAGGGCGCGGTCGCACAGCTGTTCGACCTTGTTCATCTGATGCGTCGACAGCAGCACCGTGGCGCCGGCGGCGCGGCGCTCCTGGAGCACTTCCTCGAACAACTGGACGTTGATGGGATCGAGCCCGGTGAACGGTTCATCCAGGATCAGCAACTTCGGGTCGCCAATCAGCGCGGTGCACAGCTGGAGTTTCTGCTGCATGCCCTTCGACAGGGCCTGGACCTGAAGGTTCGCGGATTCGCGCAGCGCGACGCGATCGAGCAGCGAGGCGGCGGCGGAACGCGCGGCCTGCCGGCTCATGCCTTTGAGCTCGCCGTAGTAGGACAGAGCATCCGTGACGCGCATGCGCCGGTAGAGGCCGCGCTCCTCGGGCAGGTAGGCGATCCGGCGCTTGAGATCCCCGCCCACCGCGGCCCCGTTCAACGTGATGGTTCCCGAGTCGGGCTTCAGGATGTCGGTGATCATCCGGATCAGCGTGGTCTTGCCCGCGCCGTTCGGGCCCAGCAGGGCAAAGATCTCGCCGGGTTGGACGTCGAACGAAACGGCGTTGACTACGGCCCGATCGTCGTAGGTCTTCGTGACTTCATGAACTTCGAGCATGCATGCCTCACGGAAGGGCGCCGCGGCCGCTGCGGCGAAGGGCGTGTCCCAGGGCGGCGAGTGCGCGACACTAGGGGAAGGCCCGCGGGCGCTCAAGCGACGCCCGCCACGCGCGGCGGACGGCCCCACCGCCGCGGCAAACCAGGCCCGCGGCGGCCCGGCTGGCCGCCTCGGGCAAAAATCCATGCGGGACGACCCCGGGCGGCCCCGCCAGGGCCATGTAACTCGTTTGTCGGCAACGATGCGCTCTGGCGCAGGACTTGCAAAAGTGTTTCCGTGTCGGTTGTCGCTCAGGCGTTCGCGCGGCCGCGCGAGGGCCGGCTCTCAAACTCAAAGGGTTCCGGTCGACCATGCACGTACGCTCATCCTCGATCTTGCCGTGCGCCGCGCTCGCGCTCCTCACGTGGCTCGCCGCCGGCTGCGCAAACCAGCCCGCCAGCGTTCCGACGGCGCCCGCCCCGCTGCCCCCGCTGTCGAAAGTCACGGTGAGTCCCGCGACCGATACGCTGGTGGCCGGCCAGAGCGCGGTCTTCACCGCGACCGCGCTCGACACGCTCGGCGCGGTGGTCGGATACGCGACCTTCGTCTGGACCAGCACGAATCCGGCGGCGTTCGCCGTCGATGGTCACGGCAACGTTCAGGCGCTCGCCGAAGGCTCCGGCCTGGTGGTGGCCTCGGCCGGCGGATTTTCCGACAGCGCGACGGTCGCGGTGATCGTCCAGCGCGGCTGGTACATGCAGACCAGCCAGACGTCCAACGATCTCAACGGCGTCTTCTTCCTGCCCGATCGGACCCACGGCTGGGCGGTGGGAAGCGCCGGCCGCATCGTGGCCACCACGAACGCGGGCGCCAGCTGGTCGCAGCAGGTGAGCAACAGCGGGTTCAATCTCAATGCCGTGTGGTTCACGGGCCCGGACTCGGGCTGGGTGGTCGGCGCGGCGGGCGCCGTGCTGCGAACCGTGAACGGTGGAATGACCTGGACGCAGGTCACCTCGAACGCGGGCGAAAACCTGCTCGACGTGTGGTTCGCGACGCGCGACACCGGCTGGGTGGTGGGCGCGAACGGAGTCGTGTTGCGCACATTCGATCGCGGCGCGACATGGCAACGGAAGACCCCGACGTCGTTCGATCTGCAGAGCGTCTCGTTCGCCGGAACGCGGGATGGCTGGGCGGTCGGCAACGGTGGCGTCATCCTCGGCACGCACGATCGCGGGATCTCGTGGTACATCGTTCAGCCCTCGATCACCGCGCAGGCTCTGAATGCGGTGTGGCGCAGCGCCACGCCGGCGCCATGGGCGGTCGGTGACGGCACGGCGTGGGCGGCCGGCCAGTCCGGCGCGACGCCGCGCGCGGTGGCGACGGCCGACTCCCTGATGTGGGAACTCGACAATGCCGGCGCATCGAACAACCTGCTCGGGGTGTGTTATCCGTCCGACCGGATCGGATACGCCGTGGGATACAACAGCGGCGGCGTGGGGCTCGTGTTGCGCACCGACGATGGGGGCGTGACGTGGCAGACGCAGTCGCCGAACACGCAGTTTCGTCTCAAGGATGTGTTCTTCACGGATCCGCTGAACGGCTGGGCCGTGGGGCGCAACGGAACCATTCTCCATACGTCCAGTGGCGGACTTCCCTAGAGAACCGCGGCGCGATCCCTTCCCGACCGCGGCGCGACGTGCGGACGGCACCCCGCGCCGGCCGCGAACGCATCGACGGCCAGAATGCGTTCCGATCCGCGCCGGCGCGGTCGGCGCGCGTGATACACTGCGACGCGTCGTTCCAATTTCCCGCGGCTGCGAGCACACTCGGGACGATGCGCTGCTGGATTTTTTCGGAGGGTAGCGCCGGTGCCGGAACATCTGATCGTGGTCGACGGGTATAACTTGATCCTCCGAACGGCGACACTCAAGCCCTCCGGGACGCGCACGCTGCGCGAGTCGCGCGACAAACTCGTGAACCTGCTGTCGTGGGGCTTCGGGGGCGGCGACGCGCGATTTCTGGTGGTATTCGACGGCAGCGAGGGGCCCGGCAAGGACGAATCGAGCACGCGCGTCGAAGTGCGCTTTTCGCGGCCGCCGCTCAAGGCCGACGATTTGATCCGCGAAATCGTCGAGCATCAAATGGACCGGGTCGATCGCCTGACCGTGGTGACGTCCGATCTCGAGGTGGCGCGCCACGCGCGCGCGATGGGCGCCGACATCGCTCTCGCCGACCTGTTCCTGACCAGCGCGCTGGGTGCCGGAACCGAGAGCGAGATCCCCGAGAAGCCCGCGACGATCTCGAAGCGCGAGCTCGAGGAATGGGCGAATCTTTTCAAGAGCCGCCAGGGCAAGGACGCGCTCGACGACTGAGGCGCATGCGCGATGAACGACGGGCGGCCCGCCGCGAGGCGAACCGCCCGTTCGAACATTGGCGCGATGCCATCACGGCAGCAGTTCGGCGACCTCGCTCGGTTTCACGCGGTAGGGGAAGATCCAGGCCTGGGAGTCGTACGGCGCCTGATCGTCGAACAGGGTTCCATTCGACAGCGCGTTCACCCCGACGTGATGGATTCCGTCCTCGGCCGAAGTTCTCCAGAAGACCGTGTAGGTGTTGTCGCCGTTGTTGTGGAAGCGGCGCCGCATGCCGCCGCGCACCAGCACCAGCACGTCGGTATGGGTCAGCGTGGTCGCGGTCAGCGTCACGTCTTCCGCGGGCTCGAACGCGGGGACGCGGCGCAGCCAGAACAGCCGCAGCGGATCGGTGATGACGGTATCGCCGCTCGCCGACTGGATGCGGAGCTGAAGGATTTTCGTCGCGCCGAACGCGAGGTGCCCGTCCGACGAGGCGGCCGGATCGTACGATGTGACCTGGACGCCCGAGATCGCCGCGACCTTCCATTCCTGGTCGTCCGCGGTGAGTCCCTGAACGCGCTTGAGCAGCACGTGGCGCTCCCAGAGATCGTGCAGCGGCTTGTGCAGCACGTCCACGCTGTCGAATGGCAGAGTGTCCTCGGGTGTCGCATCGAACGCGATGTTGAACGAGCCGGCCATGTACTTGCGAACCGTGACGAACGCCCGGGTGGGATGTCCCGTGGAGTCGGTGTCGGAGAACGCGAAGTCGTACGTGCGCCTCACGTCCTCGATGTGCCGCCAGTAGTGGAGCGGGTGGATGAGCGCCGCGGCGCCGGCCGGGCCGCCGCTCGTCATCGAACCCGGATCGGGGGCTTCCATCAGCCCGTCGTCGATCACCGCGGCGGTCGCGGCCATCGCGCTGGCGACCTGGGCCTGATCCGTGCTGCCGCTGGGCGTGGAGTTGGTCGAAAGCGGATTGCTCTTGCCACAACCGGCGAGCACCGGGCCGGCGAGGCCGAGGAACAGCAGCATGGACCACGTTGAGCGCGCCTGCATGGGTGTCTACCTCCTGGTGGTTCGCGTCGGCGCTGCGCCGCGCGGTGCGACGGGGGCGTTTCGGGACTTCGAGCGGTCTGGTTTTGCAGGGCGCATGCCAGAGGCGCCCGCCCGCTGAACCCGTTGGTGCGCAAGGGGCTCAGGCCCGGACCGCGCGGCCGGGTGTACGCGCAGGGGCATTCGATCTTCCCGGTTCGCTCCCGCCGGGGCAATCACGCGGTCATCGCGTGCCCGGCGTGATCCCCCCGAAAAGCGGAGAGGACGCGGCCCGCTCGCGTCCTCCCGCACCGCCCGATCGCTCCTGGGTCAGTTGTGGATGGTCACGTCATGGCTGACATGGAACGTGAGCGTACTGCCCTCGTCCACCGTGACCTGATAGCCCTTCGATGCCGCGACCCCGCCGGCCGCAGCGCCGCCCCCCAGAAGGCCGCCGATCAACGCGCCCTTGCCGCCTCCGATCGCACTTCCGATCAGCGCGCCGGCGGCCGCGCCGCCCGCCACCGCGCCGGTGTTCCGCGCGCGCGTCGAGCCCGCGACCATGCTGTCGGTTACGGCCTCAACCGAGTGACTCTTGCCGTTGACCGTGACGCTCTGGATCGCGAGCAACAGCATCGCACGGTCGCCCTTCTTCGCCGGCTTCGCCGCTTCCACGATTCCACTCACGGTGCTGCCGGCCGGAATCGGCGCGGCGGTTCCGATCACCACCGGCTCTTCCACCACGCCGCTCCACGCATCGCCCGGATTCGCGGTCTCGGAAGTGATCTTCGCGCCGACCTTGATCTTGATTCCGGTGCCTGCGGGCAGGGTAACGCCCGGGTTCGGCGCGGGAGCACTGGCTTCAGCCGGGTGATGCGTCGGCTGCGAGGTCGTCGTGTGCCCGGGCTTCTTCTCGCTCTGCGGTGCGGGCGCCGGGGACGGCTGGGCCGCGCCGTTTCCGCCCTGGTACTGGGTCTGGGGCGTCAGGTTGCCCTGCGGTTGCTCGACCGGGTTGGTCGCGAGCAGGCTGTCGCTGCCGGTATTCGCGGCCTGCTCGGTTTTCTTGCCGCAACCAGCCAGAACCAGGATCGCGATCGCCGGGATCACGAATGCGAGACGTCTCATGATGAAGATCTCCTTTCGGGTGACTGCGGAGCGGTCCTTCGCTCCACCGTGTGCGGGGAGTCGTGAACGTGCGCGGATTCCACGCCGCGCCGCGAATCGGGAGCATGCAACCGAAACGCCGCGATGGCAAGCCGCATCCCGCGCTGCGCACGCCCACGCCGCACGCGCCCGCGCCGCGCATGCCCGCGCTGCGCACGCCCACGCCGCATCCTGTGGATCCGCGTCTTCGGCGGCATTGGGGCCGCGCGCGCTTTGCGATAGTCTGACACGCGGTCCCCACGATTTGCGCTCTTCGCAAGGAGGAAGCTCCATGAACGTCGTGATTCGGCGCGGCGATGCCGCACTGCGCACGGCCGCGACGGTCGCGGTCGGTGTGTACGAAAATTCAAGGCGCCTCGAGGGAGCGGCCGTCGCGCTCGACCGCGCGAGCGGCGGCGCGCTGTCGGCGTTGATCTCCTCGCGCGATTTCCGCGGCGGCTGGCTCGAGACCGCGATTGTTCACCCGAACCGCGGGCGCGCCCGACGTCTGATCGCGATCGGGCTCGGCCGCCGTGGCGACGACACGCCCCATCGCGCGCGCCTGGCCGCAGCGATCGCAGCGCGCAGGGCGCGCGAATTACGCGCTGGATCCGTCGCGCTGGTTCTGCCGTGGCCGGAATCCGCGTCGCAGGATCAGGCGCGCGCCGAGGCCATGGCCGAAGGCGCGCGGCTCGGTCCGTGGCGCCACACCGCGTACCTGCGTGAGCCCGGCCCGCCCGCGCTGCGGCGCTTCGAAATCGTGGCGCGCGATGCGGAATCCGCGCGCGCGCTCGCGCCCGCCGTGACGCTCGGCGCTCGCACCGGCGAGGCGGTGTGTTTCGCGCGCGATCTTTCGTCCACGCCCGGGCAGGATCTCACGCCTGAGGGGCTGGCCACGCGCGCGCGCGAGGTGGGGAAGGCGGCGGGCGCGAAGGTCGAGGTGCTTGGCGTGGCCCAGCTGGAGCGGCTGGGAATGGGCGCGCTGCTGGCGGTCGGCCGCGGCAGCGCGAATCCACCGCGTTTCATCGTGCTCGATCGCGCGCCCACGCGCGCGTTGCGTCGCGGCAAGCCGGTGACGCTGGTCGTGATCGGCAAGGGCGTGACGTTCGACAGCGGCGGCATCTCGCTCAAGCCGCACGAGAACATGCACAAGATGAAATACGACATGTCGGGCGCGGCCGCGGTGCTGGGACTGTTTCACGCGTTGCCGGCGCTGGACCCCACTTCACGCGTGGTGGGCCTGATTCCGAGCGCCGAAAACATGCCGGGCAGCCGCGCACTCAAGCCCGGCGATATCGTGCGCGCGCTCGACGGCACCTCGATCGAGGTCACGAACACCGACGCCGAAGGCCGCCTGTTGCTGGCCGACGCCCTGGGTTACGCGCGGCGGCTCAAGCCCGACGCGGTGGTGGATCTGGCCACCCTGACCGGCTCCATCGGCATCGCGCTCGGCCACCTGGCGGCCGGTCTCTTCACCGATGACGAACGGCTGGCGGACGAACTCGCGCGCGCTTCCTCTGCGACCGGCGAGCGACTGTGGCGGATGCCGCTGTGGGACGAATACGCGCCGGAAATGAAGAGCGAGAGCGCGGATCTCCTCAACTCGGGAGCGCGCGAGGGCGGCGCGTGCCTGGCGGCGGTGTTCCTCAAGCATTTCGCGCGCGGCATGCGCTGGGCCCATCTCGATATCGCGAGCACCGCGTGGAGTCCGGTGGATCGTGCGCACGAGCGGCGCGGGCCGACCGGGTTCGGCGTGCGACTGCTGCTCGAGTGGATCGCGCGGCGCGAGGCGAACTGAGCGCACGGAGGCGCGCTCGCGCGGCGCGTTCGCTTGGAGCGCCAGAAAATCTCTCAGTGCGGGGCGGGCGCGGGCTTGCGCTTGACGGGCGGCGCGATCCGTTCGATCCGAAGACCGGTCGGCTCGTGCTCGAGCCTCAGCAGGCGCCCGCCGGGCCCCATCCAAAAATGGTATGAACCGGGTCCCTCGCCGAGCGTGAGCCGGCGGGCCGTCACCGGGCGCGAGCCCCACGAAATGGTCTCGGGGCCGTGGTCCGCGAGCGACGCGGTCAGGAGCGTGTCGGGCGTGCCGATCACGAGCAGGTTCAGAGGGCGGGTCAGGAAGCTCTTGCCGCCCAGCATGCGGCAGATCACCTCGAACGATGCGAACACGCCTTGCTCGAGCACGAACAGGCGTCCGGGCGGGCGCGCGTACGTGTCGCCGGTGCCGCGGCCGTCATGCTGGCGGTACAGCGTGAAGAGCGTGTCGTTGGGAGTCCAGCCGACCGCGGAAGTGCGACCGCGCAGCCGTTCGCTCGAGTCGTAGCCGCGCAGATCGAAGTCGGGCGTGAACACCATCTGCAGCCGCTTCATGAGCGAGTCGGTGTGGGCGCGACCCCCGATCTGGAGCGTCTCCGAGAAGACGCGCAACGAATCGCCGGCGTTCTGGAACTCGACCGTTTCGACCCCGATGACGCTTCCGTGCAGGCGGATTTCGAACGTCGCGCGATCGGCGGAAACGGCGTCCGCGGCGCCGGCGGGCGCTGCCGCGGCGAGCGAGCAGAGGGCGATCATCGTCCAGCAGGCGCGCATGAGCATGGATTCTAGCACAGAGCCGCGGCTGCGCCGGCTTCAGTCGCGTGCGACGAGCCGGGCCACGGGGTCCAGCAGCGCGTGGTATTCGGCCGGCAGCTTGCCGAACGCACGACGCAATCGGGCGGGATCTCCACCGGCGGCGCGCAGCGCCTCGCAGACGCGCCGCACGCGCGGCTCAACACGACCCACCAGCGCGGGATCGAGCGCTACCCGCCGCGCCGCCGCATGCTCGTCGCCCTCGGTGTCGGCCAGCGCGCGCAGGATCTCGCCGGTCAGGTAATAGGCGAGCGCCGCGCGCTCGGTGAGCGGAGCGGGCCGATTGCCGCTCCGGCGCCGTTTGAGATCGCGCGCGGCGGCGATCAGGTTGAACCGCGCCGCGCGCGCCTGTTCGAGCACCCAGGGGCCGAGCGGTCCGCGGCTTTCGCGCGACTCCCGATCGACACCCTGCCAGGGAAACGATTCTCCCGCGTGTTGGCGGCCCCACACGTGCTCGAGGTCCGCGAGCGCGACGCGGCCGTCGTCGCGCGAGCGCACCGCGAGCGCGGAGCACAGATTCGCGAGCTCGCGCAAGTTGCCCGGGAACCCGTGATGCTCGAGCGCGCCCAAGACGTCGCCGTCTACCTTCCATTCCCGCACGTCCAGATCGTCGCCGTGCATCCCGAGGAAGTGCAGGACCAGCGGGGCCAGGTCTTCGAGGCGCTCGCGCAAGGGAGGAATGCGGATCGCGAAAACGTTGAGCCGGTAGAACAGGTCTTCGCGAAAGCGATTCTCCAGCACGGCAGTCTTGAGATCGCGGTGCGTCGCGGCCACCACGCGCACGTCCACGTCGATCGGGTGCTCGTCTCCAACGCGGCGGATGCGTCCCTCCTGGACGACGCGCAGCAGCCGGGTCTGGAGCTGGAGCGGCATGTCGCCGATCTCGTCCAGGAACAACGTGCCGCGATGCGCGAGCTCGAAGGCACCGCGATGGTCGCGGTGGGCGCCCGTGAACGCGCCGCGCACGTGGCCGAACAGCTCGCTTTCGATCAACTCGCGCGGGATGGATCCGCAATCCAGGGTTTCGAACGGCGCGGCGGCGCGCTCCGACATCGCGTGAAGGGCGCGGGCCGCGACTTCCTTGCCGGCGCCCGACTCGCCGGTGAGCAGCGCCGGAAAACGCGTGCCCGCGGCGGCCACCAGTTCTTGGGCGGTCTCGAGCATCGCCGCGCTGTCGCCGATCATGGAGCGCAGCGCGGGATGGCGCTGGCGCAGCGCCTCGATCACCCGCGCGCGAGAAGATCCCGCGGCGCCCTCGCGAGGCCTGCGGACGCGGCCGTCCGGCGTCCGCAGCGCGAGCGCGGCGAGTCCGGCGATGGCTTCGAGCCGAAGCCGATCGAATTCTCCGTACTCGCCGCCGAGCAGCGGGGGTCCGAACAGCAGGAGAGCCCGCAGCCCCGCCGCGTCGGCCACCGCGCAGCCCACCGCGGCGTCGAATTCCGCGGCCAGACGGTCGCGGATGCGGCCGAGGGCACGTGCGCTGGCCGCCCCCGCGAGCGGGAACACGCCCTGTGCGGCGATCCACTCGCGCGCCGCTTCGGGAACGCGCAGGCTCGCCTCCGGAGCCTCGGTGAGCGTGGCGAGCAGCACGTTGAAACGATCGCGTCCATCGAACGCGAGCATCGCGCCCGAGCGCGCTCCGAGCAGACCCATCCCCGAATGCACGATGCGCTCGGCGACGACGCGAGGCTCGGTGGCTCCGAGCAAAGCGCGCGCCACTTCATAATGCGCGGACAACGCGTCGAGCCGGAGCTCGAGATCGTCGTCTGAAGGCGGCTCGGCGGGTGGGTCGGGCGATGGGGACACGGGCACCTCCGGCGGCCTGCCGCAGCGAAATCGCGCGGCGATCGCGCGGGTCAGGGTGCAGGCGGCCGCGCGTCCCGCCCGACGTTATCAGAGCGCGGGGATGTCCGCGAGTTCGAGACGCGCCACGCACTCGATGTGCGGGGTGTGCGGGAACATGTCGAAAGGTCGGGCCTCGGCCAGCGCGTAACCGCCCGCGGCGAAATTCCGCAGATCGCGGGCCAGCGTCCCGGGATTGCAGGAGACGTACACGACGCGCTGCGGCCTGAGCTCGATCACGCGCGCGACCACCCGGGGGTGAAGCCCGGCGCGCGGGGGGTCCACCACCACCACGTCGGGCTTCAACGCGCCCGGGCGTTCTCCGCGCGCCCACTCGCGCAACACGCGCCGGGCCTCGCCGGTCTCGAATCGCGCGTTCGCGATCCGGTTGCGCGCAGCGTTGCGGCGCGCGGCTTCGACCGCATCGGGCACGCTCTCGACCCCCACCACCGCGCGCGCCGCGCGCGCGAACAGCAGCGTAAGCGTCCCGGTTCCGCAATACAGATCGAGCACGGTCTCGGACCCGTCGAGGCGCGCCGCCTCGAGCGCCGCGCCATACAGCGCCTCGGCCTGGCGGCTGTTGGTCTGAAGGAACGCATTGGCAGACGCTTCGAACTCGAGCCCGAGCAGCCGCTCGACGATGGTCGCGCGCCCCTCGAGCACGCGCTCCTCTTCGCTGAACGCGACCGAGGCGCGCGTGTGGGCCAGGCCGAGCGTGACGCAGCGCACCGCCTTCGATAACGACGCGACCGCCCGGGCCCACTCGGCGATACCCGGAACGTCGTCGGAGGCCGCGATCAGGTGGACCGCGCACTCTCCGCTCTGTGGCAGGTGACGCACGATCAGAAAGCGGACCACGCCCTCGTGCCGCCGGGCGTGATAGGCGCGCCAGCGTCGCTCGCGGGCGAAGCGCTGGGTCAAGCGTACGATCTCGACCGTGAGCTGGCTCGGCAGCAGGCAGATCTCGAGTTCGAACACGCGGTCGAACGTGCCGCGTTCGTGGAGCCCCAAAAGTGGTTCTCCATCGGGAGCGGGCGCGAAGCTGAATTCCATCTTGTTGCGATAGCCGAACGTTTCGGGCGCGGGCACGATCGCGGTCACGTTCGGGGTCGCGATGCCGCCCAGGCGCTGAAGCGTCTCGATCACCTGGCGTTGCTTCTGCCGCAGCTGCTCGTCGTAGGCGAGCTCCTGAAATCGGCAGCCCCCGCAACGTGCGACGTGAGGGCAGGCGGGCTCGACGCGAAGCGGGGAAGGCGCCTCGATGCGCTCGAGGCGAGCCTCCGCATAGCCGCGCCTGGCGCGCGTGATGCGAGCCTCGAGGCGGTCGCCGGGCACGCCACGGTCCACGAACACCACATACCCGTCCACGCGCGCCAGAGCCTTGCCGCCCAGGGCAATGGATTCCACGTTGAGGTTTAACAGCTCATTGACCTTCATCGCGCACTCGGAGTGTCTGAAGCGGGCAGGCGGCAGTTGCCGGGAACCGGAGCGTGCCTCGCGGGTTTCAAGGCCCGTACGCATTCCCGGCTCTGGAGCCGCGAAACTAGCACAGGGGGGACACGCCATGCGCCACGCGCTTCAGAACACGGGCATCATCCTCGCGGCCCTTGCGGTGCTTGCCGCTCCCGCGGCGACCGCGTCGACGCCGTCGCCCACACCAGAGAAGGGAGCGGCAGCGCCCAGGGATGCGTCCGGCGCCACTTCGGCGAAGCCGTGGCTCGGCGTCTACACGCAGAACCTGACCGACGAACTTCGCGAAGGGCTGGGCGCAACGACCGAGGGGGTGCTCGTGAGCCAGGTCCTGACCGGAAGCCCCGCCGAGAAGGCGGGGCTCAAGGCGGGGGACGTGATCGTGACCTTCGCCGGCAAGGCGATGCGCTCTCCCGACGACCTCCAGGACGCGGTGCGTGCCGCGAAGAGCGGAGACCGCGCGGATCTCGAGATCTCGCGCGACGGCAAGCCCATGAAGATCAGCGCGACGCTCGCGGGAAGGCCCGACGACTTCGGATCGACGACCTACGGCGACGCGCGTGGCATGGTGGTCCGGCCCGACATGAATCTGCAGTTCGAAAACCTGCCCGGATTCGCGGGGCTCGCGGGGCTGGGCCGGGGGCGGCTTGGCGTACGGCTTCAGGATCTCGATCCGGATCTGGGCGGTTATTTCTCGGCGCCGGATGGAAAGGGCGCGCTGATCCTCGAAGTCGAAAAAGATTCGCCCGCATCGCGCGCCGGATTGCGCCCGGGCGACGTGATCGTCCGGATCGGTGAACGCGACGTGTACGACTCGGAGGACGTCGCGAAGGCGATCCGCTCCGCCGAAGGCAGGGTCGCGCTCACCGTGCTGCGCAAGGGCCAGCGCCAGAGCATCGCCGCCGAGCTCGCTCGCGCACCCCAGGCGATTCGAATCGTGCGCGGCCGCGATCTCGCGGGACTCGATGACGAAATCCCGGACTCCGTCCGTGGGTTCGTCGGCCACACGCATCACACGATGCCGCTGCAGCGAGAAATGGAACAGTTGCGCGACGAGATCCGCGAGCTGCGCGAGCAGCTGAAGGAGAAACCCCGCAACTAGGCCGGCGGCCCGACCCGCGGTGCGGCGGTGTGAGGTTCGAGGCGTGCGGCGTGCATGGCCGCTCGAGGGGGCGCCGTCCCTTCTGCGAGCACCTTCGGGTGTGAAACAGGGCGTCCGACGAATCGCGGAGGGGAGCAGCGCGGCGCTCCTTCCTGCGGCTCGGCGCACCGGGCCCGGTCGCTTTCCTCGCGGCCGGGCCTTCAGCGTGTGCGGCGGGCGGACGTGTCGGGCTTCGGCATGCGTGGCCGGCGGGCGCGCCGCGCGCGGGCTTGCGCGCCAGGCGTACGCGCCGGGGCTCGGGCTTGCGCGCCGGCCGCGCGGCCACGTAGTGTGCGGTCCCCGATGAGACGCCACGAATTTCTATTCTGCCCGCGCTGCGCGACGCGTCTCGAGCGCCGTGACGACCACGGGTCGCCGAGGCCCACCTGCCCGGAGTGCGGCTTCATCCATTATCGCAATCCGGTCCCTGCGGCCGGCGTCGTGCTGCTGCGCGGGGCCGAGGTGCTGATGGTCCGGCGGCGCTACGATCCGCGCGCCGGGGCGTGGTGCCTGCCGGCGGGGTTCATGGAGTACGGCGAATCACCCCAGCGATGCGCGGTGCGCGAACTGCGCGAAGAAACCGGGCTGATCGCGAAGCTCACCGGACTGCACGGGGTCTACGCGGGATTCGACGACCCGCGCGTGCGCGCGGTGCTGATCGTCTACTTCGCGGAGCGCAAGGGTGGGCGGCTCGTCCCCGGGGACGACGCGATCGACGCG
>JACOSU010000143.1 GCA_016178685.1 Candidatus Eiseniibacteriota bacterium | reverse complement strand
GCTGCCGGTCACGCTGAAGGGAGAAACGGCCAACCCTTATCTCGGAATCCTGGCCTTCCTGACGATTCCAACTCCCTTTTTGATGGGCCTGTTGATGATCCCGCTGGGCATCTGGCTGAAGCGGCGTAAGGAAGGAAGAGCCGGGCTCTATCCATCGCACTTTCCGGCGCTGACGTGGGATAACGCCGAACTGCGGCGCCTGGTCTACTTTATCGGCGCGACCACGCTGACGAATATCGTGGTCGCGAGCCAGACCACTTACAGCGCGGTCAACTACATGGATTCGGTGACGTTCTGCGGGCAGACCTGCCACACCGTGATGCAGCCGGAATTCACGGCGTATCAGAACTCGCCGCATTCGCGTGTGGAGTGCGTGAAGTGTCATATCGGACCGGGCGCGGGCTGGTTCGTAAAAAGCAAGCTGAGCGGCGTCGGACAGGTCTTCGCGGTTACGCTGAACACGTATCCGCGGCCGATTCCGACGCCCGTCCACAACCTGCGTCCCGCGCGCGAAACCTGCGAGACCTGCCACTGGCCGCAGAAGTACGGCGAGGACCGGGTGCGCGTGATCCCGAAATACGCCGATGACGAGACCAACACGCTGACCAAGACCGTCCTGCTGATGAAGATCGGCGGAGGGAATCACGGGATCGGGATTCATGGGACGCACCTGGGGCCGGGAGTGCGGATCAACTACATCGCGACCGATGAGCAGAGGCAGAACATCCCGTGGGTCGAATACAACGGACCGGGGCGGCAGACGGTCTATGCGTCAGCCGCGAAGCCGAGTGGGATTCAACCGCGGGAGATGGATTGCATGGACTGCCACAACCGGCCGGCGCACAGCTACGATCTGCCGGATCGCGGGGTTGACAAGGCGATGAACGCGGGGCTGATCTCGGGGTCGCTGCCGTTCGCGAAGAAGAAGGCGGTCGAGATTCTGAAGCAGAACTACAGCAGCCGCGAGGAAGCGGCGCAGAAGATCCCGGCGGCGTTCTCGAAGTATTACCAGGACACGTACCCGGCGATCTGGTCGCAGCGGCAGGCGGAAGTGACGTCGTCGGGCAAGCAGGTGCTGGAGGTGTGGAATCGGAACATCTTCCCCGATATGAAGGTAACCTGGGGCGCGTATCCGATCAACATCGGGCACAGCGATTTTCCGGGCTGCTTCCGTTGCCACGACGATGGGCACAAGGCCCAGGACGGGAAGGCGATTACGCAGGATTGCAGCGCGTGCCACAACATGCTGGCGATGGACGAAGCGAATCCCAAGGTGCTGGGCGATTTGGGAATTACGGAGACAAAGGCGCGGTAGCCCAAACGCGGAGACGCTGAGACGCGGAGAAGACCGAACAAGAATCAATGCTCACCCGAGCGGTCTGGGTGGCGGCGGTGCTACTGCCGTTTGCTCTGCCGGGGCAGGAAAAGGAACTGCCCGGTTCCAAGGAATGTCTCGATTGTCATGAAGCCGGCAGGCGCACCGGAAAGCGGCAGGCAGGAATGCCTCCGCCGTTCGATGCGGCCGCGCTGCGCGGCTCGCCGCATGCCGGGCAGGAGTGCGCGGGGTGCCACGGCGATATCGATCCCAAGAAGCTGCCGCACGAGGACAAGGTAGCGCCGGTCAACTGCGGCAACTGCCATCCCGACGAGGGATCGCAGTACGAAAAGAGCTTGCACGGGATCGCGTCGGCGCGCGGCGATAAAACTGCGCCCGGCTGCAAGGTCTGTCACGGGACGCACGGGGTGCGGCGGATCCCAACCGTGGAGGTTCCCAAGCTGTGCGGACAGTGCCATCGGGAAGGTACGCCGGTGTCGCAGACCCACAGCATTCCGCAAACCAACATTCTGGAGAACTATCGCGATTCGATTCACGGCGAGGGGCTTTTCAAACGCGGTTTGACCGTCACCGCGGTCTGCACCAGTTGCCACACGGCCCACCAGGTGCTGCCGCACGACAATCCCCAGTCCTCGATCGCCAAACAGAATATCGCCAAGACCTGCACCAAATGCCACGCGCAGATCGAG
>JACOSU010000152.1 GCA_016178685.1 Candidatus Eiseniibacteriota bacterium | reverse complement strand
GACTCAGCCGTTTCCACACCGTGAGGGCGCCGAGCAGAGCCTTGGCGAAATAGAGAGCGACCGCGAGGCCGGCCAGCGCGCCCAGGCGGGCGCGCGTCTCGCGATGCGTCCACACCCATCCCGCGGTCGAGAACAGCAGCAGGCCGACCAGCAGCGCGACCAGCCGGTGAAACCATTCGATCAGCACGTGGAATTCGAATGGCGGGATCAGATGGCCCTGGCACAGCGGCCAGTCGGGACACGCGAGCCCGGAGCCGGTGGTGCGCACCACCCCCCCGATCATGATCAGCGCGTACATGAGCATCGCGGCGGCGAGGCCGAGACGCCCGGTCACGGCGTAGGCTGCTGTGGTCGTCAGACCGACCTCCTCGGCGACACTCGTCCGGTTTCGGCTTGGATGAGCGCGCAAAGTAGCATAAGGATATCGGGTCGGAAAACCATGGCGGCCAGAGCACATTCTTCGGAACGGGGAATTTCCATGAGCGATCCGCTTTACACCGCACACGCCGAGCTGGAGAAGCTCGGGAGCCTGCACCGACGCGCCCGGCTCGAAACCGGCGAGACGTTCGACATGGGGGTTCACGGACCGGTGGTGCAGCTGTTCGGGCTTCAGCCCGAGCGCGAGCTGCCGCTGCCGGTGGATTACATCGTTGCCGCCACCGCCGGCTGAATGCTCGGCACCCTGAACGGCGCACTGGAGGTGCGTCAGGTGAAGCTCGAAGGCGACGCGATCCGGACCCTGGTCGAGGGCGTGAACGAAGTGCGCGACGGTCTGCCGGTGCTCACCGCGATCCGCGTTCACTACCGGCTGAAGATTCCGGCCGGGGTTCGAGCGAGCGTGGACCGGGCGCTCGCGCGGCATCTGGAGCGTTGCCCGACCGCGGTATCGCTGCGCGGCGCGGTCGACGTGAGCTGGAGCGCCGAAATTGAAGAGACGACGCCTGCCGGGTGCTAGTGTGCCGCGTACCATGCGTCCCGCTCTGCCCGCCTCCGACCTCGATTACTGTCGCGCGACATTGCCTCGCGTCTCGCGCACCTTTGCGATCAACATTCGCCTGCTGAACGCGAATCTGCGCGACGTGGTGGGAATCGCCTACCTGCTGTGCCGGATCTGCGACGCGCTCGAAGATTCGTGGCCCGGGACCGCGCAAGAGATCCGCGCGCGGTTCGAGCGATTCCGCGAGGCTGTGAACGGCTCGATCCCCGCTGCCGAAGCGCTGGCGCAAGGTGCCGGCGTGATCGCAGAGGGCCGCGCCGACCTGTCGCTGGTCGAAAACGCTCCGGGCGTGGTGCGCTGCCTGTTGGGGCTCGAGCATGACGACCGCGAGTCGATCCACGAATGTCTCGCGACCATGTCCGAAGGCATGCGCAGGTATGCGGCGCGCGCGGCCGATGCCGGGCCGGGCGCCCCCTACCTCGAGAACGAGGCCGAGCTCGACGACTACTGCTTCGCCGTGGCGGGTTGCGTGGGACGCATGCTCACGCGGCTGTTCGAGCTGCGACATCCCGATCGCTCGAGCGAACGTCGCGCGGCGCGCCTCGCGCTCGCACCTGCGGTGGGCGAAGCGCTCCAGTTGACGAACATCATTCTCGACTGGCCGGTGGATCTGCGGCGCGGACGATGCTACGTGCCGCGCTCGTGGCTCGATGAGTTCGCGCTCTCCCCCGCCGATCTGGTGGGCGAAGCCAACCGCGGGGCGGCTCAGGTACTCGAGCGGCTCGAGTCGCGCGCGCGCTGCGCCCTGGCTCGCGTTCCGGATTATCTCGATCTCATCCCGGCACGCGCGGTGCGATTCCGGTTGTTCTGCCTGTGGCCCGCGCTATGGGCCGCCGCCTCGCTGGATGAGGCGCGTCGCGACTCGCGTTTCCCGTTCGAAGCGGCCCGCCCCCGCCTGCCGCGAGCGAGGCTCTGGAGTCTCGCGCTGGGGTCGCTCTTGATCGCGCACGATGGGCGCCTGATCCGGCGCCGGTACTTCCGCGGTCTCGCCGTCGCCGCTTCCGGCGCGCCCTCAGCGAAGTAATTTCAAGGACGCCGCATCCCCCGCGCGCTCACGCGAATAGTTCCGTCCGTGCCCTATCCCACCTTTTCGACCACCGACGTCTCGATCGCGGCGGCCTGGCGCGCGGCAATCACGCGCAGCCGGTACGACACCCACAGCGCGCCGCCCATCAGCGCCAGCGCCGAGAAACTGGTCGCGACCGGGGCCCCGAAGCGCTGCGCGATCGCGCCGGCGATCAGCGCGCCGAGCGGAGCGGTGCCCACGAACATCAGGGTGTAGAGGCTCATGATGCGTCCACGGAAGCGGTCCTCGACCGTGTGCTGGAGCATGGTGTTGGTGCTCGCGACGTAGAGGATCAGTCCGAAGCCCGAGAGAAACCCCATCGCGATCGTGAGCGGCAGGAATCTCGACCACGCGAACGTGCCCATTCCAACCCCGGCCGAGGCCAGCCCGATCAGCAGGTTGCGACGCAACGCCGAGCGGTCCTGGCGTCGCGTCATCAGGACCGCCGAGAGCAGAGAGCCCACTCCGAACGCCGACACCAGAACGCCGAACACTCCGGGCCCCGCCCGAAAGATGTCGCGAGTGTAGACCGGAAGCAGCAGCATGTATTGAAACCCGATCCCGGCCGTGACCCCGAGCAGCAGCAGAAGGTTCCGGATCGGCCTCGTTTCCCACGCATACGAGACGCCTTCGCGCAGCCTGAACATCGCATCGCCCGGCGCCGACCCGGGCTCGCGCGGCGGCGTCACGACGCGCCACAGGCTCAGAATCACCGCGACATACGAGACGGCGTTGAGCCAGAAGCAACCCTGTTCGCCGACCGTGGCGACCAGCACGCCCGCGATCGCGGGCCCGATCACGCGCGCGGTGTTGAACGCCGCCGAATTGAGCGCGATGGCATTCGAGAGATCTTTCTTCCTGTGGCCCACCAGCTCGACCAGGAACGACTGGCGCGCCGGGAGGTCGAACGCATTGAACGTTCCGAACACGAACGCGAGTCCCAACACCATCCACGGCTGGACGATGCCGAGCGTCGTCACGGTCGCGAGCGCGACCGCCTGCAACATCGCCACGGTCTGCGTGATGAGCAGCAGCCGGCGCCGGTCGACCTGATCGACCACCACGCCCGCCCACAGCGAGAACAGCAGCACCGGGAGGAACTGGCAGAAGCCCAGCAGCCCGAGCATGAACGCCGACGACGTGAGCCGGTGCATGAGCCAGCCCTGCGCGACGCTCTGCATCCAGGTGCCGACCAGCGACGTGAGCTGTCCGCTCCAGTACAGACGAAAGTTACGGTGGCGCAGCGATCGGATCGAGCTCGCGAACGTCGTGCGCGCGGTGCGCGGGGCCATGTCGCGCACGCTATCACGAGCCTCGCTCGCGCTGCTATGCTGCGCGCGTCCACGAGGAACCCAACGCGCGGGGATCGTTCCGTGATGAGCGAAGTGCTGCGCAGGCTGCCCGAAGGATTTCTGTGGGGAGCCGCGACGTCGGCGCACCAGGTCGAGGGCGGCAATCGCGCGAACGACTGGTGGCGGTTCGAACAGCAGCCGGGACGCATCCACGGCGGCGACGTGAGCGGGGACGCCTGCCGCCACTACGAACGCTACGACTCCGATTTCGCGCTCGCCGAGTCCGACGGCCACAACGCCCATCGTCTCTCCATCGAATGGAGCCGCGTCGAGCCCGCGCACGGGCGCATCGACGACGACGCGGTCTCGCACTATCACGACGTGTTCGCCGCGCTCCGCCGCCGGCGCCTGCTGCCGGTCGTCACGCTCCATCACTTCACGAACCCGGCGTGGATCGCGGATCAGGGCGGCTGGGAGAACCGCGAGACGCTCGATCGCTTCAGCGACTTCGTAAGGCTCTGCGCCCGCGAATACGGCGGCGAAGTGGACTGGTGGTGCACGATCAACGAGCCCGAGGTGCTGGCGTTTCGCGCCTACTCCGAGGGCTTGTGGCCGCCCGCGAAGCGCGACGACAACGCCGCGCTCGAGGTGATGGCGAACCTGATCGAGGCCCACGCGCGCGCCGCCGCGGTGCTGCGCGAGGAGGACCGCGTGGACGCCGACGGCGACGGGCACGCGACGCGCATCGGGTTCGCGAAGAACCTGGTGCAGCTCGAGCCCTCCCGCCCGTGGTTTCCGCTCGACCGGCTGCGCGCGCACTTCGAGAACGAAAAGTTCAACGAAGCGGTGATGGATGCCCCGTTGACGGGTACGATCGCGCTCTCGATTCCGGGCGCACGCGCCGTTCGCCGCAGCGTGCCCGCGCTGCGCGGCAGTTGCGACTGGTTCGGCCTCAATTACTACACCCGGTGGAAGGTGAAGATGTTCGCGCCCGATCCGCACGTCGCGCGCGCCGGCGGCGAGAGAAGCGATCTGGGCTGGGAGATCTGGCCGCCGGGCTTCGAGCAGTCGCTGGTTCGGGCCGGGCGTGGCGGGCTGCCGGTGCTCGTCACCGAACACGGATTCGCCGACGCCACCGACCGCACGCGGCCGCGCGCGCTGGTCAAATCGCTGCTCCACCTGGGGTGCGCGATCGATCGCGGCGTGAACGTCATCGGCTACCTGCACTGGTCGCTGCTCGACAACTTCGAGTGGGCCGACGGCTACCGGGGCCGCTTTGGGCTCTACCGCGTGGATTTCGGCCACCCCGACCGGCCGCGCACACGCACGCGCAGCGCCGATCTGCTGGCGCGCATCGCGCACGCGAACGCGATTCCCCGCGACGTGGCCGCCGAGGCGGGCGTGGCGCTCTGAAGCGCGGTCAACAGCGTGGGCTCCAGCCGGGCGACAGGCCGGGCAGCGAGCAGTGCGGTCGTGCGCACCGGCGACCGCGCGTCTGGTGCGTCCCGCCGTGCTGCGCTAAGCTCACACCTTCTCGAGCGGAGGATCGAAGAACATGTGCCCTTATTGCAAGAGCCACGATGGGAAGCCCTGCGCGGTCGGCGAGAAGCCGAACGGCCGCCTGGCTTGCGCGTGCGGCCGCCATTCCTGGCCGAACAGCGGCGCGTTTCTCGAGACCTGCCGGCTGATGAGCCTCACGGTGACGCGCACCGTCCACGACTGGACGCAGAGCTACTGAGCGGAAGCGGGCCTGGATCCTCCCGCGCCACCGTCGTTGCGGCCGTATGCGTCGCCTGCGGCGCCCGCGCGCGTTCATCGCGTCGCGCTAGGTAGCTGCGGGCGCGTACCGCCCGGCCTGCGTCAGCGCGTGGGGTTCGTGAGCACGCTCGCGCTGGTTGAGGCGTCGCGATCGATCTCGGCTCCCCATTTCTCGTTCGGTACGCGCGCCGCGTGGATTCGCCGCGTACCTCAGCTAAGGAAGCAGCACCGCCTTCCTGCGGGCCCGGAACGGCCCGGCCTCGATGCGATAGAAGTAAACGCCGGGGCCGACCTTGCCTGCCCCGCGCGGATCCCACATCACGCTCTGATAACCGGCGGGGAAATAGCGATCAGCCAGGGTCTCGACCCGGCGGCCGTTCGCGTCGAACAGCTCGAGCCGCACCATCGCGCCCACCGGCAGGTCGAAGTGGATCGCGGTGCGTGCGGTGAAGGGATTGGGCTGGTTCTGTCGCAGTGCGAAGCTCAACGGAATCTCCGGCCCGGGCTCGTGCTGCGGCTTCGAGCCGAATGCGGTCGCAGCCGCGCGTCCAATCATGGCGAACCAGCTCCCGGGATCGGCGAGTGCCGTCGTGCTGGGCTGATAGGTGAGCGTCAGGCTGTCGCCGGCCGCCAGGCTCACGGCGCCGCCCACCGCCACGAAGTCCGTT
>JACOSU010000151.1 GCA_016178685.1 Candidatus Eiseniibacteriota bacterium | reverse complement strand
GCCGGCGGGACGGGAAATGGTGATGCCGGGCGACAACGTGGACCTCGAGGTGGAGCTGATCACGCCGATCGCGATGGAAAAGGAACTGCGGTTCGCGATCCGCGAGGGCGGCCGCACGGTCGGCGCCGGCGTCGTCACCGAAGTCATCGCGTAGGGGTCCAATGATGCTTCAAAAGATTCGCATCAAGCTCAAATCGTACGACCACGCAACGCTCGATCAGTCGGCGTCCGAGATCGTTCGGACGGCGCGCCGCACGGGCGCCGTGACGTCGGGCCCGGTGCCGCTGCCGACCCAGCGGACGGTCTATACCGTGCTGCGCAGTCCGCACGTCGACAAGAAATCACGCGAGCAGTTCGAGATCCGGATCCACAAGCGCTTGATCGACATCACGCGCTCCAGCGCTCAGACCATGGAAGCGCTCGAGAAGCTCGACATTCCGGCCGGCGTGGACATCGAAATCAAAACGTAGCGTCGCAAGGAAGCCGCGACCGCGGCTCGGAGAAACGGCATGCTGGGACTGATCGGAAAGAAAGTGGGAATGACCCAGCTCTTCGGTGAGAAGGGCGAAGTCGTTCCGGTCACCGTGATCCAGGCGGGCCCGTGCACGGTCACCGAGATCCGCAACGCGGAAAAGAACGGCTACACCGCGGTGCAGCTGGGCTACGGCACGAACAAGGAGACGCGCTACACGCGGCCGGTGCTCGGGCAGTTCAAGAAGCGCAACCTGCCTCCGTCACGGCATCTCAAGGAATTCCGCGTGAAGGACGTCGCGGGCCTCGAGATCGGGCAGAGCCTGACGGTCGCGATGTTCGAGGCGGGCCAGCGGGTGGACGTGCAGGGCGTGACCAAGGGCCGCGGTTTCGCGGGCGTGGTCAAGCGCTACGGTTTCGTGTCCGGCCACGCTTCGCACGGCCCCACGCACGGCAAGCAGCCGGGATCGATCGGCTCGTCGGCGTATCCGTCGCGCGTCATCAAGGGCAAGCGGCTGCCGGGTCACATGGGCAACGTGGTGTTGACGATCAAGAACCTCGAGGTCTTCGCGGTGGATGCGGAACAGCACGTGCTGATGGTGAAGGGCGCGATTCCGGGGCCGCCGAACGGGCTGGTGCTGGTGGAGAAGCGGGAAGGCTGACATGAACGCGAAACTCTTTAGCCTCGATGGGACCGAGAAGGGCACCGCGAATCTGCCCGACGAGCTGTTCGGCCAGCCGGTGCACGAGCACCTGCTGTGGCTCTCCGTCAAGCGCCACCTCGGCAATCAGCGTCAGGGCACGTCCAAGGTGAAGAACCGCGGCGAAGTCTCGGGCGGCGGCAGGAAGCCGTTCCGCCAGAAGGGCACCGGCCGCGCGCGCCAGGGTTCGAACACGTCGCCGCTGATGCCGGGCGGAGGCCGCGCGTTCGGCCCGTCGCCGCGCGACTATCGCACGGACCTGCCGAAGAAGCAGCGGCGTGCGGCGCTGATCTCGGCGCTGTCGCTCAAGGCCGGCGAGAGCGCGGTCACGGTGCTCGATGCCTTGTCGTTCAGCGAGCCCCGCACCCGGGCGATGGCCGACGTGCTCAAGAAACTCGGCGTCAACGGCAAGCGCACGCTGCTCGTGATCGACCAGGCCGACGAGAATCTGCTCAAGTCGTGCCGCAACCTGCACAACCTGCGCCTGGTTCCGGCGCACCAGCTGAATCCCTACCAGCTGCTCGATGCCGAGCAGGTGCTGATGACGGCGGACGGCCTCAAGCGCGTCCAGGAGGTGTTCATCCGATGAAGCGCGATGCGCGGTCCATCGTGAAGCGGGCGCTGATCACTGAAAAGGGGACCGGCCTGCGCGAGACGCGCGGCCAGTACCACTTCGAGGTCGCGCGCGACGCGAACAAGATCGAAATCAAGCGCGCCATTGAGACCATCTTCTCGGTGAAGGTGGCGCTGGTGCGCACCCTGCAGGCGCATGGCAAGGTCAAGCGTCAGGGTCGCAACGTTGGACGCCGCAACGACTGGAAAAAGGCGATCGTCACGCTCCAGCCCGATCAGAAGATCGAGCTGTTCGAGCAGATCTAGGGGAACGCTCCATGGGCCTCAAGAAATTCCGCCCGGTCACGCCGACGCTGCGGCACACGCAGATGCCGGACTTCTCCGAGCTGACCCGGCGCCAGCCGGTCAAGTCGCTCACCGAGCGCCTCTACAAGACGGGCGGCCGTGACAATTACGGCCACATCTCGTCCCGCTACATCGGTGGCGGTCACAAGCAGCGCTACCGCCTGGTGGACTTCCGTCGCGACAAGGACGGCGTCCCGGCGCGTGTCGCCAGCATCGAGTACGATCCGAACCGCTCGGCGCGCATCGCGCTGCTCAACTACGTCGACGGCGAGCGCCGCTACATCGTAGCGCCCGACGGACTCAAGGTCGGCGAAATGCTCCAGTCGGGACCCGAGGCCGAGATCAAGGCCGGGAATTGCCTCCCGCTCAGGAACATTCCGCTCGGCACCAGCGTGCACAACGTCGAGCTGGTGCCGGGCCACCGTTCGCGGGTCGCGCGCTCGGCCGGCGCGTTCTGCCAGCTGATGGCGAAGGACGGCGACTACGCGCAGCTGCGGCTGCCGTCGGGCGAAGTGCGCAAGTTCCACGTGAATTGCCGCGCGGTGGTGGGACAGGTCTGCAACATCGACCACGAGAACATCTCGTACGGCAAAGCGGGCCGCCGGCGCTGGCTGGGACGGCTCGGCAGCGTGCGGGGCGTCGCGATGAACCCGGTCGACCATCCGATGGGTGGCGGGGAAGGAAAGACCTCGGGCGGACGTCATCCGACGACGCCGTGGGGCAAGAAGACCAAGGGCCTGAAGACGCGGAAGCGCAGGTTGAGCGACTCGCTCATCGTGCGGCGCCGCAAGTAAAGGGAGAACCGGACACTCATGGCGCGCTCCATCAAGAAGGGTCCGTACGTCGTCGACTCCCTGGTCCGGAAGATCGAGACGCTGAACCGCAGCGGCGAGAAGCGCGTGCTCAAGACCTGGGCGCGACGTTGCACGATCCTGCCCGAGTTCGTCGGGCACACGCTCGCGGTGCACAACGGCAACAAGTTCATTCCGATCTACGTGACGGAGAACATGGTCGGGCACAAGCTCGGCGAATTCGTGCCGACCCGGGTATTCCGCGGCCACGGCCAGGCTACCGCCGAAAAGACGCCGGCGCCCGGAAAGGTCTAGAACGATGCAAGCGAAAGCCATTCAGCGCCATGTGCGCATCACGCCCCGCAAGTGCAATCAGGTGCTCGGCCTGATTCGCGGTCAAAGCGTCGAGCAGGCAACCACCACGCTGCAGTTCACGCCCAAGTGGGGCGCGCGCGTCGTGCAGAAGGTCCTGAAGTCGGCGGTCGCGAACGCGCTGAACGTGGGCAAGGTGCGGGTCGAGGATCTCTACGTGAAGGAGGCGGTGGTGGGTGCGGGGCCGACGATGAAGCGCTGGCTGCCGCGCGCGCAAGGCCGCGCCACGCCGCTGCTCAAGCGAACCAGCCACGTGTCGGTGACCGTGGCGACGAGGGAGTAGGGACCGATGGGTCAGAAAGCACATCCGATCGGGCTGCGGCTCGGGATCGTCAAGACCTGGGACTCGCGCTGGTTCGCGAAAAAGAATTACGCGGAGCTCCTGCGCGAGGATCTGCTGATCAAGCGCTACCTCAAGAAGCGGCTCTATCAGGCCGGCATCTCGAAGATCACGATCGAGCGCAAGGGCGAGAAGGTCACGATCGGCATCCGGACCGCGCGCCCGGGACTGGTGATCGGCCGCAAGGGCGAACAGGTCGACAAGCTGTCGGAAGAGATGAAGCAGATCACGAAGAAGCAGGTGCAGCTCAACATCGAAGAAATCAAGCGCGCGGACCTCGATTCTCAACTGGTGGCGGAGCACATCGCGAAGCAGCTCGAGCAGCGCGTCTCGTTCCGCCGCGCCATGAAGAAGGCGATCGCCTCCTCGATGCGCGCCGGCGCCCAGGGCATCCGCATCGCGTGCTCGGGGCGGCTCGGCGGTTCCGAGATGGCGCGCTTCGAGACCTATCGTGAAGGCCGGGTTCCGCTCCACACTCTGCGCGCCGACATCGATTTCGCGCGCGCGACCGCGAACACCGCATACGGCACGTGCGGCGTGAAGGTGTGGATGTTCCACGGCGAAGTGCTCGACAAGCCCCAGACCGGCGTGACGGTGAGCGTCGGCGGCACCAAGTAGGAGCGCACGCACCATGTTGATGCCGAAACGGGTCAAGTTCCGCAAGCAGCAGCGCGGCCGCATGCGCGGGAAGGCCTATCGCGGCGGGTCGGTGACGTTCGGCGAATTCGGCCTGCAGGCGCTCGAGCCGGCGTGGGTGACGAACCGCCAGATCGAAGCGGCGCGCGTCGCGATCACGCGCAGCATCAAGCGCGGCGGCAAGGTGTGGATCCGGGTATTCCCGGACAAGCCGGTGACCAAGAAGCCGGCGGAAACGCGAATGGGCAAGGGCAAGGGCGCCCCGGAATTCTGGGTCGCGGTGGTCAAGCCGGGACGCGTGATGTTTGAACTCGAAGGCATCTCGAAGACGTCGGCGCAGGCGGCGATGAAACTGGGAGCCTCGAAGCTTCCGATCCGCACCCGCTTCGTCGAGCGCCACGAGCTGGGAGGAAATTGATGGTGGCTCACGCCAGGGCGAACACCATGCGCGACCTGTCCGCGGATGAGATCCGGGGGCGGGTGGCCGAGCTGCGCGAGGAACTCTTCAACCTGCGCTTCCGCAATTCCATGAAGCAGCTCGACAACCCCGTGAAGATCCGGAGCAACCGGCGTGAAATGGCGCGGCTGCTCACGGTGCTGCGGGAAAAGGAAGGCACGGCCGCCCCGACGGCTTGAGCCGGGGCTGAAGGGAGCCGGGAGACGCATGACGACGGAAACGACAGTGGTGCGCAATCGCCGCAAGCTGAGGGTCGGCAAGGTGGTGAGCGATCGGATGGAAAAGACGATCGTGGTGTCCATCGAGCGGCTGGTGAAGCACCCGGTCTACGGGCGTTACGTCCGTCGCCGGAGCAAATTCAAGGTGCACGACGCGAAGAACGAATGCCGCGTGGGCGATGTGATCCGCTTCATGGAGACGCGTCCGCTGTCGAAGGAGAAGTGCTGGCGGTTCGTGGAGTTCGTGGAGCGGGCGAAGTAGCCACGCTCGGGAGTTTCCCGTCATGATCCAGCTTCGAACGATGGTGACCGTCGCCGACAACTCCGGCGCGAAGCGTGCCCAGTGCATCAAGGTGCTGGGCGGCCACCACAAGCGTTATGGGCGCCTAGGAGACATCGTCGTCGTCTCCATCAAGGACGCGATTGCGGGCGCCGCGGTGAAGAAGGGCGACGTCGCGAAGGCTGTGGTGGTGCGCGCCGTCAAGGAAGGCCGCCGCAAGGACGGCTCATACATCCGCTTCGACGAGAATGCGGTGGTGCTGATCAACGATGACAAGGAGCCGCGCGGAACCCGCATCTTCGGTCCCGTGGCCCGTGAGCTGCGCGAGAAGGCGTTCATGAAGATCATCTCTCTCGCGCCGGAGGTCATCTGATGGCGATCAAGATCCGAAAGGGCGACACCGTGCAGGTGATCAGCGGCGATTCCCGGGGCAAGACCGGCCGCGTGCTGGCGGTGGACGAAGTGAAGCAGCGCGTCACGGTCGAGAGGATCAAACTGGTCAAGCGCCACACCAAGGCGCGCCGCCAGGGCATGCAGAGCGGCATCCTCGAGAAAGAAGCGTGGATCCACCTGTCGAACGTGCAGCTTTACGACGCGAAGGCCGGGCGCGGTACGCGCGTCGGCATGCGCACGCTGCCCGACGGCAAGCGCGAGCGCGTGTCCAAGGTCAGTGGAGAGACGCTCAGCCGCGAATGAGCCGTGGCGCACGAGCGCCGGGAAGCACTATGTATCACACGCGGTCCCGAGGCACCAGGGTCGGGCGGGCCGCGCGGACATGACCCTGGAGAGCGGAAGACATGTCGGACGAGAAGAAGGAAAAGGCCCCGAAGGGCGGCCAGAGCTCGGGTGACGGCAAGGGCTCGGGTGACGGCAAGGGCGCGGGTGGCGGCAAGAGCGCGGGTGGCGGCAAGGGCGCGGGTGGCGGCAAGGGCGCGGGCAAGGCGGCAAAGGGTGGTGCAGCTCCGGCCGGGCCGGTGAGCGCCGGTCGCCCGAGCGCGCCCAAGCAGCGTCCCCGCCTCGCGACTTTCTACGACGAGACCGTGCGCCCGGCGCTGATCGAAAAATTCAAGTACACGAGCGCCATGCAGGCGCCGCGCCTGCTCAAGATCGTCGTGAACATGGGCGTCGGCGACGCGCTGCAGGATCAGAAGCTGATGGACGCGGCGGTGAACGAGCTCGGTCAGATCACCGGGCAGCGTCCCTCGGTGCGCCGTGCCAAGAAGGCGATCTCGAACTTCAAGCTGCGCGAGGGCGTCGCGATCGGGTGCATGGTGACGCTGCGCGGCGCGCGGATGTTCGAGTTCTACGACCGGCTGATCCACGTGGCGCTGCCGCGCATCCGTGACTTCCGCGGCATCAGCCCGCGGTCGTTCGACGGGCGCGGCAACTATTCCGTTGGCCTGACCGAGCAGATCATCTTTCCCGAGATCAACTACGACAAGGTCGGGAAGGTGCGCGGCATGGACGTGACGATCGTGACCACGGCCCGCACCGACGAGGAAGGGCGCGAGCTGCTCCGTCTCATGCAGATGCCGTT
The DNA here is from genome assembly GCA_016178685.1 of Candidatus Eiseniibacteriota bacterium. Classification (GTDB taxonomy): domain Bacteria; phylum Eisenbacteria; class RBG-16-71-46; order RBG-16-71-46; family RBG-16-71-46; genus JACOSU01. The sequence goes on along the minus strand of JACOSU010000151.1, from coordinate 6,768 downwards.
CCGCCAGCGCTAGAGCGGCGGAGTCGAGGAGGATTCGTGGCGAAGAAGTCGATCATCGAGAAGTGGAAGCGGACTCCGAAGTTCAAGGTTCGCGCATACACTCGCTGCCACCGCTGCGGGCGCCCGCGCGCCGTGCTTCAGGATTTCGGTCTGTGCCGCATCTGCTTCCGTGAGCTGGCGCTGTCGGGGCAGATCCCGGGCGTCGTCAAGTCGAGCTGGTGAACCCTCGTCCGGCCGAGCGCCGGACGGATCGGGATCAGGCTGCAGGCCCCTGGGCCTGGACGCTGGTCTCCTGGAGGCAGGATGTCGGTCAGTGATCCGTTGGCGGACTTTTTGACCTGCGTGCGCAACGCGATTGGCGCCAAGCACCGCAAGGTCGACGTCCCCGCATCGCGTGTCAAGACGGAGCTCTCGAAGGTGCTGCTGCGGGAGCGTTTCATCAACAACTTCAAGGTGATCGAGGACGACCGCCAGGGCGTGCTGCGGATCTATCTCAAGTACGGCGCGAACGACTTGAGCGTGATCACGGGCATCAAGCGCGTGAGCACGCCCGGCCGTCGCGTGTACGTGGGCAAGGACCGCATCCCGCGCGTGATGAGCGGAATGGGAAGCTCGATCCTTTCGACCTCGCGCGGGCTGATGTCCGACCGGGAGGCCCGCGAGGCGGGGCTCGGCGGCGAGCTCGTCTGCCAGGTCTGGTAGAGGGCGGCCATGTCGAGAATCGGAAAGATTCCGGTCGCCATTCCCGCCGGCGTCACCGTTTCGGTGGCTGCGGGCCGTGTGCACGTCAAAGGTCCGAAGGGCGAGCTCAGCACGCACGTGCTCGCCGGCACCGAGATCGCGATCGGCGGCGGCACGGCGACGGTGTCGTCGGAGCGCATCACGCGCAATCCCGCGTTCGGGACCATGCGCGCGAATCTGCAGAACATGGTGACCGGCGTCACGGCCGGATACAGCAAGACGCTCGAGATCGTGGGCACCGGATACCGCGCCGCGCTGGACGGCAAGAAGCTCGTGATGCAGCTCGGCTTTTCGCATCCGGTCCGGTTCGATCCGCCGGCCGGCATCACGATCAAGGTCGAGAGTCCCACTCGCATGGTGATCAGCGGCTTCGACAAGGTTCTGGTGGGCCAGGTCGCCGCGGACATTCGCGCGTGCCGTCCGCCGGAGCCCTACAAGGGCAAGGGCGTCAAATACGAAGGCGAATACATCCGTCGCAAGGCGGGCAAGGCCGCGGGGTCGGCATAAGATGAGCGGAAAACACGATCATTACGAGCGCCGGAAGATCCGGCGGTACCGGATTCGCAAGCGGGTGTCGGGCTCCATGGAGCGTCCGCGCCTAGCGGTGTTCCGCAGTTCCAGGCACATCTACGCGCAGGTGATCGACGATCTGAGCGGCACCACGCTGGTCGCCGCTTCGAGCCGCGAGTCGGCCCGGGGGGCGGAAGGCGGAGGCAAGATCGCGCTCAGTTCCGCGGTCGGCCGGATGATCGCTGAGCGAGCGAAGGCCAAGGGCATCGTGCGCGTGTGCTTCGACCGGGGCGGCTACCTCTACCACGGGCGCGTCAAGGCGCTCGCCGACGGCGCACGCGCCGGCGGTCTCGAATTCTAGGAGGACCCATGGCTCGACCCGGAGGTTTCGCAGGCAGGGGGGGCGATTCGCGCAGGGGCGACGCGCCGAAGTCGGAGTTCGCCGAGCGCGTGATCGCGGTCAACCGCTGCGCGAAGGTGGTGAAGGGCGGACGGCGATTCTCGTTCAACGCGATCGTGGCGATCGGCGACCAGAAGGGTCGCGTCGGGGTCGGGCTCGGCAAGGCGAACGAAGTCGCGGATGCGATCCGCAAGGCCGGCGACGTCGCGAAGAAGAACATGTTCCAGGTTCCGGTCACGCGCGGCGGCAGCATTCCGCACAAGATCGTCGGCCGTTTCGGCGCCGGCGAGGTGCTGCTCAAGCCGGCATCGCCGGGTACCGGCGTGATCGCAGGCTCGGGCGTGCGGGCGGTGCTCGAGGTCGCGGGGGTCATGAACGTGCTGACCAAGTGCCTGGGCAGCCGCAACCCGCACAACCTGGTCAAGGCGACGGTCAACGGACTTCGGCACCTGCGCCGTCCGTCGGACGTGGCGGCGATGCGGGGAACCACGGTCGAAGAGATGTTCGAGCCGCGGAGGAACCATGGCGCCTAGGGTGACGTTTCGCCAGATCCGCAGCGCCAGCGGCCATCAGGCCGATCAGCAGAGGACGGTCGACGCGCTCGGCATCCGCCGCTTGAACCAGTGGGTCGAACAGAACGATACGCCCCAGATCCGGGGCATGCTCTTCAAGATCCGCCATCTCATCGAGGTGGCCGAAACGAAAGCGAAAGCGAAATGAAGCTCGGATCCATTCGCCCCGCCGCGGGCTCCACGCGGCCGAAGAAACGGCGCGGCAAAGGCACGGCCTCCGGTCTCGGCGGAACCGCCGGCAAGGGGCACAAGGGCAAGAAGGCGCGCTCGGGCGGCAAGATTCCCGCCTGGTTCGAAGGCGGGCAGATGCCGATCCAGCGCCGCCTTCCGAAGCGCGGATTCAAGAACCCGGGCCGTGTCGAATATCAGGTCGTGAACGTGGGACGGCTCACCGGCGCGCCCAAGGGCGCGGTGGTGGACCGCGAATGGCTCAAGGCGCAGCGCATCGTGCGGCGCCCGGGCCCGATCAAGCTGCTGGCCGGTGGCGACGTCCAGGTGGCGCTGACCGTGCGCGTGGAGGCCGCGAGCGCAGCCGCCCGCAAGGCGATCGAAGCCGCGGGCGGCACGGTCGAGACTCCCGCCCTCAAGGCGTAAGGGACCATGTTCGAAAAGCTCCGCAACATCTTCCAGGTACCCGAACTCAAGCGCCGCATTCTGTTCACGCTGGCGCTGTTCGTGGTGTATCGCCTGGGCGAGCATGTGCCGACGCCGGGCGTGAACGCCAGGGCGCTGGCCGGCGCGTTCGAGAGCCAGCGCGGCACGCTGTTCGGCCTCTACGACCTGTTCGTCGGCGGGGCGTTCTCGCGCGCTACCGTGTTCGCGCTCGGGATCATGCCGTACATCTCGTCCTCGATCATTCTTCAGGTGCTCGGGGCGGTGGTGCCGTACTTCGAGAAGCTGCGCAAGGAGGGGGAAGAGGGCCAGAAGAAACTGACGCAGATCACGCGCTACGGCACGGTGCTGATCTCGATCATCCAGTCGCTGGGCTACAGCGTGTTTCTCGTGAACATGGGCCAGGGCAAGGGCCTGAGCGTGGTGCCGGACGCGAACTGGCTGTTCTACTTCAGCACGATCATCACGCAGACCACGGGCACCATCCTCGTGATGTGGCTGGGCGAGAAGATCACCGAGCACGGGATCGGAAACGGCATCTCGTTGATCATCTTCGTCAACATCCTGGGCGGCGTGCCGAACCGGATCTTCGCGGCGGTGGACAGCTTCCGCGCCGGATCGTTGTCGCTGTTCACGGCCCTGTTCCTGCTTGCGCTGATGGTCGGCGTGATCGCGGCCGTGATCGTGATGACGCAGGCGACGCGCCGGATCCCGGTGCAGTACGCCAAGCGCATCGTGGGGCGGCGCATGTACGGCGGGGCGAACACGCACATTCCGCTGCGCGTCAACACCGCGGGCGTGATCCCCATCATCTTCGCGTCGAGCTTCATGATCCTGCCGACCACGCTCGCTCAGTTCGTGCCGCCGTCGAACCCGCTGGCCAGCATCAGCCAGTGGTTCACGCGCACCAGTTTCGTCTACAACATCCTGTACGGGATGATCATCATCTTCTTCACGTATTTCTATACCGCCGTAGTGCTGAACCCGAACGATCTGGCCGAGAGCATGCGCAAGAACGGCGGGTTCATCCCGGGCATCCGCCCGGGTCGCAAGACCGCGGAATACATCGACCGGGTGCTGTCGCGCATCACGCTGCCGGGAGCGATTTTCCTGGCGCTGATCGCGGTGCTGCCCGACGTGATGATCGCGGCCTCCGGCGCGCAGTACCTGAGCTTCGGAGGCACCAGCATTCTGATCGTGGTGGGCGTGGCGCTCGACACCCTGCAGCAGGTCGAATCGCACCTGATCATGCGCCACTACGAAGGACTGGTGCGGGGCCGCATTCGCGGCCGGCAGAGGATGTAGCGTGCATGTGGTCCTGCTGGGGCCCCCCGGAGTCGGCAAGGGCACTCAGGGGCGGCGGGTCGCCGAGGATCGGGGCTGGGCTCTGATTTCGACCGGCGAGATGCTGCGCGAATCGGCGCGGCGCGGGACGCCGTTCGGCCTCGAGGCGCAGCGCAAGATGAACGACGGGCTGCTGGTGCCCGACGACGTGATGATCGCTCTGGTGCGCGAGCGCACCGGCCAGGAGGACGCGGCGCGCGGGTTCCTGCTGGACGGATTTCCGCGCACGGTGCCGCAGGCGGACGCGCTCGACCGGCTGCTGGCGGAACGCGGAAGCCGGGTGGACCTGGTGCTGAGCCTCACCGCTTCGGAGGAAGAACTGGTCCGGCGCCTGACGGAACGCCGGGAATGCCCGGTGTGCAAGAGGGCGTACAACCTGGAGAGCGCGCCGCCGCGAGACGGGCGGACGTGCGACAGTCATCCGGGGGTCGAGCTGACGCAGCGTGAGGACGATCAGGCGGAAACCGTCAAACAGCGCTTTCGCGTGTACCGCGAGCAGACGGCCCCGCTGATCGATTACTATCGCCGGTCCGGTCATCTGCGCGAGGTGCACGGAGTCGGAACGGTCGACGAGGTGTACCGGGATCTGCAGAGCGCGCTGAGCGGCGCGGCGGGACCGGCCTGAGACGGACATGGTGTACCTGAGGGACAGGACGGAGATCGAGGCGATCCGTGCGAGCGCGCAGCTGGTGGCGCGCACGCTCGAGATGCTGTCGCGCGAAGTGAAGCCGGGGGTGACCACGGCCGAACTCGACCGGCTGGCCGAGAGCTTCATCCGGGACCACGATGCGCGCCCCGCGTTCAAGGGCTATCGCGGATTCCCGGCGTCGATCTGTCCGTCGGTGAACGAAGAAGTGGTCCACTCGATCCCGGGACCGCGTCGCCTGAAGTCGGGCGACATCATCGGAATCGACGTGGGAGTGGAGCAGGGCGGTTACTTCGGCGACGCGGCGTTCACGTTCGCGGTCGGTGAGGTGAACGAAGAGGCGAAGCGGTTGCTTCAGGTCACGCGCGAGGCGCTGATGTGCGGCATCGAGCAGGCGCATGCCGGCCGGCGCATCGGCGACATCTCGTTCGCGATTCAGTCGCACGCCGAGAAGCACGGTTTCTCGGTGGTGCGCGAGTTGCTGGGTCACGGGATCGGACGCGCGATGCACGAAGAGCCGCAGGTACCGAACTTCGGGCCGCCCGACCGGGGCCCCCGGCTGATGGCCGGACAGGTTCTGGCGATCGAGCCGATGGTGAACGTCGGCCGGGCGGAAGTGATGACTCAGTCGGACGGCTGGACGGTGGTGACGAGGGATGGCAGCCTGAGTGCCCACTTCGAGCACACCGTCGCGGTCGGGATCGATGGACCCGAGATCCTCTCGGGTTCACAGTTGTGGTGAGGAACGAGGTTGGATTGCCCAAAGAAGAAGGCATCCAGGTCGAAGGGACGGTCGTCGAGCCCCTGCCGAACGCGATGTTCCGCGTGGAGCTGGAGAACGGGCACCGGGTGCTCGCCCACATCTCGGGCAAGATGCGGATGCACTTCATCAAGATTCTGCCCGGGGACAAGGTCACGATCGAGCTGTCGCCTTACGACCTGACGCGCGGCCGGATCGTCTACCGCTACAAGTAGGAACGGCCCCCTCGAAGGGCGCCGGAGGCTGGACATGAAGGTACGTACTTCGGTGAAGAAGATCTGCGAGCACTGCAAAGTGGTGCGTCGCAAGGGCGTGATCCGCGTGATCTGCACGCGCAATCCGCGGCACAAGCAGCGTCAGAAGTAGCGAAGGAGGAAGCCTGTGGCACGCATTGCGGGCGTGGACTTGCCGGCCGAAAAACGGATCGAGATCGCGCTGACGTACATCTATGGAATCGGCCGCACGACGGCCCGGAAGATCCTCGCGTCGACCGGTGTGAACCCGGACATCCGGGTGAAGAACCTGAGCGACGAGGACACCGGAAAGTTGCGCGGGATCATCGAACGCGATCTCAAGGTCGAGGGCGCGCTGCGCAGCGAGATGGCGATGAACATCAAGCGCCTGATGGATATCGGCGCTTACCGCGGACTGCGTCACCGCCGCGGGCTCCCGGTGCGCGGACAACGAACCAAGACGAACGCGCGCACACGGAAGGGACCGAAGAAGACCGCGGGGGCGGTGAGAAAGGCGGCGCCGGCGGCCGCCCGACCGGCTCCGGCCAAGAAGTAGGTTCTCGCAGTCGGGGATCCGGCGTTCGCGCGAGCGCGCGCACGTCGACCCGAACGGAGGTTTCGAGTGGCTGATGTCAAGAAGAAGAAGCGCGATCGCAAGGTGGGGGTGAATGGAATCGCCCACGTTCAGGCGAGCTTCAACAACACCATCGTCACCATCACCGACACCGATGGCGCGGTCATCACCTGGGCGAGCGCCGGCAAGGTGGGGTTCAAGGGTTCGCGCAAGAGCACGCCGTTCGCGGCGCAGGTGGCCGCCGAGGCGAGCGCGCGCGAGGCCGTCAACCAGGGCCTGAAGCGGGTCGAGGTCTGGGTGAAGGGCCCGGGCGCGGGCCGCGAGGCGGCGATTCGTTCGCTGCAGGCGGCCGGTCTCGAGATTTCCGCAATCAAGG
>JACOSU010000150.1 GCA_016178685.1 Candidatus Eiseniibacteriota bacterium | reverse complement strand
TCCTGATCACCGATCACAACGTCCGGGAGACGCTGCGCATCACCGACCGTGCCTACATCATGTACGAGGGCCGCATCCTCCTGCAGGGAACCGCCGAGGAACTGGCGAACGACGCCCGGGCGCGGGAGATTTACCTGGGCGATCGGTTCAGCCTTTAACTCCGGAATGCTTCCATGGAAATGAAACCGTCTCTCAACCTGAGCATGCGGACGTCGCTGATCATGACGCCGCGGCTGCAACAGGCGCTCAAGCTGCTGCAGGTCCCCACCCTGGAACTTCAACAGATCCTGAAGCAGGAGATGATGCAGAATCCCCTGCTCGAGGAAGTGGACGAGGTCACCGACAGCGAGGACCTCGCGAAGGAGGATTCGCCGGAGGAGAAGGCGAACGAGGAGGCCGAGGACCCGGCTGACGAGGACCCCATCGACTGGTCCGAGTACCTCCAGGACGGCTCATTCGACCGCGCCTACATTCCGCAGAGCGAGACCTCGGTGGAATTCCTCGAAAAAGTGCCGGTGACGCGCACCACGCTCGCGGAATCGCTGATCGAACAGTTGCACTTCCTCAAGCTGCCGGTGCCGACCCTGCAGCTCGGAGAATTCCTGGTGGGTTCGCTCGACGATCGCGGCTGGCTCGCCACGCCGCTCGCCGAGATCGCCGAGCAGACCGGACGCCCGCTCGGAGAGTGCGAGGCCGTGCTGCGCGTGATCCAGGCGCTGGAGCCGGTGGGGGTGGGTGCCCGCGACCTGCGCGAGTGCCTGTTGATCCAGCTCGACGCGCGGCAGCTTCGCGAATCGCTGCCGTGGCGCATGATCCACGATCACTTCGATCACCTCGTGAACCGCCGCTTCCCTGAGATCGCGCGCCAGCTCAAATGCACTCCGGAGGCGGTGCAGGAGGCCGCGGACGCGATCGCCACGCTGAATCCCAAGCCCGGGCTGCAGGTTTCGAGCGAAGACCCCAAGTACGTGGTGCCGGATCTGGTGGTGGAGCGGGTGGACGATGAATTCCTGGTGCTGCTCAACGACCGCCACCTGCCGCGCCTTCGCATTTCCGCGGCGTACGAGAGCGTGCTGCGCGACAAGAAGAAATCGGAGTGCAACGACGGTGAGGCGAAGACCCGCGAATACATCCAGGGCAAGCTCAATTCGGCGAGATGGCTGATTCAGACCATCGAGCAGCGCCGCCGGACCATGATCAAGGTGATGAACTGCATCATCCGGGAACAGCGCGAGTTCTTCGACAAGGGCATCGCGTTTCTGCGGCCGCTCACCCTGCAGCAGGTCGCGCGCCAGATCGACATGCACGAGTCGACCGTGAGCCGCGTATGCAGCAGCAAGTACGTGCAGACTCCGCGCGGCGTGTTCGAACTCAAGTTCTTCTTCTCGAGCGGACTGCAGACCGAGGACGGTGAGGACGTGTCGGCGAGGAGCGCGAGGGACACCATTCGCACCCTGATCGACGAGGAGAGCAAGCAGGATCCGCTGTCCGACCAGCACATCGCGGAACAGCTGCACGCGCGCGGGCTCAAGATCGCCCGTCGGACGGTGGCCAAGTATCGCGAACAGCTCAACATCCTGCCGGCGCGATTCCGCCGGCGGGTGGCCTGAAGCCCGCGCTCGGCGGGCCGCGGCCCGCCGAGCGCGGGCCCTGGAAGAGGGGACGGATGCAGATCAGCACCACGACGCGCCACTGCGAATTGCACCCCGAGATCCGGGAGTTCGTCGAACGCAGGCTTGAGAAGCTCCAACGATTCGCGCGGGACGTGCGGGAGGTCCATCTGGTTCTCACCGCCGAGAAGCACCGGCACGCGGCCGAGATCACGGTCCGCCTCAAGCACCATGAGATCGTGAGCCGCGAGGAGTCCACCGACGCGCGCGCCGCCATCGACCGCGCCGCGAGTCAGCTCGAAGGGCAGTTGCGACGGTTCAAGGAGCGGCGCCTCGAGCGACGTCGAAGCGCCGCGAACGGCGCGCGGCCGGGCGGGGCGGCGGAAGCGGACGGCGGCGAAGCGGCCGCGGAGGATTGACGGCACGTGCAGACCCTGAGCACCGCGCGGCTGTTCGAGGACCAGCGGCAGGAACTCCAGCTGGAACAGCTGACCGAGTCCATGGCCTCGATCCGCGAGATCACGGTGAGCGATATCCATCGGCCCGGCATGGCGCTGATGGGATTCGTCGAGAACTTCCTGCCCGAACGCATCCAGATTCTCGCGCAGACCGAACTGACGTATCTCGCGACGCTGACACCCGAACAGGTGCGCGCCGCCATCGACCGGCTGTTCCAGTTCGAGATGCCGCTGATCGTGGTGTGCAAGGGCCTCGAGGTGCCACCTTATCTGGTGCAGCGCGCGAACCAGGGTCAGGTGCCGGTGTTGCGGACGCCGCAGAGCACCACGCCGTTCATCCACTCGCTGACGCTCTATCTCGATCACATGTTCGCGCCCCAGGTGACGGCGCACGGATCGCTGGTCGACGTCTACGGCTGCGGACTCCTGTTCACCGGCCGCTCCGCGATCGGCAAGTCGGAGACCGCGCTCGACCTGGTCGAACGCGGTCACCGGCTGGTGGCCGACGACGTCGTCACCATCACGCGCCGGCACGGAGACGTGCTGATCGGCTCCGGGAACCAGCTGCTCCGGCACCACATGGAAATCCGCGGCCTCGGGATCATCGACGTTCAGGCGATCTTCGGGATCCGTTCGATCCGGCTGCAGAAGCGGGTGGAGGTCGAGGTCAACCTGCGCGAGTGGTCGGCCGACGAGGACTACGAGCGCGTCGGCCTCGATGACCGCAAGACGTCGATCCTCGGAGTCGAGATCCCGCTCGTGCAGGTGCCGATCACGCCCGGCAAGAACATCACGGTGATCGCCGAAGTGATCGCGCTCAATTACCTGATCAAGGTGACCGGCGGCTACTCGCCGGCCGAGCGCCTGAATCAGCACCTGATCGAGATCATGAAACGCAAGAGCGCCGCTCGCTCGTGGGTTCGCGAGGACACCGAGTGACGGACGGGAACCGGGACGTGACCCGGGAGCGCGCGATCGTGGATCGGCAGGACCGATCATGAGCGCCAGGGTTCCCGCACTGCTCGTGATGCACGCCGATCTCGCGGCCGCGCTGCTGCGGGCGGCCGGGACGGTCTACGGCCCGATCGAGGGCGTGAACGTGCTCTCGAACGAGGGCCAGTCGCGCGCCCAGCTCGAAGGCAGGATCGCGAGCGAAGTCGGAGCGTGGCCGGCGGGCGGGCTGGTGCTGACCGACTTCTGGGGCGGCTCGTGTCACCTGTGCGGAGCGGCTGCGCTGCACGGCCGCGGCGAACTCGTGATCGTCACCGGCATCAACCTTCCGGCTCTGCTCGACTACCTGCACAACCGGGACCACTACCCCGTGCTCGAACTCGCGGAACGCCTGCAGAAGAAAGGGCAGGAGAGCATCCGCGTGCAGCGCGGCCAGCCGGCATGAGCTGGATCCTGCATCGCATCGACGATCGACTGATCCACGGTCAGGTGGTGATCGCGTGGGGCGAGCGCCTGCGGCCGCAGCGCATCGTGGTGGCGGACGACGCCTCGGCGTCGAATGCATGGGAGCGCGAGGTGCTGGGTTCGTCGGCGCCCGGGATCGAAGTGAGCGTGCTCGGCCTCGCCGCCGCCGCGGCGATGTACGAAAGCGAGCAGGCGCGCGCGGGGGGCGCGTTCCTGCTGGTGCGCGACCTGCCTTCGGCTCATGCGATGGTCGTGGCGGGCGCCCCGATCCCATCGCTGATGCTCGGTGGGCTCCACTACGCGCCCGGCAAGGAAAAGGTCAACGAATACGTATACCTCGACGCCGCGGACCGCCGCGCGGCCCGCGCGCTGCTCGATCGCGGCGTGAAGCTCGAGGTGCAGGACGTGCCGGCTTCGCGCCCGCTCTCGCTCGAGTCGATCGACGCCGCGGTGCGGACGTCCTGAGACTCCCTTTGACCGCGCCGCTCATGCCCGCCATTACGCTTACGCTGATCGTCCACGACCACCAGCCGCTCGGGAATTTCGATCATGTGATCGAGCGGGCGTGCGACGATGCGTACCAGCCGTTCGTCGCGTTTCTCGAGCGCCATCCGCGCGTGCGCCTCGCGATTCACACCAGCGGTCCGTTGCTCGAATGGCTGGCGGTGCATCGCCGGGAGTACCTCTCCCGGTTGCGCGCGCTGGTCAGGCGCGGCCAGGTCGAGCCGTGGGGAGGCGGATTCTACGAACCGGTGCTGCCCGGAATTCCCGAGATCGACCGGCAGGGCCAGATCCTCCGGATGAGCGACTGGATCGAAGAGGAGCTCGGCGTGCGTCCGCGCGGCCTGTGGCTGACCGAGCGCGTGTGGGAGCCCGCCCTCGCCGCCACGCTGGCCGACGCCGGCATCGCGGTGACCGCGCTCGACGACGCGCATTTCCTCGCGGCGGGCCTCGAGAGCGGCCAGCTGTGGGGACCGTACTGGACCGAGGACCAGGGACGCGGGCTGCGCGTCCTTCCGATCCGGCGCGAGCTGCGTTATCGCATCCCGTTCGAGCCGCCGGGGCGAACCATCGAATGGCTGCGCGGCGCGGCCGAAGAGGGCGCCGGACGTCTCGCGGTGCTGGGGGATGACGGCGAAAAATTCGGGCTGTGGCCCGGCACGCGCGCGACGTGCTGGAAGGAGGGATGGCTCGACCGGCTTGCCGAAGCGATCGAGGCCGAGCCCTGGATCGAATGGCTCACTCCTTCGGAGGCGATCGAGCGCCACGCGCCGCTCGGGCTCGCCTACCTGCCGAGCGCCTCCTATCACGAGATGCAGGAGTGGTCGCTTCCGCCCGCGGCGCAACGGCGCTACC
>JACOSU010000147.1 GCA_016178685.1 Candidatus Eiseniibacteriota bacterium | reverse complement strand
GGGTGTGGGGCTTCGGAATCAGCGGTTCGAGGATCTTCCACTGCGCGTCCTTGAGATCCACGGCTCCCTCCTCGGCATCGTCCGTGATGCCGTTCGGGAGCAGATTAGCTCATCAACCAGTTTGTGAGACAGGTTCTAGTTCGCGACGTCGAGCCCGCGCGACCCAGCGCTCGTGCGTCATGTACGAGCCCGCGCGCATCACGCACTTCGTGGTCGGATAGCCGGCGATCACACGGGTCTCCTCGGTCCTCGTGACCCGCAGGGAGTCATTGAAATTCTGGACCATCTCCTCCCACTTCTCGCGATTGGCCTCGATCGCCGGTTTCAGCTTTCGGTTCTGCTCGTAAAGAATCTCCGTGGCCACACGGTCGGCTTCCTCGACCGAGCCGCTCCAGTACGTGCGATTCACATGATTGATGACCAGGACCCGCTTCGCCCGGGAGTCGTACACGAACTCGCGCCCGTCCGGGGCCGTCACGCGCACGCGCCGGGTCGAGTAGTAGCTCGCCCGCGTCAGCGTATCTCCGCCGACCAGCGTGTACTTTCCGATCACGGTCACTTCCGCTGACGCCTGCACGCTGGTGAGCGACAGGAGCGCCGCTGCGGCAATCAGCAGGCTTACCGTGAGTCTGGGACGCACTCGACCCTCCTTCAGCCAGGAATTCGAACCGCTCATCGTTTCGGATTCGGCGCGAACCGGGAGCGAGAAGGCGAAAGTTACCGGTTGCTCCAGGATCCGGCAAGCCGCTGACCCGCAAGGTGCACAGGCACCTCCCTTGCGTACCCGGACGGCCAGCCCGGACAGCAAAAAGCTCTGGGTGGGCGGAGGCTGACGTGCTAACCCTATGCGCGATCGTATATTCGACGGAGCAATCAGGGAGGGTTGGCGCGGCACGCGGGCTGCACAGGCTTCGGGTCGAACCCCACGCCAGGATCGGGCCGGACGCCGCGCCGCCCCACGGAGAATATCGATGAAGTTTCACGCCAACTGGCTGCTCGCCGCGGCGCTCATCGTGAGTGGCGCGGCCGCGCCGGGTGCACGCGCACAGACGCTCACGCCCGACCGCGTCCTGGTCGCGCTCGATGCGACCGACACGCGCATCGCGCAGGCCGAGATGCTGGTCGCGACCAGCGCCGATCCTCGCGCGCAGGTCGAGCTGGGTGCGGCGCACGACGTCCAGGCCCGCGCCCGCACCGCGTTCGCGGCGTCGCGACTTCGGATCTCCCTGGATCTCACGTTCGAAGCACGCGGCCATGCGGACCGGGCGATCGCGATCGTCAGGGGCCTGCCGGATCCCGATCGCGTGCGCGTCCAGGTCGAGCGCACGGCGGACATTCTGGATCGCGTTCGCCAGCGCATCGAGGAGTGCGAGGAGCCGCGCGCCCGCGGCATGCTGCGCGCCGCCTCGACCATGCAGGAGCACGCGGAATTGGCACTGAGCTCGGGCCGGTACCTCGCCGCGATCGAACTCAGCATGGGTGCGCGCGAGCGCGCGTTCCGATCTCTGCGCCTGTGCAACCTGACCGACGATCTGCGCGCCGGCGTCGAGCAGGCCCTGCGCCGCACCGACGACATGCTCTCGCGCGCGAGCGAGGCGGTTTCGGGGTCCGCGAGCGAAGCGGCCCGGCAGTCGCTCGCGCAGGGTCTCGACTTCGAGGCGCGCGCACAGGCCGAATTCAAAGCGCAACACTTCGAACCCAGCCTGCGCCTGACCCAGGCCGCGCGCGCCATGGCTCACCGCGCCATCCGTCTGTCGCGCGGCTGAGAACCCGTGCTTCTGGACGCGTGACGCTGAGCCCGGGAAGCGACGAGCTGCCCCGGGTGATCTCCGTATGAGGAGCCGCGCCGCGATCCTCACGCTGCTGCTCGCATCGGCCTGGGTCGCGGCTCCGCGGGCGGCGTGGCCCGGCGACCTCGCGGCCAGGAGCGACACGGTGCGCGCCTCCGTGCCCGGCGACCGCGCGGCCACGAGCGACACGGTGCGCGCGAGGTTCGAGTTCGGCGCGGGCGCGGATGTCTCGAACGAGATCTTCTACGAGGACGATGTGGACACCACGTTCCTTCGCCATCGGCTGGTCTCGACGCCCGAGGCGCAGCTGGCCGGTGTGCTGGCCTGGGAGCTGGACGGAACACGCGGCGGACGCGAAACCAGGTACCACGTGAGGAACGACTTGCGCGCCGGCAACCTGGTCCAGACCGAACTACTCGAGCTGCACGCCGGCTCGGGGCTCGATTTCACGCGCCGCCTCGATCTCGAGTCGCGCCTGGGCTGGCGGCACGACCAGAGTTTCGGCCGCAATCTCACCGAGTGGCGGGCCGACGGTTTCGGGCGGATGCGCTCCCCGTTGGGCGACGGCGACACCCACGTCGAGGCCGGCGGACGCTGGGACTTCGGGCGCAGCTCCGGGCCCAGCGCGGGACTGATTCCCGACCGCAATGCCGGCGGCGGATGGATCGCGCTCGACCACACGCCGATCACCGGTGTGGATGGACGCGTCGGATATTCGCTGATCGCGCGCGCCTATCCCGATTCCACGATGCGTGACCATTTCGAGCACGCGTGGGAGGCGCGGGCCCGCGACGACCCGCGGGGAGCGGGCTGGCTCGAGTTCGAGAGCACGGGGGAGCGGCGCGTCACGATGCGGGACGCCCCCACCAGCCGCGACCAATTCCTCGACGCTCGCGCATCGGTGGACGGCCGCGTGCGATTCGGCCGAATGCTGGCCGGCGACGGGAGATTCGAGGGCGAGTGGTTCCGCTACGATCACCCCGACAGCGTGCTCTACTTCGACTACGACGTCTGGAGGGCGGCGCTCGATCTGCGCTTCGACCGGCTCGCCACGTTTGCAGCTTCAATCGGTCCGCGGGTGCAGTGGCTGCGGAGCCCGCTCAGTCCTGCAGAAGCCTACGACGAGGGCGCGATCGCGCTCGAGCTCGAATGGCTGGCCCGCAGCGCATGGTGGAACGTTGCGCCGGCGTTCGGGCGGCGGCGGTACCGGCTCGGCCCCACCGGCCGCCCGTTCGAGGACGTCGGCATCCATTCCCCGTACTGGTTCGTGGAGGCAGGGTTGTTCTGCGACCAGTCGCTGGGTGCCGGCTGGCGCCTGCGCGCATCCGGAACCGCGCGCGACGAGCGCCACGACGACGCCTCCCAGAACGCGCAGAGCCTTTACTTCTCGCTCGACATCCGTAGACTGTTCTGAAGCGTCATCAACTTTTCCACGGAGGGATCATGTCCGCGCGCCGCCGGTTCGCCGTCGCTCTCATCGTGCTCGCAGCGCTGGCCTCGGCGCTGGTCATGCTTCCCTATGCCTGTCTGCGCTCGCGGACCCCGGCGCAGGTTCCAGTCGTGCTGCGCTTCGACGTCCCCTCTGAAATCGAGGAGTGCGAGTCCCCGGCCCGTCCGTTCTCGCTCGCGGCGCTGCGACCCGGGCGGCCGACGCTCTACGATATCGAACGCGCGATCCGTCACGCGGCACTCGATGATCACGTGCGGGCGCTGGTGCTGCACATCGACTCGATCGACTGGGGATGGGCCCGGATCGCCGAGGTCCGGGACGCCGTGCGCGCGTTCCGGCACACCGGCAAGCCGGTGTACGTCGCACTCGCGGGCGGCGGCGAGCGCGAGTACCTGCTGGCCTCGGCCGCGAACCGGATCTGTGCGCCGCCGACCGCGATGATCGCGCTCGATGGGCTCGCGGCCTCCGCGCTGTTCTTCCACGGTTCGCTCGAGAAGCTCGGCGTGTCTCCGAACTTCGCTCACGCGGGCGCCTACAAGTCGGCGAGCGAGACCTACACGCGCGACGACCTTTCTCCGCCGGCACGCGAGGCGCTCGACGCGGTGCTCGAGGACGACTGGACGTTGCTGGTGGATTCACTCGCTTCGTCACGCCATCTGAGCGCGGACTCGGTCCGGCGCCTGATCGACAATGGGCCCTTCGACGCCGCGGATGCGCGCGCCGCCGGGCTGGTGGATACGCTGATGTACGAAGCGGAAGTGGACTCGATGGCCCGGCGCCGCGGCACCCACCGGCTCGGCTCGATTTCGCTGCCGCGTTATCTGGACGGGCTCGACGATGGAGGGCTCGGCGCGCGGATCGCGCTGGTGGTGGCGTCGGGTAGCATCGCCGAAGGCCGCAGCCGCGAGTCGGGCATGGACGGCCGCGTGATCGGATCCGAGACCCTGATCGAAGCGCTGCGCGACGCCCGCACGCGCCGCTCGGTGCGGGCGATCGTGTTGCGCATCGACAGCCCGGGCGGGTCGGGGCAGGCGTCGGACGACATCTGGCGCGAAGTGCAGCGCTGCCGCCGCGAGAAGCCGCTAATCGTCAGCATGGGCGACTATGCGGCATCGGGCGGCTACTACATCGCGATGGGAGCGGGCGACATTCTGGCCGAACCCGCCACGCTCACCGGATCGATCGGCGTGTTCGGGGGGAAGTTCAACCTGCTCGGGTTGCTCCACAAGCTCGGCATCGGCGTGGACACCGTGACGCGCGGGCGCCACGCGCTGATGCTCTCTCCGTTCTCCGACTTCAGCGACGAGGAAGCGAAGCGCTTCCAGCGCCACCTCGAGTCGTTCTACGGCCTGTTCCTCCAGCGCGTCGCGACCGGCCGACACATGACGATCGCGGGCGTGGACTCGGTGGCTCAGGGCCGAGTGTGGACGGGCCGCGCCGCAGTCGGGCGCGGACTCGTGGACCAGTTCGGCGGCCTCGAAGAGGCGATTCTGCTGGCGCGCCGCCGAGCGCACATAGCGGTCTCGGAAAATGTCGTGGTCGAACTCTCGCCGCGGGCGCGCCGGGATTTCCTCAGCCGCATGCTCTCGGGGCTGTGGAACGACGATCACGATTCCGACGCCCTCGCGCTGCTGCCGTCGGCGGCGCGCGCCTGGATCGCCTCGGCGCGTTTTCCCGCGGGGACGGTTCTCGCGCTGATTCCGTTTCAAATCGACGTTCGATGAGGGCCCGGGGGTTGCGCCGACGGACCGGAAGCGGCGAACTTGCGCCGACGCCGCGGAATCCGTCCGCGGTTGCGGCTACTTCTTCGGCGGCGCCAGCGTGTGGATGTAGGCGATCAGGTTCTCGATGTCCGGCGGCTTGATCTGGCCGGTTTTGCCCCACGCCACCATGCCCGACTTGGTCTTGCCGTTTGTGATGCAGTCGCGCAGGTAGGCATCGGCATCCTTGCGCTTGGGGTCCGCCCAGGTCTTCGGGTCCTTCCAGTTCGGGGTTGGATTCCCGGTCAGCTTGACGCCGCCCGAGCCGTCCGCCTTGTGACAGGTCGCGCAGACCTTGGCTTTGAACACCGCGGCGCCCAGCTTGGGGTCGCCCGCGGCGGGCGCGGCCGGTGCCGAATAAGCCGCCCACGCGCCGACCACGGAAAACACGACCACGGCTCTCGCGAGCGTACTCAGGGTGGGGCGGTGCAGCATGAAAAAGCTCCTTTCGGGTTCGAATCGAGCGCCGGGAGAGACCGGCCCAGTCAGTCAATTCCACCCAGCGTAACGTCATGCGCCGAGTCGCGTCAAACGAGTGGAGCGCGATCCCCGACGAAGGCGCTCGATCCTTGACCGGTGCCGAAACAGCGTGTTAGATTCCTTTGCCGCACCATTTTACGCGCATCATCAGGCTCTCGAGCCCTCCGTTTTTCTCTAATGTCGCCGCCATCCCACTCCACGCGGGGAGGTGCCTCTTGAAGGAATTTTCGACCGGCCAGATCCGCAACGTCGCGCTCGTGGCGCATCACGGCGTCGGCAAGACCTCGCTCACCGAAGCGATGCTGTTTCTCGCGAAGGCGACCAGCCGCCTCGGGCGCATCGCCGACGGCACGACATTGCTCGATCACGCGCCGGACGAGATCCAGCGCCAGATCACGATCAACCTCGGTCTCGCGCAGTTCGAATGGGCCGGACACAAGGTGAATCTGATCGACACGCCCGGGTATCCGGATTTCGTCGGTGACGTCTACAGCGCTCTGCGCGTCGCCGACGCCGCGATCCTGATTCTCCGCGCGAACGCCGGTGTCGAAGTGGGCACCGAAGTGGTGTGGGAAGTGATCAAGCAGGAGAGGACCCCGACCCTGGTCGTGGTGAACATGATGGACAAGGAGCACGCCGACTTTGGGGCGGCGGTCCGCGCGCTGCATGACCGGCTGGGGCTCAACGCCGTGCCCGCCCAGCTGCCGATCGGCGAGGCCGAGAGCTTCCACGGGATCGTGGACCTCATCGAGCACAAGGCGTTCACGTTCAGCGGCAAGGGCATGGAGGAAAAGAGCACGGAGATCCCGATTCCCGAGGATCTGAAGTTGGGGGTCGCCGAGGCGCGCAAGAAGCTGATGGAAGAGGCCGCCATGGGCGACGAGGAGTTGCTGATCAAGTTCGACACCGGCGAGCTCAGCGTCGAGGAAATTCGCAGGGGCCTGTGCGAACGCGTGGTGCAGGGCGACCTGATGCCGGTGTTCTGCTGCTCGGCGTTTCACAACATGGGCGTCAAGGAAGTGCTCGACGAGGTG
>JACOSU010000146.1 GCA_016178685.1 Candidatus Eiseniibacteriota bacterium | reverse complement strand
GCGCGCGCGGCGCTCGAGGACTCGAAACCGGATCTCGCGCGGCTCCGGAAGTACGAGGCGATCCTGCTCAGCATGACGCCAGGGGAGAGGCGCCTGCCCCGTGTGATCGACGGGAGCCGGCGACGCCGCATCGCGGCGGGCAGCGGCTCTTCGGTGAGCGAAGTGAACCGGCTGCTGAAGGATTTCGATCAGGCCCGGACGCTGATGAGGCGTCTCAAGCAGGGGCCGCGCGGGCTGCAGGCCCTGCGCGGGATGATGCGATAACGATTTCAAACCGCGCGGGCGACCCGCCCGCGGCGGAGGGTCACTCGGAGGAGAAAATCATGTCGGTGGTGATTCGCCTCATGCGGGCTGGCGCGAAGAAGCGGCCCTTTTACCGGATGGTCGCGGCGGATTCGCGGCGGCAGCGTGACGGACGCTTCCTCGAGATCCTGGGACACTACAATCCGCTGACCCGGCCTTACGAGCTGGTGGTTCACAAGGACAAGGTCGTCGCCTGGATCGAGAAGGGCGCGCAGCCCTCGGAGCAGGCAGCGTCGCTGCTGCGCTCGCTCGGCATCTCGATGACTTCGACCCCGCCCGTCGCTGCAGACGTGCCGGCCAAGAAGATCGCGAAGAAGAGCGCGAAGAGCGGGGCGGCCGCGAAAAAGCGCGCGGTGCCGCGCAAGCTCTCCGAGCGAAAGATCAACGCCCGGGCGACCCGCAAGGCCGCGAAGCAGAAGGCTGCGGCCAGGGTCTGATCGCAAGGATGCGGCGCGCGGCCCCGGTGCGAGCGTTCCTCCTGCCGGGGCCGAGCCGTTCCCGGAGCGTTCCCTGCGCGAGCGCGCGCGGCTTGTCGGCGGGGCGCATCCGGCGTACGTTGCGCGCGGCACGGGTGGCCGTGATCGGATTGTGCCTGGTTGCCGGGTGTGCGCCGAAACACGGGACCGCGGCCCCCGATCCGGCCGCGCGCGCCGGAATGCTGATCGAAGCGGGCAATCAGGCGTACCGCGCCGGCGACTTCCGGCTCGCGGCGCGCCGCTATGCCGCGGCCGCGGTGAACCGGCCCGAAGAGCCGGCGGCATTCTACGGCCTCGGCATGGCGCTCTCGAAGCTTGGACGTGACGAGGACGCGCGCGCCGCGTACGCGAAGGCGCGCGAGCTGGCGCACCAGCAGCAACCCTGAGCCCGCGTGGATCGCGCGCCCAACCCCAATCGATCGGACTCCGTTCCATGCTGGATCTGAAATTCCTTCGGAATCACCGCGATAAGGTCGAGGCCGGCCTCGCCCTGAAGGGCATGGCGGTGGATCTCAATCGTTTCTACGCGATCGAAGAGCGGCGGCTCTCGTTGCTCCACGAGACCGAGCAGCTCAAGGCGCGGCGCAACGCCGCCAGCGAACAGATCGCTCTGAAGAAGAGGCAGGGCACGGACGCGGATGCCGACATCGCCGAAATGCGCAAGGTCGGAGACCGGATCAAGGGGCTCGACGGCGAGCTCAAGACGCTCGAAGAGGAAAGCGAAGCTCTCGCCGCATGGATCCCCAACCTGCCGCACGCCTCGGTGCCGCCCGGGCACGACGCGGCGCAGAACCACCGGGTGCTCGACTGGGGCGAAAAGCCGTCGTTCGACTTCGAGCCCAGGCCGCACTGGGAGATCGCGACCTCGCTCGGCCTGCTCGACTTCGAGCGAGCGCCGCGCATCGCGGGTTCGGGATTCCTGCTGTTCACCGGGTTCGGGGCGAAACTCGAGCGCGCGCTGATCCAGTTCATGCTCGATTTCCACACCGAACGTCACGGCTACACCGAAGTGTCGACGCCCCACGTCGTGCGGCGCGCCAGCCTGTTTGGCACCGGGCAGCTGCCGAAACTGGAAGGCGACATGTACCACGTCGGTGAGGACGACCTGTTCCTGAATCCCACCGCCGAGGTGCCGGTCACGAACATCTACCGCGAGGAGATTCTGGAGCCCGGCCGCGTGCCGGTGTTTCTGACCGCCTACTGCGCGTCGTACCGGCGCGAAGCCGGCACCTACGGCAAGGACACGCGCGGCATGATCCGCCTGCACCAGTTCGACAAGGTGGAGCTGGTCAAGATCGTCGCGCCCGAGACCAGCTACGACCAGCACGAGAAACTCGCGCGCGACGTCGCCGACATTTTCGAGGCGCTCGAGCTGCCGTACCGCATGATGCTGCTGAGCAGCGGCGACCTGAGTTTCGCGGCCGCGAAATGCTATGACTTCGAGGTGTGGTCCCCCGGCACCGGGAGCTGGCTCGAGTGCTCGTCGTGCTCGAACTTCGAGGATTTCCAGGCGCGCCGCATGAACCTGCGCTTCCGGCGCGAGGCCGGAGCGAAGGCCGAGTTCCCCCACACGCTGAACGCCTCGGGCGTGGCGCTGCCGCGAACTTACGCGGCACTGCTCGAGAACCACCAGACCGCGCGGGGGACGGTGCGCATTCCGCCGGCGCTGCGCCCGTACCTGGGCGGGCTCGAGGAAATCGCGCCACGCCCGTGACCTCGCGCCCATGATCCCTGGACTTCGAGTTTCCGGTCCGCAGCTTCTCAAGGGCAGCCTGCTGGCCGGCTCGAGTCTGCTGGTGCTGGGAGTGTTCGTTTTCACCGACCAGCTGATCACGCGCCTCTCGCACGAGGTCGCGACCACATCGCGCGTGTTCGCGAGGTTCTGCGCGCAGGCCTCACTTCCCGCGACGCGCGACCCCGAATTGCAGCACATCTTCTCGGAAATGATCGGCAGCATCGATTTCCCGATCATCGTGACGGACCGTCTGGGCACGCCGCGCGCGTGGCGCCAGATCGGGCTCGATCCGGCGCTGGTTCCGGCGGCCTCGATCGACAGCGTCGAATACGGACAGCCGGTCGCGCCCGCGATCCGCGACCGCATCGAGGACGTGCGGCGCCGCGCCATGCAGCTCGACCGGCGCAATCCGCCGGTGGTGATGACGCAGAGCGCGGGGCGCGACACGCTCGGATGGGTGCACTTCGGCGAGCCAGAGGTGATGGAGCGGCTGCGCTGGATGCCGCTGGTTTCGGTGCTCGGCGTGGTGCTGCTGCTGGGACTCGGCCTGATCGGCCTGGCGGGGCTTCGCACCGCCGAGAAGCGCATGATCTGGGTGGGCATGGCGAAGGAGACCGCGCATCAGCTCGGCACCCCGCTGTCGTCGTTGATGGGCTGGATCGAGCTGCTGCGCGGCCACGGCGAAACGCCCTCCGATGACGTGCGCGTGCCGCGCGCGGAGTTTACCGAGACGCTCGAAGAGATGGAACGCGACGTGGAGCGGCTCGGAAAGGTGGCGCAGCGGTTCAGTCACGTGGGATCGGCGGCCGTGCTGCATCCCCAGGACGTGACGCCGACCGTGCGCCGGGTGGTGCAATACATGCGGCGGCGTTTGCCCGCGAACGGGGCGGGCGTCGAGATCGGCGAGCGCTACGAGGAGGTGCCCCCGGTGAACCTCAATCCCGAGTTGATGGAATGGGCGATCGAGAATCTGATCGCGAACGCGATCTCGGCGCTCGACCGGCGCCCGGCGCGGATCGAGATCGAGGTGGGCCTGCGGCCCGAGAGCGAAACCGTGGAGATTGTCGTGCGCGATAACGGCCGCGGCATGTCGCGCGAGGAGCAGCGGCGCGCATTCAACCCGGGCTACACCACCCGCAAGCGCGGCTGGGGACTGGGGCTCGCGCTCGCG
>JACOSU010000145.1 GCA_016178685.1 Candidatus Eiseniibacteriota bacterium | reverse complement strand
GGCTTTGCGATCAGCGGTTCGACGATCGTCCATTGCTCGTCGGTGAGGTCCATTGCTACCTCCTCGGCGCCATCCGTGACGCCGTCGAGGAGCAGCTTATCCGATTTCACCCATTTGTGAGACCACTTCTAGAGATGGCGCTGCCCAAGGGACTCGAGTTCCTGCATTCCGGGTGGTGGGCGATCCACGCGATCGCCGTGCTGCTGGTCTATTCGTGGGCGTATCGCAGGGGCCGCCGCGACGAGCGCCGCGATCAGCGCGCGCGCGACCTCAAGCGCGGCGAGGAACCGAAGTGATGGGCGGGAGGCAACCGTGACGGCAGCGCAGCGTTTCACCGGCAAAGTCGCGCTGGTGACGGGAGCGAGCAGCGGGATCGGACGCGCGTGCGCGCGCGCCCTGGGCGCCGAGGGCGCAAGCGTGGTGCTCGCCGGGCGCCGCCGCGAGCGGCTCGAGGCCGAGGCTGATCGCATCCGCGCCTCGGGCGGAGCTGCGGCGGTGGCGGTGGGCGATGTGCGCGAGGCATCCGTGTGCGGCGCGTGGGTCGAAACCGCCCGCTCGTCGTTCGGCGCGCTCGACCTGCTGGTCAACGCGGCAGGCGTGATCGGTGTGGGCGGCGTGAGCGAGACCACGCCCGGTGAATGGGATCGCGTGATGGACTCGAACCTGCGCTCGCTCCACCTGATGACGCGCGCCGCCGCGCCCGAGTTAATCCGGCGGCGCGGTTCAATCGTCAATATTTCGTCGGTGGCCGGGCCGCGCCCGTACGCCGGGCTGCTCGCCTACTGCGTGAGCAAGGCGGCGGTCGATCACTATACGCGCTGCGCCGCGCTCGATTTCGCGCCGCACGGAGTTCGCGTCAACGCCGTCAATCCGGGCGTGGTAGTGACCGAGCTGCACACCATCACGAACGCGGTGCCGGATTACGCCGCGTTCCTCGAGCGATCGAAGAGCACGCATCCGATCGGGCGCGTCGGACAGCCCGAGGAGATCGCGGCGCTGGCGCTTTTTCTTTTGAGTGATGAGGCGGCATGGATCACGGGTGGCACCTACGCGGTGGATGGAGGACGCGCGCTCGCGAGCGCGCGCTGAAGAATGGCCAGGCCGAAGAGCGGCAGCGGCGCGGGACCGGCCACGGTGCTGCGCTGGACGGCGTGGGCGCTCGGCATTCTGTCGCTCGCGTCGGCGTTCGCGCCGATCTCGCGCGAACTCGCGCGATCGTTGAGCTGGGTGCTGTGCCTGTACGCGATCCTCGAAGCCGGGATCGCGATCGGACGCGGGCGGCGCGGCGCGTGGATCGCGTACGCAGCGGTGGCGATCGTGCTGAATCCATTCGTGCCGTTCCATTTTCCGCTCGAGGCGTGGCGGCTGCTCTACGCCGCGACCGGGGTGTGGCTGATCGCCGACCATTTGAGGGAGATGCGCTAGAGCGCGGGCCCGTGGCGGCCGCCGGGCGGCCGAGCCGATCCCTCGTCCGCGACCGCACACCCGTCCCGGCACGCGCAACGGCATCGATTCCGGGCTCCCGAGGGCGCCCCATGCGGCCCTCAGGCCCACCCATTTCGTGCTGCGGAGCGAAACGCCGGGCGCCGATAACTCCTGCGCCATGAACCTCGGGCTCGAACTGCATCCCAACGCACCCGGACTCGCGTGCGCCGCCGCCGCGCTGGTCGCGGGGGCGCCGCTGTTCAGCGACGGGCTGCGCGCCGTTCGTCTGCGCCGCCACCTATCTCGCCTTCGCAGCGCCAAATTGTCCGAGTACCCGTCGGGATTCGTGCACGTCACCGGGCGGGTCGCGCTCGAGGGCCCGATGTTCGCGCCGCTCTCCAATCGTCCGTGTGCGGGGTGGCGGCTCGAGCTGCGCGCCTCGAACATGCTCACGCGCGCGACGGTCGACGAGCGCCGCAGCTTTCGGCTCACCGACGGCGAGTTGAGCGCGAGCGTGACAGAATCGGGGGCGCGCTGGGATCTGGCCGTGACCGCCGAGCGCGAGGTCGAGTCGGATGAGGCGTTGAGCGAACACCTGAACGCCCTGCTGGCGCGCGCGCCGGAGGTGGCATGGGCGCGCACGACGGGAGCGAAGCTGCACCTGGTCGAGCGGGCGCTGCTGGCCGGCGCCGAATGTCACGTGATCGGCTACGCGCGGCATGGGCGTCCGCTCGAGATCGAAACCGAAGAGGAGTGGCTGCGCACCGGCACCGATGGCGGCGCGGTCGTCACGGGCACAGCGGATCGCGCCACCTCGGGCGAACCCGATCTGTGGATCGGCGCCGGCGAGCATCTCGATTTCCTTCTGGTCACGGATCGCACGCCCGATCCGCTGCCTTACCTCCTGCCGGCGTGGCGCATGCTGGGTGCGGCGGCCGGCCCCGTGCTCGGACTCGCGGGGCTCACGTACCTGGCGAGCGCGCTCGACTGGTTGCGCGCGCAGGGCGCGCCCTGAATCGGGGCGAGTTCATGCACCTTTTCTCTTCCCCGATCGCGATCCTGGTGCCGTTCATCGGCGGCATCGTTCTGTTCGTGCGCGGGTTTCGCGGCTGGCGCGAGCGTCGCCTGATCCTCAACACGCCGCGGTCCCACATCCGCTCGATGCCGATGGGACTGGTCGAGATCACCGGCGCCGCCGAGCCCCGCAGCGCGCTCACCGCTCCGTTCTCGCAACACCCGTGCGTGTTCTGGGAGCTGGACATCTCGACCCGCAACAAGAACGGCTGGAGCGTCGTTCATCGCAGCGCGTCGGGGCATCCGTTCTTCTTGAGCGACGGAACCGGCGTGGCGCTGGTCTATCCCGAGGGCGCCGAGTGCAGGCTGTGTCCCGGTGTTGAAGAAGTCTGCACCGGTCCGCTGCTGCCGCCGTGCTATTCGGAATACATCCACGACAACCACCTCGCGCTCGCGAGCGTGTGGAGCCTCGGACAGTTGCGGTTTCGCGAACGCATCGTCGAGGAGCAGGGGCAAGTTTTCGTGATGGGCACCGCCATGCCGCGCACGCACGCGCTCACCGTGAGCGATGCCGACGCGATGCAGGCGACCGGAACCGACGGCGGTCCGGCCCGCATCCAGACGCTCGATGAAGCGACGGTCGCGGTGATGCGCAGGGGCGAGAACGAGCCGACGTTCATCATCAGCCAGAAGAGTGAACGCGATCTGACGCTCGATCTCGGAATCCACGCCGCGGCGCAGCTGGTGGGCGGCCCGCTGCTCACGCTGTTCGCGCTGGGCTGGTGGCTGATCTCGATCACGTCAACGCACGGGCTTCACTAGTCGTATCGGGCAGGGGTTTCACGAGTCGCACCGGCGCGGTGCCGGACGGTTCATTCCGAACGGAGGCGGTCATGCATCCGATGGAAATCCTGGTCACCGCGACGTTGCTGTTCGCGCTGATCGGCGGTGCTTCGATGTTCTTCTCGATCTACAACGGCCTGGTGGCGCTCAAGAACAGCGTGGGGCGCGCCTGGGCGAACATCGACGTCCTGTTGAAGCAACGGCACGACGAGCTGCCGAAGCTGGTGAGCACGTGCGAGGGCTACATGCAGCACGAGCGCGCGGTGTTCGACGCGTTGAGCGAGGCGCGCGGAGCGCTGGTGAAGGCGAAGTCGGTCGCGGAGCGCGCCCACGCGGAGGGACAGCTGACGCAGGCGCTGGGGCAGTTCTTCGCGGTGATGGATGCCTACCCCGACTTGAAGGCCAACCAGGGTTTCCTTCAGCTTCAAAGCCGCATCAGCGACCTCGAAAACCAGATTGCAGACCGCCGCGAGTACTACAACGACACGGTGACCACGTTCAACACACGCATCCAGCAGATTCCGGACACACTGGTCGCGGGCTGGCTCTCGCTGCTGCCCGCCGATCTGTTCAAGGTCGCCGAGCCCGACCGTCAGGACGTCCAGATCCAGGTCAAGCCGGCGGCCTGAGCTCCGGCCGATCCGACCGACGCCCCCGGCGCTCACGCTCCGGGGGCGTCCGCATGATAGGCTCGCGTCATGCTCAAATGGCCCGGAAGGAACCCGGCCGCGCCGATCATGACGATCGAATCCGGATCGGACGCCGAATCGCAGCCCCGCGCGGCACGCACTCCAGTGCGCGTGGCGGTCGCGGGACTGGGGCGCTCCGGTCTCGCGCACGCCGCGACCCTGGCAACGCTCGAGAGCGCGGAACTGGTGGGGCTCTGCGATCCGAGTGCGGCCGCGCGGCGCAATGCGGCCGGCATGGGGTTTCGCTCCCCGATCCACGCGCAACTCGAGCGCCTGATCGCCCGCGAGAAACCCGAAGCGATCTGGGTGTGCGCTGCGATCGACCGCCGGGCCGCGCTCGCGACCCGCGCGCTCGCCGCAGGCGCCGCGGTGTTGATCGAGCGCCCGATCGCGCTCGCGTTCGGCGAGGGATCGAACGTGGTGGATGAAGCCCGCCGCGCGGGACGTGCGCTGATGGTGTCGCACCCGCTGGTCCACCAGCCGGTCTTCGCGCGCGCGCAGCAGGCCCTGGCCTCGGGCGCGATCGGCCGCGTGCGCCAGGCGCGGGCCTCGACGTTCGTCTCGCGCGTGTTCAGCCCGCGCTCCGCCCGCCGCATCACGCTCGGGAGCGAGGCGGGCGTGACGGCGCATGCCGCGTTCGATCTGCTGTTCCTGCTCACGCGCATGCTCGGGCAACCGGCCGAAGTGCGCGCCACCGCGAACCGGTTGTACGGCGACCACGAAGACGAGTTGCACGCGATGGTCCGGTTCACCGACGGCGCCGAAGCGGGGTTCGACTGTTCGTGGAGCGTGCCGGGTTACCCGCGCGCCGCGAATGTGATCGAACTCGGTGGTGAACGCGGGCGCATGCTGGTCTCGGACGACGCGGTCGAGATCGACGTGCGAGAAGGCGTCGCCCCCGGCGCCGGGCGCGACGACGCGCGCGGCGCCTCCGATGCGCACACGCGCTGGGGCGACGCCGATCTTCCTCAGCCCGCGCGCTTCGATCTCGATGGCGAAGGCCGCTGGATCGAGGACGCCGCGTTCGTCCACTGGCTGCGGGGCGGTCCCGCGCCACCCGGGGCGGGCGCCGAGGCGCTGC
>JACOSU010000144.1 GCA_016178685.1 Candidatus Eiseniibacteriota bacterium | reverse complement strand
GAGCAGATCCCGCACTGGATCGAGGACTACAATACCTTCGCCCCGCACTCCTCGCTCGGGATGAAATCCCCGGCCGAGTTCCGCCGCGAACAGCAGACAGTTGCAGACACCGGGTGTCTCACGAAATAGGGGTCACAGCAGGGTAAGCGTGATGTCAGCGTACCCCGGCTTCTTGAGAATAACCTTGGTCGGCGGGTCCCCGCTGCCCTTGCCGCGATAGGTGGCTTCCCATCCATCGCCGACAAGGCAGTCGCGGAAGATCATCCCGTGAAGACGAACATAGTGAGCCACCAGCGCAGCCCTCATGGCCTATTTGGCTACTACGCGAAACACTCCTGCTCCTTGGATACGGCCTTCCACTTCTCGCTCTCGTCGTCCCCAGAGTGAAGCTCGCTGAGTCGTTCGTTCAGCAACTTCGTCCATGCGTCGAAAAGTTCGTCCACCTGCGAGAACGACTTTTTTGCCACGACGAAGGGGATTTGCGAGCCTTCGAGGGTCTTCTGGATTGACTTGGTGCCGACTTCCTCCGAAACCTCGATCGCTTCGTCGATTAGGTCGCGGAAAAGCTCCAGCGCATTGTCCCGCGCCTGATCCAGCGTCTGGCCGGTCGCGACCAGGCGGTCCTCAAGGCCAATTATCGTGGCCACGTGACTCTCTCCTGCGAAGTCCATGTCGCGCTCGGTTTGAACCTGCGTGACGAAAAGGATTGTGGACTTCTCCCCGTGCTGGCGCGCGAGCAGGCAAAGGGCCAATCCGCCCCCTCTCAACCCGGCGCTTCCCCTACCACTTCTCATCGGTACGCTCATCTCGTCCCTCCGTGCTCTTCCAAAAGACTAGGCCCCGAGTCCGTTGGATGCAAGTCGCCGCGGACCGTCATGATGACTGACGCCCCTTCGGCTTTTGAGGTTTGCGGCGCTTGCGTGCATCGTGTTCCGCAATCTCGTCTTTCGATACCTGTAGAATCCGTGTCAAGAATCCCGCAAGCCGCTCGAACGGGGTCGCCTTGTCATCGGCCACTTCCTTCGCTTTGTCCATGCCCTCGTTTTCCCCGCCCCTGACGAGGCTTCCCGGCGTCTTGCGCTCATGCTGTGGCGTCGGCTCCGGTAAGTTCACTGTACGTTAGGCGACGGCCGACGATCTGCCCAAGCGTCTCCATAAATCGACCCGAGTCGGTCATCGTGCGCATGTTGAATCGCCACGCCTGCTCGTCAAGATAACGGAACAGGTGGAACGGCTCCACGCTCACATACGTGCCGCGAATCGTTCGCTTGAGCAGGCACCAGAAGTTTTCGAGCCCGTTCGTGTGGACGCGCCCGCGAGCGTACGACTCGGCGTGGTTGATGACTTCGTGAACGTAGTCGCTTTTGAGCCCGCCGTACGACTGGAGCGAGTCCGTGAGGACGACCGAGCCCCGCTCGACGTTCTGGCGAATCTCGGGCGCGAGGGAAGCGCGCCGCACATTCGGCACGACCTTCGTGCGCACCCGGCTCTTTCCCTTCGGACCGCGTTCCAGTAGTCCCATGACGGCCGTCATAGCGAGACGGTTGTGCCTCTTGATCGGGGATGCGTAACGTTTGAGAGCATGCCCGCGATTGCGGGCCTTGCCGCCGATGAACGATTCATCTGCTTCGACCTCTCCGCGCATCTTCATGAAGGATCGCGTCTGCGTTGCGAGGCGGATGCGATGCAGCATGAACCATGCCGTCTTCTGCGTGATGCCGAGCGACCGCGCGAGTTCGTACGAGCTGATGCCGTTCTTGGAGTTCACGACCATCCAAAGCGCCGCGAGCCATCTGTCGAGCGCGATGGGCGAATCCTCGAAGATGGTTCCGACCTTGACGGAAAATTGCTTCCTGCACCCGGCGCACTTCCAGATCTTGCGCGTCGTGATAAATGAGTGTTTTTCGCTACCGCAACGGGGACAGCGTACGCCATCGGGCCAGCGGAGGTTCACAAGAAACGACAAGCAGACATTAGGGTCGGCGAAGTAGCGGATTGCTTGAACCAGCGTGGCGGGCACTTTCAAGGGCTTTTTCATGCCCCTGACTCTAGCGGGTTTTTGCGGGTGCGTCAAGTATATTGTTGCGAGAAACTTGACGACCGACCTCTGATTCCGCACGAAGACGTCTCAGTTTCTCGATCAGGCCCTGGCGCGATATTCCCAGAATTCGCGCGGCCTGGCTCTTGTTGCCGGCCGTCAGGCGCAGCACTTCCGCGATGTGTCCGGCTTCGATCTCCGCCAGCGTCGGCAGCGGATACTCCGACGGCGTCGCGCCCTCCGTCGCCACGTTGGTGCGCCCCAGCACTTCGGGAGGAAAGTGCGCCGGCTCGACGCATTCTCCCTCTTCGAGCAGCACCACGCGTTCGATCAGGTTTCGCAACTCGCGAACGTTCCCGGGCCATGAATAGACCCGCAGCACCGCCGCGGCTTCGACCGAGAGATCGGAGAACCGCTTCTGAAATTTGCGCCCGAACTCCCCCACGAAGTGGCGCGCGAGAAGAAGGATGTCGTCTCCGCGCTCGCGCAGCGGCGGCAGCGGGATGCTCACCACCTTGAGCCGGAAATACAGATCGCTGCGAAACCGCCCGGCGCGGACTTCGCCTTCGAGGTCCTTGTTGGTCGCCGCCACGATGCGGATATCGACCGTGATGTCCTGGGCCCCGCCCACGCGCTTGAAGTTCCGATGGTCGATGAAGCGCAGCAGCTTGGCCTGGGTGGGGAGCGACATGTCCCCCACCTCGTCGAGAAACAGCGTGCCGCCGTCACACAGCTCGACCAGGCCCTTCTTGAGATCCGACGCGTCGGTGTACGCGCCGCGCTCGTGGCCGAACAGCTCGTTCTCGAGCAGCGTCTCCTGAAACGACGAGCAGTTCACCTCCATCAGCGGGGCCTGAGCGCGATCTCCCCGATAATGGATGGCGCGCGCCACCAGCTCCTTGCCGGTCCCGCTCTCGCCCGTGATCAGCACCGACGTGGCCTGGCTGCGCACGACTTTCTCGATCAGATCCCGCACCACGTTCATCGGCTCGGACTGGCCGATGATCTCCTCGTCCGAGAACTGCCGCCAGGCCTGGCGCCGGTACAGATCGAGCTCGCTCGCCTGGCGGAAGGTGCGCGCCGCGGCCTCGACCGCGAGCACGATATCCTCCATCTCGTAGGGCTTGCGCAGGAAGTCGCAGGCGCCGAGCTTCATGGCGTCCACCGCCGACTGGACGTCGCCGAACGCGGTGATCATGATCACCTGGAGCAGCGGATCGAGTTCGCGCACCCGGCGCAGCACCGAAAGCCCGTCGGTGTCGGGCAGCCGCATGTCGAGGATCATCACCTGCGGGCGCGATTCGCCCGCCTTCTCGAGGCCCTCGGCCCCGCTGCTCGCGACCTCCACGGCGTAGCCTCGCGCCCGCAGCACCTTGGCCAGCGACTTGCGGATCAGAAGCTCGTCGTCCACCACCAGCACGGAGCTCTTCAAGGCGACTACTCCTCGGGCTTTCCGGGGGGCTCCGCCGGCACCGGCAGCGACACGCGCAGCGTCGCGCCGCCGCTCGCGTTGTTTTTCGCGGTGATCACGCCGCCGGCATCGCGGACGATCTGGACCGAGATCGGAAGGCCGAGGCCGGTGCCCATCGAGCGCGTCGTGAAGAAGGGATCGAAGATTTTTTCCATCAGCTCGCGCGGGATGCCGACGCCGGTATCGCGGAACGACACGTCCACCATCGAACGGCGTGTGCGGTAGCGGCGCACCGCGGTCGCCACCGCGAGCTCGCCGCCCTCGGGCATCGCCTGCACCGCGTTCAGGCACAGGTTGAGGAACACCTGCTGCATCAGATCGGGATCCACGACCACCTGCGGGAGGTCGTCCGCGGGCTCGCGCGACAGCCTGACCTGGGCGTCGCCGAGCTGGAGTTCGAGCATGTCGAGCGTCTTGTCCACGATCTGATGAAGATCGCAGGCCTGCGGCTGCGCCGCGGGCGGGCGGGCGAACATCAGCAGGCCGGTGATGATCTGCTCGATGCGATCGAGCTCCTTGATCACGTCTTCCAGGTCCTCACGCCGGGCGTCGTTCGGGCGGAGCTTGGAGCCCACGAACTGCACGGTGGTGCGGATCCCGGTCAGCGGGTTGCGGATCTCGTGAGCCACGTACGCGGAAAGCTCGCCGAGCGAAACCAGACGATCGATCTTCTTCTGGAATTCGCCGTCTTCGGTTTCGGAGATCGATTCGGCCAGCACCACGGAACCCACGACGTTTCCCTCATCGTCGCGCATCGGCAGCGACTCGGCCTTGAGCGTGATCTGGCGGCCCTCGGCCTCGAGGCGGAAATCCCGCGGTTCGCGCGACGCGCCCTTGAGCCAACGCGCTTCGGCCCCGGGAAAGAGCCGGCCCCCCGGCATCCCGAGCAGCGTGCCCGGCTCGCTGCCGAGCAGTTCCTCGATGCGGCGGTTGTTGTAGACCACCTTGCGTTCGCGATCGAGCGCCACGACGCCCTGCTCGAGCGCGTCCAGCACGTGCTCCGAAACCGGAGCGGGCCGCGGCTGCGCCTCGGAGTCGGCGTGACGATTGAGGGCTTCGCTGCGCAAGGGCTACCTCCGGATCGCATGGCGGATGAGCGACAGGTAGCACACGCGAGCGTGGCTCGCAATGAAAGCCGTGAAGCGCGCCCGCGCGTTCCGGTTGTCGCGCGGCCGGCCGGCTGCTAGACTCCTCCGTCCTTCTGGATCCTCCATCGCAAAGCCCGACCGCCACCCGGAGTCTCGAATGCTTCGAATTCTGCGCAGCGGGAACAAACGAACCAAGGCCATCTGGTGGGCGGTCGCCCTGATCACGATCGTCACGTTCGTCGGCGGGTTCATCTTCCTGTTCGCCGCCCGCCTCGACCCCGGTACGCGCACGCACACCGGCAATACGGTCGGGCGGGTGAACGGCGACCCGATCAGCGCCTCCGATTACCAGACCGCCCTGAACGAGCAGCGGGAGAACTACCATCGCCAGTTCAACGTGGACCCTGCCGAGCGCGACGAGAAGATGCTCGAAGTGCAGGCGTGGCGATCGCTGGTCGCCCAGCGTCTGATGGCCGCCGAGGCCCGGAAGCTGGGCCTCAAGCCTCACGATCACGAAGTGCTGGTGGCGCTCCAGACGTCTCCGCCCTCGCAGGTGACGCGCCTCCCGGCGTTCCAGACCAACGGAAAATTCGACGCCGCGAAGTACCAGGCGGCGATGCGCGACCCCAACCAGAACTGGTCTTCGGTCGAGGACCTGGTGCGCTCCCAGCTGCCGGTTCGCAAGCTTCAGGAGCGGCTGATGGCGTCCATCAAGCTGACCGAGCCCGAGCTCGAGCAGGCGTTCCGCGATCGCTATGACCGCGTGAACGCCACCGTTCTCCAGATCTCGCCCGCCGCCGACCTTAAGCCGCCCCCGCCGTCGGACGCGGATCTGGCCCGGGTTTATCAGCAGTTCCGCGGCCTTTTCAGCTCCGGCCTGCGCGTTCAGCTCGAGGTATTGAGCGTGCCGAAGAAGTACGGCGACGAGGAAGTTCGCACCACGCGCGAACTGGCGGCGAGCCTCGCGCGCCGCATCCGAGCGGGCGAGGATTTCGCGCAGATCGCGAAGGACTACTCCGAGGGTCCGGGAGCCGCGAACGGCGGCGAGATCCCGCGCATCCTCCAGCTCACCGACTTCGGGCCGGAGCTCGCGGCGCGCATGTCCGCGCTCAAGGTCGGAGAGATCACCGACCCGCTGCAGGAGCAAGGCCGGTTCATGATGTTCCGGCTGCTCGATCGTCCCGTGGTCCCGGGAGCGGCCGCGACCGGCTTCAAGGTCGCGCAGATCATCCTGCGCGTGCGCCCCAACGAAACCACATTGCGCGATCAGTCGGCCGACATGCTCAAGCTGTGTGAGCGCGCCGTCTCCTCCGGACTGGGCCGGGCCGCCGCCGAAAAGGGCCTCGCGACGTCCAAGACCGCATTCTACGACTACAACAATCCACCGCAGCAGCTGTACTCGACGCCCGAAGCTTCGGACTGGGGGCTGGGCGCGAAATTGAACCAGGTGAGCGGCGTGTTCGAGGGCCTCGATGAGTTCGTGATCGTGCAGGTGGCGAGCCGGCACGAGGGCGGACCCGCCTCGCGCGACGAGATCGGCGATCCGCTTCGCCAGCTCGCCGTCATGGACGCCCGCGTCACCGCCGACCGGGGTCGCGCCGACCTGATCGCGGCCGATCTCTCGAAGGGCGCGACGCTCGAAGCGGCGGCGAAGACGCGGGGGCTGGTCCCGCTTTCGCTGACCGGCCTCAACCGCGTCTCGCCGGATCCGCGGCTGTTTTCGACGCCCGAGATCGTCGGCCGGCTGTTCGCGCTCGAGCCCGGGCGGGTCGTGGGACCGGTGCGCGCCGTGAACGGCTGGTATTTCCTGCGCGTGGACCAGAAGCTGGCCGGAAACCCTGCGTTGTTCGACACGCTGAAGTCCCAGATTTCGAGCGAGATCCTGCAGCGCCGCCAGCAGACCTTCTTCGCCGGTTTCCTGCTCGAGCTTCGGGCGCGGGCCAGGGTCGAGGATCAGCGCGCACCGGTGGCGCAGTAGCGCATCGCGCGCCGAAATTCTTCAAGAAGCGATCGCGGCGCGGGAGCCCGGTTCCTGCGCCGCCCTGGTTACTAGATCGGCTTGTTTTCGGATGACTTCGCGGGCGGCTCGTCCCGATGGATCTCGTCGGTGATCTCGCGTTGAGCCTTGCGGAACTCGCGCATCGCCTGTCCGAGACCCCGCGCCATCTTGGGGATCTGGCTGGGCCCGAATACCAGCAGAATGATCAGGAACACGATCATCATCTCACCACCACCGAGTCCGAACACGTTCGCCTCCTTGAAGGACCGGGACTATTCCAGGCGAAGCCGGCTCCGATCGCTGCCGAGCACCACCGTGACTTCCGCGAGATCCGATTCCCATTCCTGCCGGATCACCGGCGGTCCGCCGAGATAGCGCGCCACCGAACGCGCCGCTTCGAGATCGGAGCGACGCGACACCACGAGCGTCGCGAAGTAGTCCGACCGTTCGGCATTGCGCACTTCGACCACCTGATATCCGCCCTCACGCAGGTACGAAGCCACGCGCGAGGCCACGCCGCCCTCTCCCGACCCGTTCAACACTTGCACGCGGATCACGTGGCGTTTCGCTCCCGCCCGGGGGCCATCCGATCGCGGCGCCACGCGACTCCACACCAGCGAGACGGCCAGCGCCGCCACGATCAGCGCGAGCGCCGCGATCGCGACGCGCGCGCCGTTACCGGAGCCTGCCACGCCGGACCGCCTTGCGCGCGGCCCCCCGTTCGATCGCGCGGATGGCGCGCGCGAGCCGCGCCCGGGTGCGCTCGAGCGATTCCGGCAACACGCGCGTCTCGCCGATCACCGGCATGAAATTCGTGTCTCCGTCCCAGCGCGGGACCAGGTGCAGGTGCAGATGCCCGGGGAAACCGGCCCCGGCCACGCGCCCCAGGTTGGCTCCGGCGTTCACCCCGTCCGGGCGATATTCCGACGCCAGCGCCCGCTCCGCAAGCGCCGTGAGATCGAGCAGGTCCGACCGCTCCGCGCCGGTCAGCTCGTGGAAATGAGCGGCGTGGCGCGCGACCCCAATCATCACGTGGCCGGGAGTGTACGGAAAACGGTTCAGCATCAGGATCGCGTTCGGCCTGCGCGCGAGCACCAGATGAGCCCGGTCCGAACGCGATCGACGCACCGCGCAGAACAGGCAGCCGACCGGCTCCTCGGCTCGGCGGATATACGCCATCCGCCAGGGCGCCCACAGCCGCTGCCGGAGTGGAGCGCGCGCCATGCTCAACCCCTCCCTTCCCCACCGCCGGCCAGCTCACGATGGATGCGCTCGGCCTCGGCCAGCTGATCCACGGTGTTGATGCCCAGCAGCTCACGATGATCCGGCGCGCACACCACGGCGGTGGTGCGGCCGGCGCGGCCGAGCAGGGTAACCGTGTCGGTCAGATAGTACTCGCCCTGCGCGTTGTGCGCCGTCAGTTGCGCGAGCACGGTGGAAAGTTCCGGATACGAGAAGGCGTAGATCCCCGAGTTCACCTCGTCGATCGCGCGCTGCTCGGGCGTCGCGTCACGATGCTCGACAATCCCCTCGATGGGGCCCGGCACCTCGATTTCGAGCCGCCCCTTCCGCAGAATGCGACCGTACCCGGCCGGATCCGGCAGCCGCATGGACAGCACCGTGATCGCGGCCCGGCTCGCGGCGTGACCGGCCAGCAGCGCGTGGAGCGTCGAAGCGCGCAGGAGCGGCGTGTCGCCGCAAACCACCAGCAGCGTGCCGCGAAAATCCTCGAGCGCGGGAGCGGCCATCATGACGGCGTGGCCCGTGCCGCGCTGCGGATCCTGCACCACCCACTCGATCTCGCGGTCGGCGAACGCCGCGCGCACGCGCTCGCGCTGATGCCCGACCACCACCAGCACGCGCCCCACGCCGAGCCGCTCGAGGGCCTCGAGCACGCGGGCGAGCAACGGCTGGCCCGCCATCGGATGCAGCACCTTGGCGAGATCGCTGTTCATCCGCGTGCCGTGTCCCGCGGCCAGCACCACGGCCGTGACTTCGGGATGCGCGTACCGGGTCATCGCCGCCCTCCCCGCCGGCCCCGCGGCTGCCACTCGAAATTATCGATCAGCCGGGCGCGCCCGATGCGCGCCGCCACCGCGACCAGCACGCGGCCCGAGACGCGGCGCACCGGCTCGAGCGTGTTCGCATCCACCACCGCCACGTAATCCTCCCGCACTCGGGGTTCAGCGCGCCACACCCTGCGCACGGCGCCCGTCACCCGGGAAGCGGAGCGCGCGCCCCGCTCGAGCGCGGCGCGCGCCGCGACGAGTCCGCGCGGCAGCGCCGCGGCGCTCGAGCGTTCCCGCGCGTCCAGGTACGCGTTCCGCGACGACATCGCGAGGCCGTCGCGCTCGCGCACCGTGGCGCCGCGGCGCACGCGCACGCTGAGGAACAAATCGCGGGCCATCTGCTCGATGAGGCGCGCCTGCTGGGCGTCCT
>JACOSU010000026.1 GCA_016178685.1 Candidatus Eiseniibacteriota bacterium | reverse complement strand
ATCCCTGCAGGTCTCCGCGCCCGTCAAGGAGACGCTGGTCGAGGAGTTGCGCGAACAGATCGACCGGCTCGCGATCCGGCCACGGGCGGGCCGGGCGGAAAAAGTGGAGCGTTCGGCAGGGCTGCTGATCGTGCGGCTCGCCGGGGGCGAATCGCTCCGGGCAAGGCGCGTCGTGATCGCGATCGGCCGCAGCGGAAATTTCCGCCGGCTCGCGGTCCCGGGGGCATCGCCCGGCAAGGTTTTCAATCGCCTCCACGATCCACGCGACTACTCAGGCCGGCGCGCTCTGGTCGTGGGTGGCGGCGACTCGGCGGTCGAGTGCGCGATCGCGCTCCACGGCGCCGGCGCCGACGTGACGCTCTCCTTCCGCGGGACCGCGCTGGCCCGCCCCAAGAGCGAAAACCTCGAGCGCCTGCGCTCGCTCGGCGGCATCGCGCTCAGGCCAGGCACGCGCGTCACGCTGATTCGCGAGCACGACGTGACGCTCGAGAGCGATCGCGGCGGGGAGACGCTCGCGAACGACGTCGTCTTCAGCATGATCGGGCGCGAGGCTCCGCTCGACTTCCTGCGGCGCTCGGGGCTCAAGATCGCGGGCGAGATGCGGCCCCTCAACTGGGCGGCGCTGGCGGGCTTCGTGCTGTTCTGCGTGGGCCTCTACAACTGGAAGTCGGGCGGCCGGCTTACGAGCCTGTGGTACGCGCGGCACTGGTTCCCGGTCAACCTTCCCGATCTGCTGGCCGCGGCTGGGGGACAGCTGGCGGCCGCGGCGCGCGACCGGCGCACGCTGATCGGCACGCTCGCGATCAGCGCCGCGAGCCCCTCGTTCTACTATACGCTCGCCTATTCGATCGTCGTGGTGGTGTTTGGGTTCCGCCGCATCCGGCGCCGGCGCACGCCGTACGTGACGGCGCAGACGCTCACGCTCATGCTGATCCAGGTGTTCCCGCTGTTCCTGCTCCCCGAGATCCTGCTCCCGCAACTGGATGTGCATGGATACCTGCCGCGCTTCCTCGCCGACGCGTTGTTTCCCTCCGTGACGTACGGCCACGGGCGGGAATTCTGGCGCGCCTATGGCCTGATCCTGGCGTGGCCGCTCGACGTGTACAACGTGTTCACGCACCGGCCGCTGTGGGCGTGGATCGGGATCGGATTCGTTCAGACCTGCGTGCTGATTCCGCTCGGCGTGCGCGCGTACGGCAAGGGATTCTACTGCGGCTGGATCTGCTCGTGCGGTGCGCTCGCCGAAACGCTCGGCGATACGCATCGCCACAAGATGCCGCACGGCCCGCTCTGGAATCGCCTGAACCTCGCCGGGCAGGGCGTGCTCGCGATCTCGCTGCTGCTGCTCGCCGCGCGCATCGTCGGCTGGGCGCTGCCCGACGGCAACGCGGTCGCGCGCGCATTCGAGAGCGTGCTCGAGCCCGGCTACAAGTGGATCGTGGACGTGTTCCTGGCCGGGGTGGTGGGTTACGGCGTCTACTTCTGGTTCTCGGGCCGCGCCTGGTGCCGGTTCTTCTGCCCGCTCGCCGCGCTCATGCACATCTACGCGCGGTTCAGCCGGTTCGCGATCGTGTCCGAGAAGAAGAAGTGCATCTCGTGCAACGTCTGCACCTCGGTCTGCCACCAGGGAATCGACGTGATGAATTTCGCGAACCGGGGCCTGCCGATGCAGGATCCCGAATGCGTGCGATGCTCGGCGTGCGTCGAAAGTTGCCCGACCGGTGTGCTGCGGTTCGGCCAGGTCGGCCGCGCCGGCGAGATCATCTCGCTCGATTCGCTGGTTGCCTCCCGCGTCCGGGCGCGCGAGCGCCAATAAATAAAAGCGGCCCATCCGTGATGGATGGGCCGCTTCGCACGATCAGCGGGCCGGTGCGACCCGGGTCCGCACTCGTTGACTCAGGCTACCTTGCGGACGTTCGCCGCCTGCAGTCCCTTCGGACCGCGGGTGATGTCGAACTCCACCTTCTCGCCTTCTGCCAGGCTCTTGAAACCCTCTCCCTGGACCGCCGAGAAGTGCACGAACACGTCCTCGCCGCCTTCCTGAGAGATGAAACCGAAACCCTTCGCGTCGTTGAACCACTTCACCGTACCGAGTGCCACTGCGGAACTCCTTGCTGCCGGGGC
This sequence comes from Candidatus Eiseniibacteriota bacterium, assembly GCA_016178685.1. GTDB lineage: Bacteria > Eisenbacteria > RBG-16-71-46 > RBG-16-71-46 > RBG-16-71-46 > JACOSU01. The sequence goes on along the minus strand of JACOSU010000026.1, from coordinate 32,923 downwards.
TGCGAGAGCCCCGTCGGAAATGCCGGCCAGCGCCCGGGGGGCGCGACCGCGAGGAACGCGGCCGGAACCACGATCCCAGAACCATCGGGAACCGTCACAGGCTCTGCCGGGCCAAGACGGATTTCGAGAGGCAAAAGGGCGGAGTTCCGACCCAAGAAGTGTGCAGCCCACGACAAGCCGAGGTCAAGCCCGGAATTGCCGCCAAATTGCGATCGGCGGGTCCCCCGGCACGCCTCCAGGGGGGCGCGCGCCATATTCCTAGCGCTCCGGATCGCCCGTCCCCGGCAGCTGTCGCACGTCGATCACCTGCTTGATCGGAGGATGCTTTCCCGTCGTGAGCGTCACGGTGTAGCGGCCGGGCGGAACGAACAGCGGCTGACCTGCCCACTCGGGACGCGAAATGCGTTCGCGCGCCTCGCCCGCCTGCAGGTCCCACACCACGCGGTGCAGCCCCCGGGTGGCAGGGCCGGTGAGTTTTCGCACCGTGACGCCGGCGGTATCGGCGATCGTGAGGCTCGCGCCATCCTCCTGCTCGGAGGCCAGCCAGTAGTTGAAGTAGGCGCCGAACGCGGGATTCTTCGCGCGGAACATGCGCTGACCCCAGATGCCTCCGAGCCCCATGCCATAGAACTCGAGCGCACCGCGCGGGGCGAAAAACGCGATGCTGTCGGCGGCGACAGCGCTCCACTGCTCGAGCGGCGAGATGTCGTCCATCACCCAGATACTGCGGCCATGCGTCCCCACCACGAGATCGTGCTCCCGGGGGTGGATCGCGATGTCGTCCACCGCGACGGTCGGCAGCCGTTCTCCCAGCCTGACCCAGTGCGCGCCGCCATCCAGCGAAGTCCAGATCCCGAACTCGGTGCCCGCGAACAGAAGCTTCGCGTTGACGGGGTCCTCGCGCACCACCAGCACCGGGGAATCCTTCGGAAGATCCGCGGCGATGCTGGTCCAGGTGCGGCCCAGATCGCGCGTCACCAGCACGTACGGATGAAAATCGTCAGAACGATGCCCGTCGATCGTGACGTACGCGGCCGCCGTGTCGTGGTGCGAAGCCTCGATGCGGCTGATGTAGAGCCCGGCCGGAACGCCCCGCAGATTCGCGGTCAGATCGCTCCAGTGCGCTCCCTGATCGCTCGTCACCCACAACTTGCCGTCGTCGGTGCCGGCCCACAGCGTGCCGGCCTTGAGCGGTGATTCGGCGAGCGACACCACCGTGCAGTGCGTCTCGGCGCCCGATCCGCCGGTGATCATCTTCTGCGGATCCTGGGTGCTGACATCCGGGCTCACCGCCTCCCAGCGGTCGCCGCGCTCCAGCAGCTTGAACACGCGGTTTCCGCCCATCCACAGCACGCTCGGATCTTGCGGCGAGATGATGAACGGCGTGTTCCAGTTGAACCGGAAGTTGGGCTCGCCCTCCTTGTTCGAGGGGCGGAGATTGCGCGTCCTGTTGCTCGCGAGGTCCAGGCGCTCGAGGTAACCCTGTTGCGATTCGTGGTAGACGATCTCGGGATGAGCCGGATCCACCGCGACGTGGAATCCATCGCCGCCCCCGAGATCGAACCAGTGGTCGTTGAGAATCCCCTCGCTCTTCGGGTCGTCGCCGAAGTACTCGACGTCGAACGTGGTGCGGCTAGGCCCTCCCCAGCTCTGGTTATCTTGAAGTCCGCCGTAGATCCAGTACGGATCACGGTTGTCGAGCGCGAGGTTGTAGAACTCGCCGGCCGCGATGTTGTTGATGAAATCCCAGGTCGCGGCCCGGTCCCACGAAACGTAGAGCCCTCCGTCGGTGCCCATCATCACGTGCTCCGGATTCGTGGGGTCGACCCACATCGCGTGGCAATCGGAGTGCAGCTGCCGCGCCGCGCCGGCCCGGAACGCGCGGCCGCCGTTATCCGAGATCCACAGATCGGTGCCGAGCAGGTAGACGCGCTGGTCGTCATCGGGCTGAACGCGAATCTGGATGAAGTAGAACGGCCGCGGCGTGTAGGGACTGAGCCGGATCCAGTGGTCTCCGCCGTCGTCGGTGCGGAACACCCCGCCCACGCGGCTCTTCTCTTCGAACTCGGCGAGGTGTCCGCCCTGGTCGGATTCGATCACGGCGTAGACCACGCGCGGATTCTTGCGCCAGATATCGAGGCCGATGCGGCCGGTCGATGCCGGCAGCCCGGCCGTCAATCGGGTCCAGGTCTTTCCGCCATCCCGCGTGCGGAAAATGCCGCCGGTGGTGCCCCCCGACGTGTACGACCACGCGGTGCGACGGCGGGAATACATCGCCGCGTACAGCGTGCCGGGGTCCCCCGGGTCCATCGCCAGATCGACCGCGCCGGTGCGCGAATCGACTTTCAGTACCTGGCTCCAGGTGCGTCCGCCGTCGGTGGTCTTGAACACTCCGCGCTCGGCGTTCTCGCCCCACAGCCGGCCGAGGGCCGCCACGTACACCGTGTTGCTGTCGGTCGGATGGGGAACGATGCGCGCGATCGAGGACGTGGCCTCGAGGCCCGTCCGCTTCCAGTTGCCGCCGCCGTCGTCCGAGCGGTAGATGCCATTGCCCCACGACGATGAATTGCGGCTGTTCGCCTCGCCCGAGCCCACCCACACCAGATCGGGGTTCTTCGGCCACACGGCGATCGCGCCGATCGAGGCGACCGGCTGATGCTCCCACAGCGGGCTCCACGTGGTGCCGGCGTTTACGGTCTTGAACACCCCGCCGGTCCCGAATCCGATGTAGAACGTCGCCGGCTTGTTCTCGAGCGCCGCGATCGCGGAGATGCGGCCGCCCATGTTCGCGGGGCCCACCGATCTCCAATCGAGATCCTTCATGAGTTTGGGATCGATCGCGGTCGGCGATACCGGCCGGGCGACCGTGGCCGCGCCGGAGCGCGACGCAGCGCGGACAGAGGACGAAGCGACAGTGAAAACGAACAGTCCGCACGCGAGGAGCGCGGCGGTCCGGGAATTCGATCGCATGCGTTGCGTCTCCGCGCGGATCCCGGCGGACCGGGAAGTGAACGGCGGGACCGTACGGGCGCGGGTGGCCCGCACGGTCATGAACGAGGATCAGCGAACGCCGAGCAACTCGACGTCGAACACCAGCGTGGCGTTGGGCGGAATCGCTCCGCCCGCGCCCGCGGCGCCGTAGCCCAGATCGGGCGGGATCGTCAGCTTGCGCTTGCCACCCACACGCATGCCCTTCACGCCCTCGTCCCAGCCGCGGATCACCTGTCCCGCGTCGAGGCGGAACGAGAACGGTTTGCCGCTGTCGAGAGAGCTGTCGAACTTGGTGCCGTCGGTCAGCCACCCGGTGTAGTTCACCGTGGCTGTCATGCCGCTTTCGGCGATCGCGCCATCGCCGACCCTGAGATCCTCGTACTTGAGCCCGTTCGGCATCGTGACCTCTTTCGGGGTGGACGAAACCGCCGAGCCCGCCGTGGCGCTGGATGCGGCGCCGGATGACATGGCGGAGCGCGCGGTGGAAGAGGTGGCGCCGCCGGTCGTCGAAGTGCCGGTCGAGGTGGCCGATGATTTCGAGTCAGCGCCGGCCGTGGCCGACGAGTTGCCACCCGCACCGGACTGGTTGCAGCCGACGGCAGCGAACAGCAGTCCCGCGACGATCCAGAGAGCGAGTTTCGACATGAGTGCTCCTTTCCATGGGAGAAGGGGGTGCGAAGCAGCGCGAGACGCTGGCATATCCTCGCGCCCGCTTCAAGCCGGATCGCGGCGGACGCGGCAGCCGCGCCAACCGGCGCGGCCAGACCGGGCTTCAGCGCTTCGCCGCGTGCGCCTCTTCGAGGGTCGCGCGGTACGTGGAATCGCGCGCGCCGCCGGCGGCCACCGCGCGCGCCGCCAAATCCAGCGCCTCGTCGAGACTCTTCTTCTGCCGGATCAGCGCCACCGCCAGATTGTTCATGGCGTCCGCGTCGCTCGAGGAATCCGCGAGCGCGCGCCGGTAGCATTTCTCGGCCGCGCCCCAGCGACCGCGCGCGGCCTCGACGTTCCCGAGATTGACGCGTGCCCGGGTGAGGCCACCATCGAGTCGCAGCGCCTCGCGATATTCGCTTCGCGCCAGCTCGAGTTCTCCCTTCGCCTCGTACGCGACGCCGAGATCGTTGTGCTCGACGGCAGTGAGCGGATCGTGGAGGAGAACGAGCCGCGAGCAGCCCGTCCCGAGCGGAACGAATGCGAATGCCGCGAGCGCCGTGATCGCAACCACGCCGCGCATTCGACTCATCGCGCGACCGCCGGCCGTCCTCTGCGCACGATCAGCGCCTGCGAGCCCGCGGCGCGCCAGCGCGCGATCAACTCCTCGCGGCGCATGGAGCGCGCGCGAGCCGCGCCGTCGTGCAGGATGAATTCGCGCGTCGGCGAAACCCATCCCGCGACCACCGCGAAATGGCGCACGGTGACGACCGGGCCGTTCTGATAGAGCACGATGGGCGGCACGCCCCCGCTGAGGAGATCGATCAGCGCGCTGTCGTTCAGGGTCGCGACCTCGGCATCGAAACCGCCGCGCCGCGCGGCGGCCGCGAGGTCCGTGATCAGGGCGCCGCGCAGCACCGGGTCGTAGGCCCGCTCCGCCTCAACGACCGCGGCGGAATCCGCGCCGTAGAAACGCAGCACCATCTGGAGCGAGGCCGGCCCGCAGCGCTCGGGCGCCTGCCGGATCAGCGGGACCGCCAGTCGCACGGTCGGGGCGGCCGGCGCCGAGAGCACCAGCGCCGCCACCACCGAGAGCAGCATCACCTCACGACGACTTTCTTGTTCATGAGCTTCAGGATCACGAGCACCAGGATCACGATCACGAGCAGGGTGACGATCACTCCGAGCGCATCGTCTCCGCCGCTCGGCAGGCCCTTCGACGCGGACGCCAGCGTGTGAAGATCCCGGTCGGACACGCTGGCCAGTTTGAGCTGGACATCCGCGGGGGCCACCCCGTAATCCCGCAACTTCTGGGCAACGATCTTGTTCTCGAGAGCGCGCTCGACGATGACCAGGTCGGCGTCGCGCGAGGAGGCGATTCGGGTCTCGCCACTCGAACGCGAGGGCGCGAGTCCGGCCGCCGCCGGCGCGACCTGCAGGGCGCACCACCAGCACAGAACGACGAGTGCCGTCCAGAAGCGAAGCGATCGGGGAAACAGACGCATGCTCGACCTCTCGGGGCTGAAGGGACGAAACCGGACGCCGCGATCGCGGCGACTCCCTGACGGGTCCCGCAGGTTAGCCGCCGCGCCCGGCATCTTCAAGCACGGGATCGATCTCTTGCCGGGCCCTTTCCCCCTGGCGCTCGATCGCCCCCATGACGCACGGCCCTTCCGGCGCCGTTTCGGGCATCGTCAAGTCCGCGCCGGCGCCGGCCGATAACGATTTCGGCGCACCGATCCCTTCCCTACCGAGCGCCTCCGAGGAGAGACCGACATGTCCGATTTCAACCGAGTGGTCGCGCGCTACGTGAACGGCGCGGTCTTGAAGGGCACCACCCAGGATTTCTTTCCCAATCGGCCGGTGTTCCACCTGCAGCCCCCCGGCGCGCCGAGCGTCCAGATCCGCTGCCGCGAGCTCAAGGCGGTGTTCTTCGTCAAGGATCTCGAAGGAAATGAGAAGCGACAGGACCTGCGCGGGTTCATCGAGGCGCCCGCCGAGAGCCAGCACGGCAAGAAAATCGTGGTGCGCTTCCGGGATGGCGAGTTGTTGTGCGGTTACACGCTCACGTTCACGCCCGACCGGGAGGGCTTCTTCGTGTTCCCGGCCGACCCCGGCAGCAACAACCATCGTGTGTACGTGATGACGCCCGCCGCTCTCGAAATCAAGGCCGGGCCCTCTGCCGAAGCGCTGGCGCATAGAATTCTCGGAACCAGGGCGGCCTGAGTCCGCGGCTGACTCCACGGCAGACTTCCCGGCCGACTCCGGCACCGGCTCCGGAGCCTCGCTTCGCGGCGTGATGCGCAGAGCCCGACGCGGCGGCTTGCGGAATCCAGGTTTCTCGGCTAGCGTCGCTCGCCGCACTCCAGCGATGGCGTTTCCGCAGCGCAACCCGGGAGCCTCATGACCTCGTTCAAGCACCGTCTTCGTCGCAAGAAGGCCAAGCAGTCCGCGCGAAAGAAGAAAGCCAAGGCGCGCGCGGTTCGCCGCAAGAATCGGTAGCGGTTCCGCCCGGCCTGCGCCTCGCGTGTCGCCGCGATCCCCGCGCCCGCTTCTCTCGCCTCCACGCCTCCGCGTCACGCCCGAACGATTCACGAATGGCGGAGCCACGTGACGTAGGCCCACAGCGCGGGAACATCCGCCGGTTCGAGATGCTTCTTGAACGCCGGCATGCGGAGCACGGCGCGGTTCAGGAAGTAGCGCGCCGCCGGATTGCGGTCGAAGCGACGGCTCACCCCCTTTTCGACCCATTGCCGGAATTCGGTGCTGTCGCGCACCAGCTCGGCGAAGTCGGGCCCGTCCCACGAAGGCACGTAGCCTTTCAGCGATCCCGGGTTGCGCCGCGCGAGACGCCCGCCCTGACCGTGGCATCCGGTGCAGCCGAGTTTTTCGGCACGAGCGATCCCGGATCTCGCCAGGGAGTCCGGGATCTTTGGACCCGAGGCCGCGGTCACGAACGCGACCAGATCGTCGATCTGCCGCTCCGTGAGCCGGGTCCCGAACGCCTGCATCCGGAGCGCGCCATTCTCGCGCTCGTCGCGCCACGCCGCGCTCGCGCGGCGGCGAGCGGTGGAACCGTCGTGGATCCACTCGCGAATTTCTTCCCGCGTCTTCGCGTACATCATGACGTCGTCTTCGAACGTCGGCACGCTGACGTCGGTGCGGCCGGGATTGACCGTCCCGCGCGTTCCCTCGGGACCATGGCACGCGAAGCAGCCGGTCTTTTCGGCCAGGCGGCGGCCGCGTTCGGCGGCGGGCAGCTCGGGACGGAGCGTGCGCCACGCGATCACCAGCAGAGCGAGCGCGCCGCCGATCACGATCAGACGCGCGAGGGCGAGTCGGATGAGTTTCAACCGGGCTTCCGCATGACAATGAAAACCGCGTGAAGGGCGGGCGCCCTCCACGCGGTTCCGCGATGAATTACTTGGCCGTCGTGGCCGGCTTGGCCGCCGGGGGCTTCATGCCGGTCACGTCGATGGTGGTGACGCCGCCACGCGCGGCCATCGTGCCGCTGACCTCGACCGTGCTCCCCACCCACTTCTTGCATTCGTTGTAGGGATCGTGATTGTCGTGGTCCAGCGTCAGCACGTAGACTTTGCCGTCTTCGGTCAGCAGGCCCATCGGCGTTCCGCCGGCCACACACTTGGTGCCGCACGTCTTGCCGTGCTTTTCGCCCTTCGCTTCGTGATCGACGTAGCAGCTCATGTCCACGATCTCGCCGGTCCACGCCTGAGCCCTGGGCTTGGCCGCGGCCGCTTCCTTCGAATCCGCGGCAAACGCATGGGCCGCGAACAACGTCGCCGCCACCAGGACCATCACCGCCAGCATCCGCTTGAACATTCCGTTCCTCCTTGGAGGTTGCTCCGTCCATTCGCCGACGCGAGCGGCGTCCGGGAAACCGCTCCCGATCCACGCCTCCGCATCGTATCCCGCGACACCACCCACAGGCTACGACACGTAGCGCGTGGCGGATGTCAGGTCAACGCAATTCGAGATGCCGCAGATCGAGAGCGCCGAACAGGCCGCCCCCCTGTCCCCCGAACAACTCGTTGCCGCGCCGCAGGCTCTCCGACGGCACATCCACCACCGGCAGGCCGAGATCCTCGGTGGCCGCGATCCTCGGCGTGGTCGGAAGAGCGTAACGCTCGCTGGCGAGATAATCCTCGAACTCATCGAGCGTCCAGGAGAACAACGCATCCACCTCCCACACCAGTCGCAGCTCCTTGCCGCGCAGCAGGTCGGGAGGATCGTCCGGGCCGGCCGGCCGCAGCACGCCCACCGCGCAGCAGTCGCAGCCGAACCAGAAGTCGGGAGACCCGACCAGCTTGAGATTCTCGGTCGTGATCGCCTCGGTGGGAGCGTCCTTCCAGACGCTGGACAGCAGCTCGGTGAGCGCGAAAAGATACCGCAGCAATGCGCGAGGGTCGTCGTTCGCGGCTCCCTTGAGGCCCGTTCCCAGCACGCGCAGATTGCGGATCGCCTCGAGCCGCACCCAGGGCGAACGGCGGTTGCACAGGGCATTCAGGTTCTTGATCGATCCTTCGAGTCGTTCGCGGGAAAGCGCCAGGAGATCCGAGAAACTCCCCTCGCCCTTCTCGAGGAATTCCACGGTCCTGCGCATCGCCTGGTTGAGAGGCAGATAGGCGGATCGCAGCGTGCTCCAGTCTTCCGTCAGACGCTGTTTCGCGATGACGTCCCAGTCAGCCATGACGTGCCCTCCTCAGGCCTGTGACGCAGGCGTGGACGATGATGCGGTCGCCCGCAGTATAGCCGAGCATGGCGCGCGGTCCAACTCGCGCACGGGTTGCGTTTCGACTGCCGGGAGATTCGTAGCTGAACGCGCGCGTGACGCATGCGCGCCGGCGGATCGGACGCGTTCCGTCAGCGCGCTTCGATCGCGGCCGGGATCTCGACGCGCATGCGCGCGCCGGCGGAGTTCGAGGCGCGCGCGGCATCGAGCGCGCTCTGTACCGCGACCGCATCCTGAAAATCCGGATCGAGCCGGCCTTCGCCGAGCAGCGCGCGATGAAATCCATCCACGAGCACGGCGAACGGCGCGGCCAGCGCCGGATCCCCCTCCCGCCGGGAGAGCCGCAGTTCGGCGGGAATCTCGATCTCCTCTGGATCGCTTCCGGCCGCGATGTGCCACAGGCGGTAACCGGTCTCATCCCAGCGCAGCGATCCGGTGCTGCCGTGGATCTCGAATCGCTCCCAGCGATAGGGGGCCGTCGCGCTCAAGTCGATCAGCCCGGTCGCACCGTTCGCGAAACGGTATTCGAGGGTGCAGCCGTCGTCGGCGGTCGCGATCGCGGATTCGGGCTCGGCCGGCGTGGGCCCGCGACGCGGCTGGTCCACGCGCACCGATGCCAGCACGCTCTCGGGTTCCCCGAAGAAGGTGCGGAAGCAGTCGGTGTGGTGCGACCCGAGCGCGCCCAGGATTCCGCCTCCGCGCGATTGCTCCGAGAGCCAGGTCGGCCCGCGCGCCTGCGGTGTCGGCCAGATCGGATAACGCCCCAGGATTTCTCCGCGCCGAGCCGTCCCGATCGCGCCTTCCCGCGCCAGACGCAGCGCGAGACGGCGCGCCGGAAAGAACCGGAACTCGTGATTGATCCCCGCCAGGCGCCCGAGAGAGCGGGCGCGGTCGCGCATCTCGGCGGCCTGAAATCGGTGGAGGGCGGTCGGCTTCTCGCACAGCACGTGCGCGCCGCGCGCGAGCGCCTCCAGCATCATCGGGTGATGCAGATCGGCCGGTGTGGCGATGCTCACGAGGTCGGGTTTCGCCTGATCGAGCAGTTGCCGCCAGTCGTCGAAGGCTTCCGGGATTCCGAGCTGGTCCGCGATGCGCCGCGTCTTCTCTGGCCGGGAACCGGCGATCGCCACCAGGTCGAAGCCGGGATGGCGCTGAAATCCGGGAGCCTGCACGCTGCGCCCGAAACCGGTGCCCAGAATCGCGACGCGAAAACGGCTCATGGCATCCCCGGCGCACGAATCGAACGGCGCCCGCTGAAGCGGAATTTCCGAAGGGAATGAACTCGACATGGGGAGACTGCGGGGCGCGCCGCCCGCGGTCAACCCTTAGCGGGACGCGCCGGTCGGGTCCGGCGCCGCGTCCGTCACGGCGGCGGGCTCCCTCCGGGCCCGGCTCATGATAGATTTCGATCCCGCCGGATCTGAGATCGAGATTGCCACGGAGGTTCGAGATGCGCGACCCGCGCAACGCCCGACTTGCCGACGTCATCGTGCGGCACTCCACTCAGCTCAAGGCCGGCGAAGCGGTCCTGATCGAGGCCTTCGATGTCGCCGACGGTCTGGTGCTGGACCTGGTCGAGGCGGTGCAACGCGCAGAGGGCGTGCCGATCGTGGCGCTGCGCGACAACGCCGTGAATCGCGCGCTGATCGCGGGCGGCGGGGAAGCCCAGTTCAGGCTCCAGAGCGAGATCGAGCTGTTCCAGATGCAGAAGGTGCAGGCGTACGTCGGACTGCGCGGCGCCGGCAACAGTTCCGAGCTCTCGGACGTGCCGTCGGATCGCATGGGGATGTACAGCCGCCTGGTGGCGCGGCCGGTGCAACTCGACTACCGGGTCAATCACACGCGCTGGGTGGTGCTGCGCTACCCCACCCCGTCCATGGCCCAGATGGCGAACATGAGCACCGAACAGTTCGAAGATCTCTTCTACCGGGTCTGCACGCTGGACTACGCGCGGATGGGCGAGGCGATGCGGCCGCTGGTCGCGCGCATGGAGCGCACCGACCGCGTGCGCATCCTCTCCCCCGGCACCGATCTCAGGTTCAGCATTCGCGGGATCGGCGTGGTGCCGTGCGAGGGACGCCGCAATCTTCCCGACGGTGAATGTTTCACGGCCCCGGTGCGCGATTCGATCGAAGGCACGATCTCGTACAACACGCCTTCCCTCTACCTGGGGACCACGTTCGAGAACATCTCGTTCACGTTCGAGCGCGGCAGGATCGTGCGCGCGAGCGGCAGTCCGCAGGACCGTCTCGATGCGATGCTCAACACCGACGAAGGAGCGCGCTCGATCGGCGAGTTCTCGCTCGGATTCAATCCCTACATCACGACGCCGATGAAGGACACGCTGTTCGACGAGAAGATCGCGGGCTCCCTCCACCTGACTCCCGGGCAGGCGTACACCACCGCCGACAACGGCAACCGCTCGCAGGTGCACTGGGATCTGGTGCTGATCCAGCGCCCCGAGTTCGGCGGCGGCGAGATCTGGTTCGACGACCAGCGGATCCGCAAGGACGGGCGGTTCGTCACGCCGGATCTCGAAGGTCTCAATCCCGAAAATCTGATGTGAAGCGCGCGGTGCTGGCCGCGCGGCACGCGATCGCGAAGCGACGGCGACAGCGAACCGCGGCGCCGCGGCGGATCGCTGAACCGCCGCGAACCCGAGCGCCGGGCGCGACTACGGCAGCAGCACGGTGCGCGCGATGCGCATCGAGTTCGGGGTGGTGAGGCGCGCGAAATAAACCCCGGCTCCCGCTGCGCTGCCGTCGCTGCGGCGCCCGTCCCACGCGATCACGGTTGCGCCGCGGGCCAGCCTGCGCTCCGCGAGCAAGGAGACGCGGCGGCCCTGGATGTCGAACAACTCGAGCCGCACGTCCATCGGCTCGGGCAGCCCGACCAGGAACGCGACCTCCCCCCCGGCCCGCATCGTGCTCGCGGCCTTCAGAATGAGGCCATCGTCATCCGAAGGCGGGCGGGGCGGGATTGGCACTGGCCGCGGCTGCCGCGGCCGCAGGATTTCGGGCAGCACCGTCAAAGGCGGCGCGGTGGCGAGCGATTCGTTCGCCACCACCACGCGCGTGACGGGATGCGGCGCCACCGAGTCCGGCCACGTCCGGCTGGCCCACGTCACGGACGTGGTGTCGCCGGTGAGCGTCACCTGTGCGGGAAGTCCGAGTGAATCGAGCGGCACGCTGGTGAGCGATCCCAGGGAGTCGGCCGTGAACGCCGCGAGCGCAATCGAGCGTCCGACCCCGTGCCTCGCCACGATCCCGAGATACGCCGTGTCTCCACGCCGCACGGTGTCGGCGCTCCAGAACAGCCGCGTGACGCGGAACGAATCGGGCGGTGCGCTCAGCGTGTCGGGAAGCACGATGATCGCGCGCGGCGTTGAGGCGGTCTGATCCGGGAGGCGCACCGCCAGCCGCATCGGGCCGCTCGAGCCCGGCGGCCAGAGCCTCGCGGTCCAGGTCCAGCGCGTGGTGTCGGAGTAGATCGGCACCAGGCTCGGGAGCCCCAGCGATTCGGGCGCGACCGCGGTCGCTTCCCCCAGCGAATCGAGCAGCCGGGTCTCGATCGGCGCCATCCGGTTGAACCAGTTCACGGCCGCGAATCTCAGGTTCACGTCGTGACCCGCCCGAACCGTGTCCGCCTCCCAGCGCAGGTCGGTGACATGGAACAGGTCGGGCTGGACCAGGGAAAAACGCGCGGTGTCAGACCACGCCATGCGGTACATCTCGATCCGGTCACCATTCACCCAGGCGAAGTATTCGACCAGCCCGTCCTGCAGGTGCTCGGAGGCGAACCACGATCCGGTGTAGTAGCCGAGCATGTCGCCGAGTCGCCCGCGCGGGGTCCAGCCTGAGGGATCGGCGAGCGGATCGGGGCTGGTGGCGAACGCGATCGGCTGGGTTCCGTTCGCGGTGGTGAACCGGTACCAGAGTCCGTCGTGAAGGAACAGGTGCGGCGACTCGGCGACCCCCGAGCCGGAGGTCGCGCGGTACGTGTCCCACAGCGGCTTGACGTCGCTCCATTGCGTGAAGTCTCCGCTCGAGGACGCGACCCCCACCACCATGTTCGTGGAATCGGAGTCGGCGTTCGCCGTGTAGTACATGAGCCAGTTTCCGGGCGTGCCGGGGTCGGGCATCACGAACGGATCCCGGAATCCGGTGAGCGCGTTGAGCGAATCGCAGAACGCCCACGGCACCTGGTCGCACGAGAACACCGGAGCATCCAGGCGATTCCAATTTTCGAGGTCGGTCGAGGTCGCGACCCCGATCCGCTGGTAGGAATTGTAGAACCCGCTCTGGCCGGTGACGCCGCAGTAGAACATCCAGTACACGCTGTCGCGCAGCACCACGCTCGGTGCCCACACGTGCGCGTTGTCCCACGAGGAATCGCGCGTCGCGAGCACCGGCGGCCTCTGCGTCCAGTGGACCAGGTCGTAGCTTTCCGCATGGCCGAAGTCGTTTTCGGTTTCGGCCGCGGGCAGGTTCACGTTGCGCCGGATGTAGAAGAGGTGGTAGACACCATCCTTCTTGACGAGGCTGAAGTCCTTGGGCCAGTAAGGGGCGGGCGGAATCATCCAGGCGCCCCGGGCGGGCGTGCCCAGAGCGATCAGCGCGGCCAGCGGAATGGCCAGCGTCAGTCCGGTGCGGAGCGAGCGTCGCAGGGCGCGTGATCCTTTCCGATGACCGGAGGAGAGGGCCTCGAGGTGCGGTGGCGGCCCCCAGGATGAGCCCGTGTCATTATCCGTTCCACCGCGCGCCACTGTCAACGAATCGCGCGCGTCCACCCATCGCGTTGACCGACGCCACGGCGACCGGCACGCCGCCATTGTCCAGGGGAGAATGCGTGATCCAGCTGCAGAATCTGCGCTATCGCATTGGCCAGCGGGTCCTGTTCGACCGGCTCGACTGGGTGCTCTCGCCGGGCGACCGCTGCGCCCTGGTGGGCCCGAACGGCACCGGCAAGACCACGTTGATCCGCGTGATGCTCGGCGAGTTCGCGCCCGAATCCGGGGTGCGCGTGATGGCGCGAGGCACTCGCTTCGGCTATCTGCCCCAGGAGGCCGCGGAGCGATTTGACGGCACCGTGCTCGCGCGCGCCATGGAGGCGCACCGTGAGTTGCTCGGCATGCGCGAGGAGCTCGACGAACTCCATGCCCGGCTGGGCGGCATCTCCCCCGAGGATCCGCACCTGGAGGCATGGCTCGAGCGCGCCGGCGAGTTGCAGCACCACCTCGAGCTGCGCGACGAGCACGCCGGCGCGCCGCGGGCTGGCCGGGCTGGGAGTCGCGACCGCCGATCAGGACCGTCCGCTCGAGCAGTTCTCGGGCGGCTGGCGCATGCGCGCCGCACTCGCCGCGCTCCTGTTGACCGATCCGACGCTGTTGTTCCTCGACGAGCCGACGAATCATCTCGACCTGCCGGCGATGGAGTGGCTCGAGGACTACCTCGAGGAATTTCACGGCGGCCTGGTCGTGGTGTCGCACGATCGCGTGTTCCTCGACCGCGTGGCCACCCACGTCAAGGAGCTCGATCACGGACAGCTCGCCGACTATCCGATGACGTTCACGCGCTACCTCGAGGAGAAGGAACTGCGGCGCGAGCAGCTGGAGGCGCACAACCAACAGCTCGAGCAGAAGATCGCGCAGCTCAATCGCTTCGTCGAGCGCTTCGGCGCGAAAAACACCAAGGCGTCGCAGGCCCAGAGCAAGAGGAAGCAGATCGCGCGGTTGCAGACCCAGCGCGTTGTCATTCCGCGCCGCGCGCAACACATCCGGTTCCACTTTCCGGATCCGCCCCACGCGGGACGCACGCTGGTGCGCCTCAAGGACGTTTCGTTCGCCTACCCCGGCGGTCCCGACGTCTTCACGGGCGCAAACGTCGAGATCGATCGCGACCACAAGATCTCGATCGTGGGCGCAAACGGAGCGGGAAAGACCACGCTGCTGAGGGTGCTCGCGGATCAGCTCGCTCCGCGCGAGGGCACGCGCGAGAGCTTTCCGCACACGCGGCTCGGCTACTTCGCCCAGCACGCCGCCGAGACGCTGGACGGATCGCTCACCGTCCTCGAGGCGCTCGAGGACACGGCGCCGCCCGCATGGCGGCCGCGCCTGAGATCGCTGCTCGGGAACTTTCTGTTCAGCGGGGACGACGTGTTCAAGGCGTGCCGGGTGCTCTCGGGCGGAGAGCGCCAGCGCGTGGCGATCGCGCGCATGCTGATGGAATCCACGAACCTGCTGCTGCTGGACGAGCCCACGCACCATCTCGACCTGGCGGGCAAGGAAGTGCTGGAGGACGCGCTCGAGCAATACCCGGGATCGGTGCTGGTGGTGACCCACGATCGCTCGCTGATGGCGCGCATCACGTCCCGCGTGATCGAGGTGAACGACGGCCGCGTGGTGCTCTACCCGGGCGGCTACGACGACTACGAATCGGCGCGGATCGCTCGCCGCAGCGCGAGCGACGTGCCGGTGCGCGTGCCGGTCGCGGCCCCGGCCGCGAATCGCCCCAGGGCCCGCGGCGGTGACGGGGCGGCGAAGCGTGTCGAGCGCCAGAAACGCGAGAAAGACGCGGCGCGGATCGCGAAGGAGATCGAGACGCGCGAGGCGCGGCTGCGGGTGCTCGAAGAACAACTCGTCGATCCCGCCGTCTATCACGATGGGGCGCGCGCGAAGGATTTGGTCACCGAATACGAGCGGCTGCGCGCCGAGCTCGACGCGCTGTGGCAGCGCATGGCCGGGCCGGGCTGATTCCGAGCGTCGCAGATCACCGTGCCGGCGCGCGGTCGCTCAGCGCGGGCGCACCTCGAACACAGTGACGTCGTCGGCCGGATCCACGTGATCGAACACCAGAGCCGATGGCAGCCTCCCGCCCGGGTAACGCGCGGCGAACTCGGCGAGCCGGCTGGTCGGGAGCGCCGCGTAACGCACGTTCAGCCGGCGCATCACTTCCTCGAAGCTCGCGCTGTCGGCGACCACCGGATGCACGGCGGGGCGGTCGCTGAACCACGCCCAGTAGGATGTGGCCTCCGCCATCACCGCCTGATCGGGCCGCGTATGGGCACGCAGAAACGCCGCCTGATGCCGCGCGCCCGAGAGCTCCGGCATGAAGTCCGGCGCGGCGGGGCCCACTGCGTGCGAAACCGGGACCCGGCTGCCGAGCAGAAGGAGTGCGACCACGACCACGTCCTGCACCCAGCGCGGCGCGCCGGCCCGCGCGATCGAATGGAGGAGCAGCGCCGCTCCGAGTCCGGCGATCAGGCAGAGCAGCGGCGCGACGCTCGCGAAGTAGCGCGCCACCCAGTAGACGCCGAGGATGAATGCCATGGTGAGCGCCGGATAGCCGAGCGCAAAGCCCCACACCCGCGGCCTGCGCAGCGCGACCACCCCACCGATCGCGAGCGGCACCAGCCACGACGGGTGACCGAGCAGATCGTGCGGCAACGAGTAGCGGGCGAAGCGCCACAGACCGTGAGCCGCGTAGCGCGCGACCCGCGGCAGATGAGCGAGCGCATAGCCCACCGCCGAAGGCGGTCGCGCGAGCGAGTGCGTGAACTGGAACTGATCCGCGTAGGGCCACAGCCCGAACGCCGCGACTTCGCTGTGGAACGCCGATCCGAAGATGCGCAGGTTGCGGGCGATGAAGGGCGCGACGGCGATCAGCGTCCCGGCCGCCGCCGCCCCCAACCGCCGCAGCCTCACGCGGCCAGCGGGCGCGTTCCACAGCAGCCCGACCAGCGCGGGCGCAGCGAGCAGGGCCTGGCCCCGGACCAGGAACGAGAGCCCGAAGAAAATTCCCGCCACGAAATCGGCGGGCCGCGCGGCGGGTGGCTGATCGAAACGCCTCCCGTCGCCGGAGGTCGGCGCAGCGGCGAGGAACGACAGCAGCAGCAGCAGGGCGAACAGCGATTCGGCCATGACGTAAACCGACTGCTCGATCAGCACCGGGCTGGCCGCCGCGAACATCGCCGCGAGCCAGGCCACCCACGGATCGGGTTCGAGCCGACGCCCCAGCGCATGGACGACGAACGGCAGCAGCAGCCCCGCGAGCAGCGAGATCCAGAGAGCGGCGCGGAACGGATCCCGCACGATCGGGGTCAGCGCCGCGATCGCGTACGGGTAACCGGGCTCCTTGAAGGTCTCGGGTGCGGGCAGCCGCGCGGGATTCAACCATGCCGGCCACGCTTCGGGGGTGGAGAAGCCCTCGCCCCGCGAGATACAGCGCGCGAGGTTCAAGAAGCGCGCGCCGTCGGGCGTGATCCGGTCTTCGCGTGCGCCGGGAAGGAACCACACGCGCAGCAGGATCGTGACGGCGGCGATCGCAAGCATTGCGGGAAGCGGCCGGAGTGTGCGGTGCACGCGAGCGAGTCTAGGGGCGCGCCGAGCGCGCGGTCAATGGCCGCGCCGCCGTCGATCGAGCGCCGCCCGCGCGGCGGTCAATGCCCGCGCAGCCTCCCATCATGCGCGGTTCGCGCGCGATCCATTGACGCCCGCCTTCCCCCCCGCTAAGGTGCGCGGACCATGGCCGACGTCACGCTTCGCACGTACGTCTTCCTCGACAGTCTCCAGCCGCAGCTCGCCGCGTTCATCGGCACCACCGCGCGCGGCTTCCTGCCGGTCGCGGGCGATGCCTCGATGTTCATCGAGACCGCGCCCGGGCTGATCATCAACCGCGTGACCGACGTGGCGCTCAAGGCGACGCAGGCCACGCCCGCGATCATGGTGGTCGAACGCGCATTCGGCCTGCTCGAGATTCACCACCGCGACAAGGGCCAGGTCATGATCGGCGGGCAGGCGGTGCTGACCCACCTCGGTCTCGGCGAGGGCGACCGCACGAAGCCGCGCGTGGTATCGGATCAGGTGATCCGCGCGGTCGAGCCCTATCACGCGCAGGTCATCAACAAGATCCGCTACGGCGACATGCTGATCTCGGGTGAATCGCTGTTCATTCTCGAGAGCGAGCCGGCCGGCTACATCGCGTTCGCCGCCAACCAGGCTCTGAAGGCGGCGCGCGTCAAGCTGATCGACGCCTCGCTATTCGGCGCGTTCGGCCGGCTCTACCTGTCGGGCCCCGAAGCGCAGATCGATGCCGCTCGCGATGCGGCGACCCGCGCGCTCGGCAGCGTGACGGGACAGGACCGCGCGTAGGGCGGAGCGGCGTCGCGGATCCGGCGCCCCCGAGTCACCAGAGTTCCCGCTGGCTCCACCGGTCGCGGGGTTCCACCACGATCAGCCCCAGCCGCCGCTTCATCTCGTTCGCGCTCGCCGGCGAGTGACCGGCCCAGTGATTGTTGAAGTAGCCGTACACCTCGCGCACCCGGGGCAGCGCCCGGGTGAGATCGGCTTCCCACTCGGCGTGCGCGGCGCTGCGATCGATCGAAACCCGATCGTACTTCTCGACCCGGTCGCGCACGCCGAGCCAGCGCAGGTAGAGAAAATCCGCCGTCACCTCGGTCACGCGCGGAAGGTCGCGCCACTGGGTCCACGCGAACGCGGCGTTGTGCTGCCTCAGCACCTCGTAAGTCGCTTCGTCATGCCACGATGCGTCGCGGAATTCAACCGCCACCTTCACCCCGGCCGGGACCTGAGCGAGAAATTTCCGCAACGTCCCCGCGGTGGATTCATCGCGCGTGAACTCGGCCGGAAGCTGGATCAGCAAGGGTCCGAGTTTCTCTCCGAGCGGATCCAGCGAGCGCACGAACGATTCGAACTCCGCCGCGGTGGCGGCGAGCCGCCTATCGTGCGTGATGGCACGCGGCACCTTGGCGGCGAACCGGAACGAGCCGGGCACGCGCTTCCCCCACGAACGCGCGATGGCGACCTTCGGCGCATCGTAGAACGTGGTGTCGAGCTCGACGGTATCGAACACCTGAGAATAGAACGGCAGGTAGTGTTCCGGCTTCGCGCCCGGCGGATAGAACACGCCGATCCAGTCGGAGTAGGACCAGCCCTGCGTTCCGAGCAGGACGCGCGCGCTCACCGTCTCGACTCGAGGAACGCCAGCACGCGGCGCTCGTACTCCGCGCGGTGCCTCAACCACGCCTGGTTGTGGCCACAGTCGGCCAGGATCCAGATCGGATCCTTGGCGCCCGCCGCGCGCCACAGGTCGCGGGTCTCTCCGGCCGACAGCCGGTCGTCCCGTTCCGACGCGATGAACAGCACCGGCGTCCGGTCCAGTCGCCGCGCCGCGGCCAGCACGTCGAGCGCGCGCGGATCGTGACCGGTCAACCGCTCTGCCATCGCCGCGGTGATCGACGCCGCGGGCCAGCGCGGCACGTGCGCCCAGCGCTCGAGCGCATCGTCGAGCGCGCGCGCCCCGCTCACGAACGGACAGTCCGCGATCACCGCCCTCACTTCGGGATGTTCCGCGGCGACCGCCAGCGCCACGCTTCCTCCCAGCGATTCTCCGAGCAGCGCGAGCGGCAGGGCACGGGTGCGCGCGTCGCTCCGAGTCCAGTCGAGCACCGCTCGCGCGTCCTCCACCTCGTAGAATCCGAGCGTGGTGGGCTTGCGATCCGCCGCTCGTGACGAGCGAAAGTCCGCCGCGAGCACGCTAAAGCCGGCCTTCGACAGGAACCGTCCGTAGCGCCAGGCGCGCGTGTGGTCGCGACCGTAACCGTGAAAGATCACGACCAGAGCGCGCCGCGATCCCAGGATCAGAAATCCATCCAGGTGATCCGCCCCGCCGACCGGGATGCTGACGCGCGTCGCGCGCGAATCGAGATTCGGCACGCCCCCCAGATCGGCTGGCACGCCGGGATAGAGCGCCAGCCAGGCCGAGCCCGCGAGAAACAGAATCAGCGCGGATACCAGAAGCGTGACGATGTGAAGTGGAGGCGGGGACCGGCGGCGGGACGGATCGGGCCGCGCGCGTCCGCCGGTCGTTTCTTCGTCGTTCCGCATCGCCCCGTCGCGCGGTTCGGCTACTTCCCGACCTTGAGCCCGCGCGGCCCGATGTAATCGGACTGCGGGCGAATCAGGTGATCCTCGGCGTGCTGCTCGATCACGTGCGCGCACCAGCCCGCCACGCGCCCGCACGCGAACATCGCGACGAACGTCTGCGGCTTGAGACCCAGCGACTGGAGCACGAGCGCGGTGTAGAACTCGACGTTGGTGCGAAGGTTGCGTCCCGGCTTGACTTCGTCGAGCACGCGCAGCGCGGTCCGCTCCACGTCCCGCGCGAGATCGAACAGGTGGCGGTCCTCGAGGCGGGCGCGGCCCATCTCCTCGGCCACGCGGCTCAGCACCTCGGCGCGCGGATCGCGAACCTTGTAGACGCGGTGTCCGAATCCCATGATGCGACGCCCTTCGGCGAGTTCGCGGCGAAGCCAGGCTTCCGCGTGGTCCGCGGTCTTGATCTCCACCAGCATGTCGAGCACCGGTCCCGGCGCCCCGCCGTGGAGCGGCCCCTTCAGAGCGCCGACCGCCCCCGTCACCGCGCTCATCATATCGGAGCGCGTGCTCGCGATCACGCGCGCGGTGAACGTCGAGGCGTTCATGCCGTGATCGATCACCGTCACCCAGTAGGTGTCGAGCGAGCGCGCCGCGATCGGATCGGGCTCGCGCCCGGTCACCATGTAGAGGAAGTTCGCGGCCAGCGAGAGGTCGGCGCGCGGAGCGATCGGCTCCCGACCCTCCGCCAGGCGCGTGTGCGCCGCGACGATGGTCGGGAAGCGCGCGGCCAGCGTCATGGCGGCCCGCCGGTCGGCGGCCGGCGAGATGTCGTCGGGATTCGCGACGCCGAGCGAGAGGCTCGCGCACGCCATGCGCAGCGCGTCGATCGGAGGCGCCTTCGCGGCGGCCCGGATCACGCTCAGCGTGGTCTCGGGCAGCGCGCGCAGCGCGGCGACCTCGCGGCGCATCGTCCCCAGCTCGCCGGCCAGGGGCAGCGTTCCGCTCCACAGCAGCCACGCGGCTTCTTCGAAGCTCACGACGCCCGCCAGATCCTTGAGTTCGTACCCGACGATGATCAGCTCGCCAGCCTGGCCGTCGACGTGGCTCAATCGCGTTTGCGCCGCGACCACGCCATCCAGCCCGCGCCGCCCGGGCGTCGCCGGTTGGGACATGACAGGACTCCTTTCGTTCGGACGCGCGGTCAGACCGTGCCCTCGGCCAGTGACTCGTCGGGCCGGCTGTCGCGCGCCAGCCTGCGGAAGAACACCACCGTGATCATGACCCACCAGAACAGCGTGCCCGGGACCCACATGATGAGCCCGCCAAGTCGCTGGTCCTCGAGCGCGGAGATTGGCAGCACGCGCGGCGCGAGGGCGTACCACACGTAGAGCGGATGATCGGCGAGCGTGATCAACGCCGCCACCGGCAGCATCGGAAGGCTCAGCACGAACAGGTAGAGAATCTGCGCGCCGGGGCCCATCCGCCGCCCGACCGCCTCTCCGCCCAGCAGCGGCCACCACATCAGCACGGCGCTCGCCATCAACATCAGGTGCATGGCGATGTGAATGCCGTGCTGCCGCATCATCAGGTCGTAGAGCGACGGCAGGTGCCACATCGAGAACACGATCGTGTAGAGCACGAAGCCGACCGGCATCGCGGACACCGGCCGCCACAGCGGCCGCACCGCTGCATGCGACGTGATGCGGAGCGCGAGGGAGGGCGGCAGGCCGAGGATCAGCATCGGCGGAAAGAACAGAGCCAGCAGCAGGTGCTGAATCATGTGCGTGCTGAACAGGTAGAGATCACTCAGATCGTGCAGCGGCCCGTTGAGCGAGATCATCACCACGACGAGGCTCGCGAGGAACAGCGGCGCGCGCCACGGCTCGGGCCGCCGGTTGTGCTCGGGCCGCGTTCGGGCCCGCGCGAGCGCGACCAGATAGAGCGCGGCCAGCATCGCGCAACCCAGCGCGACGCTCCATTCGAGATGCCACGGCCACCACCGGTAGACCGCGGCCGGCTGGCGATCGAGCGGGTAGACCGCGTTCACCACGATCGCCGCAGCGCCTGCGTTCCGCCACACGCGGGCCTTGATCGCGAGCGTCTCGCCCAGCGCGCCGAGGAAGCCCTGCCTCGCATCCTGCCAGTGGTTCTGTCCCACCACCGTGTAGAAACGGCCGCGGCGGATGTCGAGGAACCCCATCCCCTGCTCGATCCGCCCGCGGACGAGAGCGCACTGTTTCGCGGTCGCGCCGTGCATGTTGTGCTGGAACAGGCAGACCGGATCGACGAACTCACCGACCAGATAGATGCTGTCGGCGTTCGCGTCGCCGGGGCCGGCGTGCGCGGCCGAGGGGCAGACCAGCGCGAGGAGCGCGAGCGTGAGCGCCGCCGCGGCGCGGAGGATCGAATCGAGCGTTCGCATTCGCAGCCCCGGATTCTTGCGGATGATCGGGATGTCTTCCACGCGCATTCTACCCGAAGCGGGCCCGAAACTCCGTGCCGTGCGCCCCGAGACGAGGCGGCGGCAGATGCAGCGCGGGACGCACACCGTCCGACCTCCACGGCAGCGACAGAACCTCCACCGGCGAGCCGCTCCCGGGCAAGGTCGCCGATCGGACCATGTCGCGAGCGGCAAGCGCGGGATCGCGCATCACTTCCGCGATGTCGCGCACCGGTCCCGCCGGCACGCGCGCCGCCCGCAGCCGGGCGAGCCATTCATCGCGCGGACGCCCGGCGAGCCGGCGCGCGATCGCCCCCGTGACCTCTGCGCGCCGCTCGAGCCGGCCCGGATTGCTCGCAAGCGCGCCGTCGCGCCCCAGGTCTTCCAGGTCGAGCGCCTCGCACAGGCGCCGCCACTGTTCGTCGTTCCCGACCGCGATCACGAGCGCGCCGTCGCGGGCTTCGAACGTCTGGTAGGGAACGATGTGCGGATGCGCGTTCCCGTGACGCCTCGCAGGAGCCCCGGTCGCGAGCGCGGCCTGCGCCACGTTGACCAGCGAGGCCACGCCGACTTCGAACAGCGCGATGTCGAGCGCCACTCCGCCGCACCCGCGCAGCCTTCCCACCAGCGCCGCGAGGATGGCAGCCGCCGCATGCGCACCGGTCAGCACGTCGATCAGCGCCACGCCGACCTTGAGCGGAGCGCCATCCGGCTCACCCGTCACGCTCATCAAGCCGGTGAAGCCCTGGAGCACGGCGTCGTAGCCGGGCAGGCTGGCGTAGGGGCCGTCCTGGCCGAATCCGGTGATCGAGCACGTCACGAGATCGGGATGAGCGGCACGCAGCGAGCGGGCATCGAGAGCGAACCGCTCGAGGTCCCCGGGCAGGAAATTCTCGACCACCACATCCGCCTCGCGCGCGGCCCGCAGCAGCGCGTCGCGGTCGCGCGCGTCCCGAAAATCGAGAACCACGCTTCTCTTGCTGCGATTGACCGACAGGAAGTACGCCGATTCCCCGCCGACGAACGGCGGCCCCCAGGCCCGGGTCTCATCTCCCACTCCCGGACGCTCGATCTTCCACACCTCGGCGCCCAGGTCGCCCAGCATCTGCGTGGCGTAGGGTCCGGCCAGCACGCGCGAGAGGTCGAGTACCACCAGACCGTCGAGCGGCAGACTCGCGCGAGGCGCGCGAAGCGCAGGGGAGGGCGTCGAGGCTCCGGAGATCAGACCCGCCCCGCCAGTTCGTCCACGAACGCCGAGACGCTGAGCGGCGCTCCGGTCGCGCGGAGGATGGTGGCGCGCCAGTCCGTCGACCGTCCGCTTCGATAGAGTTCGCGGATCAGGAACTCGCCCACTGCCGGACTCGAGACATAGCGCGGCCATGGATCGTCCCCGCCCACCACGTTCACGAGCAGATGGCGCTGCAACTGGGACGCCATCATCTCCCCCAGCACGTAATTCTGGTAGTAGACCGGCGCCACGCTGAAGTGGATCTTGCTCGCCCAGTCCGGGGCGCGGCGGCCCTCGGGCCGGCGCACGCCCTGAAAGCGCTCGACCAGATCCCACCACAGCGTGTCGAGGTCCTGCCCGGGATCCCGATAAAGCGCGCGCTCCATGGTGCACATCACGAGGCACCAGCGGGTCTGCACCAGCAGCTGCTCGCGGATCGCGCGCGCGCAGGCCTCGCCGACCGGGCGCGCCTGGGCGGCCGCGACATCTGCGTGGCGCTCGAGCCACGCGGCGTTCTTGCTCAAGCGTCCGAACAACATCGCGCTCGCCTCGGTCGTGAGCGTGTGCGCGTGGCTGCGCAGTAGCCACGGCAGGCCCGGGTCCAGAAACTTGTCGTAGGCCGCGTGTCCGAACTCGTGGAGCATGGTGCTCATCCACGCCTCGTTCGGACGCAGATTGCACAACACGCGGATGTCCGCCCCGCGATCCACGTGCAGGCAGAACGCGTGCTGGCTCTTGCCCGGCTTTTCGTACAGATCGGCGCGCTCGAGTACATCGCAGATGTCGAGGCCGATCGCCGTGAAAAAACGCGCGGTGATCTCTTCGAGGGACTTTGCGGCGAAATACGGATCCAGGTCGACCGCCGCCGGCGGTGCCTCCTGGAAGAACGGATCGCGCAGGTGCCACGGTTGCAGCCGATCGACCGCGATTCCGAATCTTCGAGCGAGGCGCGGCTCGAGTTCACTCCGGTACGCGTCGAACAGCGGCCGGGTTCCGCGCTCCAGGTCTTCGAGCAGCGCGAACAGCTCGGCTTCGTCCAGCTCGTCGAGCGCGAGCGACATGGCGTAGAAGTTTTCGAAGCCGAGGTCGCGGGCCGCGGCGTTGCGGACCCGAACCAGCTCGCGCAGGTCTCCCGCGACCTCCACCCCGATCTGCTTGGAAGCCTCCCACGCTTCGCGCCGCTCGGCCTCGTCGTCCGAATTCTGCAGCACCTGGCGGATCTCGTTGTCCCCCACGCGGCGTCCACGGAACTCGGCGCGGAAGTTGTTGAAGCGGCTCTCGAGCGATTTCTCGATCCGCACCATCCGCTCGATCGCTGCGGGGGGAATCTGATGCGCGTGGTAGCTGTGGATCAACAGATCGAGCTGGCGCGCGAGCGTCGGATCCGAGACTCCTCCGGCCGCGCGAAGGTCGAGCAGGAATCGGTAGGGTTCGCTGCGCGAGAACATCAGGCGCACCTTCAAATCGAGGTGTGCGCAGGCCTCCTCGTGCTCGTTCTGGCCGGTCAGGTTCGCGAGCCACAGCGCTTCGTGGTGCGCGCGCTGCAGCGGCGAGAGCTCGGCCACCAGCCGTTCGATCGACGCGGCCAGCGAAGCTTCCCGCTCCTCCACGGTGCCTGAAACGGTTTCCACGGCGTCTCCTCCTCGGATCGGAATCACCCCGGCGCCGCGCGCGAGTCTAGCGCGGGCGCGTGCGGCTCACCAGTTGCCGGTAGTGCTCCGGGCGCCGCGCGCCGAACAGCGGCGTCATCGCGGTCAGCGACTTGTCGCGAGCCTCCGTGAGGTCGCAGTCGGCGGCCATCGCGCACGAGACGGTTCGCCCGGCTCTCCCCAGCCGGCGGCCGGACGGATCCGTGATCTGGCTCTGCCCGGTGAATCGCACGGTGCCGATCGGCCGCGCATCGGCTCCGACCCGGTTCGCAGTCACCATGAACACGCGATTCTCGATCGAGCGCGTGATCATCGCCTGCTGCGCCTGGGGAAACACCAGATTGCTGGGATGCACGATCACGTCGGCGCCCTTCAGCGCGAGCGAGCGCGCCACTTCGGGAAAGCGCCAGTCGAAGCAGATCATCATCCCGATGCGCGCGGGACCCACGCGCTCTACCGCAAGCGGCAGATTGCCCGGCGTGAACCAGGTGCGCTCCATCTCGAACAGGTGGAGCTTGCGGTACACCGCTCGCACCCCGCCCGGGCCGACCAGCAGCGCGCTGTTGTAGAAGCGTCCGGCGTGGCGTTCGGGAAACCCCGCCACGTAACAACGCCGCTCACGCCGCGCCGCCGCGCCCAACACGCGGGCCGTCGCGCCGTTCGACGCATCCTCGGCCAGAGAGGCGACCTCGGCGTGGCTCGAGAACACGTAGCCCGACGACCACAGCTCGGGAAGCACGACCAGATCGGCCTCGACGCCCGCCGCCAGCGCCAGACCGCGTTCGAGGTTTTCCGCCGAGCGCCCGAAGCGCGGTCGGCCCTGGACGAATGCCACGCGAAAGCCCGCCACGGGCGCACCGTAGCGGGCTCGGACTCCTGCCACAAGCGGGGCGTGGGCCGCGGGCGGGTCCGGTGAGGAGCGCGCCCGCCGGCGTCAGGCGACCCCGTCCTCGAAATTCCCTTCGCCGGACCCGATCGACACTCCGGCGCTCTCGCACAGTTTCATCTCGATCAGCCCCGCCGCGTTCACCAGATGGACCGCCGCGGGCGTGATCAGCACGAAGAATCCGTTGCCCTGCCCGTTCATGAAGTCCGACAGGCGCTGGGTCTCGCGCTGGAGCGGCATCCAGACGCGGCCCGCGAGGCCGGTGGCGTCGCTCATCAGGAGCTCGGCCTCCTCCTCGCGCCATGGATCGAAGCCGCGCGCGAAAACGTCGCTCGTGAGCGCCCCCCGGGCAGGCGTCACGCGCAGGATGCGGCTCTTCTGGATGAGATGGATGCGACCCTCGGGGCCCACCGCGACCGGGAGGAAACGCGTCGACTCGTTGAGTTTCTCGACCATGGTCTGATGCCCGTGACCGGTCGCGTCGAGATCCAAGAACATCTGGCACGCGAAGCTCTGCCGCTCGCTGGTCCAGAGCGTCATGGGAATGCGGCGCTTGGGAATGTAGTGGTCCATCGTGAACCTCGTGGTCCTTCCTCGGAAACTGCGGCCGCTCAAGGCCTCTCGATTCGCGGGATTCCCCCCGCGAGAACGGTCCCCGGCCGCCCGGCCGGCCGCTTCGATAGCAACATGCGCGCCGGACGCCCGCTCCCTGGCCCTTGAGGCGTCGGCGTGTGCGTACAGCGCGCAGAACCGATCCCGCGGCGCCGGAGCGTTCCCCGCGCGCCGCGCGGGCCTCATGCAGATCGCAATGCCAGGGCCGCGTTCGCGCCTCATTCCGCATCGGGGCCCCACACGATCGCCGGTGGGATCGAGGCTCTGCTAGACTTCATTCATGCTCAGCCGCACGAGCGCCGGCCCGCGCGAGGATTCGCGGCCATCCGCGCTTCCCCTACTCGCCCTCTACGCCGCCGCGCTCGCGGTGCGGCTGGTCTACGTCGCGATCGCGGCCGGCCCCGGGGCCTCCGCCACCTCCGATGCCGCCGAGTACGATCAGGTGGCGTGGAACCTGGCGCGTGGCGCCGGCTTCTCTCTTGGGGGAGAGGGCGGCGTGTACCCGACCGCGTTCGTTCCGCCGCTGGTGCCGTGGCTCACCAGCCTGCTCTACCGCGCGGTCGGGCATCGCTACTTCGCGGCGCTCCTTCTTCAGTCGGCGATTGGAGCTCTGGTGCCGCTGCTGATCGGCGCGCTCGGAGCGGCCATGTTCAGCGGCGGAGCCGGGCGCCTGGCCGGCTGGCTGGCCGCGTTCCATCCCCTCCTGGTGTTCTTCTCGGGTTACCTGCTGACCGAGACCACGTTCACGGCCGTGCTGCTCGCCGCGCTCTACGCGAGCGTCGAATGGGTGAAGACGCCACGCCCGGGCCGCGCGCTCGGCGCCGGACTCCTGTGGGGAATCGCGACCCTGGCCCGCCCGCCCGCGATGCTGCTCCCCGCCTTGACCGCGGTGTGGGCGTGGGGTCCGCTCGGGCTCACCGTTCAGCCGCGCGACCGCGTCCGGCAGCTGCTGATGCTGGCGCTTGGCTTCGCGCTCGTGATCGGCCCCTGGACGCTGCGCAATGCCGGCGTGTTCCACGCGTTCGTGCCGGTCACAACCGGGGGGGGACGCGCGCTGCTCGACAGCAACAACCCGGTGCTGTGGAGCGACCCCGAACGGCGTGGCGGCGCCAGCAGCACGTATCATCTCGAGCCGTGGGCGTCCGAGTTCCGCGGCCGGAGCGAGCCCGAAGTGGATTTCATCGCGCGCACGCGCGCGATCGAGTTCCTCGCCGGTCACGCGCGCGAGTGGCCCGCGATGGCACTCGCGAAACTGCGGCGCTTCTGGCGGCTCACCGCCGAGGGCGGCGGCACCGGCAACTGGCAGCGCGCGGGCTCACCACTCGGCGCGCTCGCGCGCCGCTTCGATCCGCTGCTGATCTGGTCGCTCGTCACGTTGCCGTTCGCGGCGTGGGGACTCGCGCGCAGCCTGCAGGGACCGCGCCGCTGGTTCCAATCGCTGCCCGTGCTCGTGATCCTCTACTTCTCGGCGGGAGCCGTCGTATTCTGGGGCGCGCTTCGCATGCGGGTGCCGGCCGAGCCGCTGATCGTGCTGCTCGCCGCAGTGGGATTCGAAGACGCGCGGCGTCGCTCGCGCACTCGCTCGAGCGGGCTCCGCGTGATTGAGGGGAACCGCAAGGCGGGCTGAGCCGCGCGCCGCGCGCTCAGCGCGCGGGTGAGGGCAGCGCCCGCACCGGCCGGTCGCGCCATTCGGTGAACGCGTGGCCGATGACCGCCTGAGCGGGCTTGCCGCTCGGTGAAAACGAGCGGTCCGCGCTTCCCATCGGGCCCGGCGCCGTGAACCACTTCCAGATGTGCACTCCGGCCAGCCAGTCCTCACCGTCGATCGCGCGCATCAGCGCTTCGAAGCACGCGCGCTGCGCTTCGGGATCGGCGGCGCCGCCATGCGGTTCCGACCACGGGCGAATCGCCGCGTCGCTCACCGACGCGTAGCCCGCTTCCGTGAGCAGCACCGGCCGGCCGGTTCGAATCGAGAGCGCCTTGAGCGACGCGAGCGCCTTCTGCGCGGCGGCGGTCATGGCCGGAGAGCTCGCCCCCCTGGCGCTCGCGAGCGGGGAATAGAACGACACGCCGATCACGTCGCACGCGTTCCAGAACGAGATCCCGTCCGCTTCGCGATCCCAGTTCGCGTCGTACGTCACGGTGCCGTCGTAGACGCGGCGCACTTCGCCGATCAGTGCTCGCCAGCGGTCCGGAAACGCCAGCGAGGCGGTGCCAAGCTCGTGACCCACGACCAGCGCGTCCATCCGCTCGCGCTCTGCCAGAACCGCGTAATGGAGCAGGAACACCCGATAGCGCTCGAAGAAA
The DNA here is from genome assembly GCA_016178685.1 of Candidatus Eiseniibacteriota bacterium. Classification (GTDB taxonomy): domain Bacteria; phylum Eisenbacteria; class RBG-16-71-46; order RBG-16-71-46; family RBG-16-71-46; genus JACOSU01. The sequence continues at coordinate 4,518 of JACOSU010000026.1, read as the reverse complement.
CGCGGCCAGCCCGCGGTGCCGAAATCCAGCGCGCCGGTCCAGCCGCGCGTCCACAGATGCGGTTTCAGCATCACGCGCAATCCGAGCGAGCGCGCACGCGCCGCCGCTTCGCACACCGCCTCGTCGGTCTCTTCATCCACTCCCCCGTCGGCGCTGCTCTCGATCTCGGGAGTCCCCGAAGCCGGGAGATATCCGAACGGAGTGATCGACACCCAGTTCGCTCCGAGCGCGCGGATCGCGGACAGTTCGCGAGCGCAGCTCTCCGAAAGGTATCCCTGTTCGAGGCTCACCGCGTGCGCGAGGCAGATTCCCCGTTGAAATCCATCGGCGGGCCGCCATGCGCTCGGCGCAGACGCGATCTGGCTCTTCCGCCCCGCGCGCGCCAGCGAATCCACCAGCGTGCCGTAGCGCTGTTCGACCCGGGCGTCGCTCACCCCGGCGAGGCGGCACAGGCTGTCCAGCGTGCCCGGCACCGAGCCCCCGAGCGTGGCGAGGAGCGCCGCGCGCTCGCGACCCGGGGCACATTCCCAGATCGTCCGCTCGAGGAGCGCGCGCGACGGGATCAGCAGCAGCGGAGATCTCCAGCGCGAGCCGCGGGCGGCCGCCTCGCGCGCGGTCGGAAGCAGGCGCGCGAAATAGAGCCGTGCGATCGATCGCTCGAGCGGTTCGCCCTCGAGCCGCCCGGCGAGCCACGCGCCGGCCGGCTCCAGGTACGGCGAAGACACCACGGCGCCGAGCCGCGCGAGGCGCAGCGCCGCCACCGACCACAGATCGGGCTCAAGTCGTCCGGCGGGAAGAGCGAGCGCCCCGCTGCCGTCGCGCTCGAGGTGCTCGGGCCGGGTATTCCGGGCCAGCACCCCCTTCTGTTCGAGCGAGCGATAGGCGGTCACGAGCAGCCTGGATTTCGCGGGCGCGCCGAGCCCCATGGCGTCGAGTTTCGCGAGCAGCGCCGCTGCGGCGGAGGTCCAGGCTCCCGCCTCCTTCAGGTCCGCGGGCGCCGCGATTTCGACCCCCACCCCGCGGTGTTGCACGAGCGTGGCCGTGAAGCGTTCGCGTTCCAGCTCGCGATCGCGGTCGAGCGCGGGATCGTAGCGCCAGGGATGCGCGGGCGACTGCGCGAACGCTCCGCTGCGCGCGAGTTCTCCATCGCGCACGATACGCCAGTCCTGTTCGCCGAAATAGAATCCGCCGCGGCCCGAGATCGCGTCCGCGGAGTTCGCCGCGAGCAGCAGCACGAATCGCTGCGGCGCGCAGGGGTTCGGATACACCAGGTGGATCGCGTCGAGCGGGCGTTCGTAGTCTCGCCCGTACCAGCGGAAGCCGCGCGCCGTGAACGACACCGGAAGCGCCGGGGCTAGTCGGCGCGTCCACAGATTTTCGGCCGGCCCACCGAACAACACCAAGGATCTCGAGGCGACCGATTCGGGAGCGGCGTCGATGTCCGCGATCACCGCGCTGCTGTCGCGATCGAACAGGTGCCGCGCCATCGCGACCGCCCGCGCGCGCAGCGCCGCGCTCGAAGCGGGTTGTCGGGTTCCGTAAATGAAGAGAAATCCCGGCGCGCCTGCGAGCGACGATTCCATCTGGGAGCGGGTGAAGCGCGGCGGCTGGAACGCGGGCGTCGTGGGCGAGGCCGCAGCGACGGTGGCGGACGGCCGGATCGCGGGCGCGGACGGCGGAGGCGCAGCGGACGGCGGCCCCGCGGGTCTGGCGTGCGCGAAGGTCGCGGCGGCCGTCAGTCCCGAGAGCGCCACGGCGCCGGCGAGTGCGATCTGATGCGCGCGCCAGGAACGCATCAGTTGGGCAGCACGCCCACGACCTTGAAACGGAAGCTGTACGTTCGCGGCTGATTGTCGATCCGGACCACCAGGTCCACACCGAATTCACGCCCGTTAAAATTGGGCGCGGCGTCGTCCTCGGGCAGCAACGGACGGTGAATTTGATCCTCCGAGCCGCCCGGATCCTGCAGGTAGTCCATCGGCAGCACGTAGTCGCTGTAGCGCTGGAGCCCGCGCAGCTGGACCGGCGCCTGGGTGTTGAAGCGGTTTCGGTACGTGGTGGTGGCGTGCGCGGCGCGCGACGTCGAGCCGTCGGGAGCCAGCACCTGCGACCGGTCCCAGTCGATCCAGACCGCACGGTCCTGCTTGTTCTCGATCTGAAAGTGCAGCGCGTCGGGCGCCGGGCGGAAGTAGAACGACAGTTCGCGATCGTAGAACGTGAAGCGATCGCTCGCGGGCAGGGTCTGCCGGAAGCGGTAGCGGAATTTCGCGCCGGCCGATCCCGGCGAGGGACCGACGGTGTCGGCGGCGCCGGTCGCGAGCCTCGAGTCGGGTCCGGACGGCCCGGCATTCCCGGCGTTCGGACTCACCGGTGGAGGCGACGCCGAACATCCCCACAGGATCACCGTGGCCAGCACGCCCGCAACCGGCCATCGAAGGCGAAAAGCCCGCATGCGAGCAGCCTAAGCGCGGCGCTCGGCCGGCGTCAAGGACTCGCGCAAGCGGGGCTCGATCGGCGGATCAAGCTTCGTCGAGGTCGCCTCTGCCCTCGAGCGCGTCACGCAGCGCACCATCGAGATCGGAATGCCGGAATCCGCCTCCGGCTTCGATCCAGCGCCGGGGCCGCACACGCTGGCCCGCCAGCAGCACTTCGTCCGCCATCCGGCCGAACGCGAGCCGGAGCGCGACCGCGGGGGTCGGAAATCGCGCGGGGCGCCCGAGCGCACGACCGAGAGCGCGCGCAAAGTCGGCCTGGCGCACCGGAGCCGGCGACACCGAGTTCATCACTCCCTCGATCGTGTCGTCCACGACCGATCGCGTCAGCATGGCGACCAGGTCGTCGAGCGCGATCCAGCTCCACCACATGCGGCCATCCCCAATCGGGCCGCCGAGCCCCGCGCGATAGAGCGGCGCGAGTCGCGCGAGCACGCCGCCGCGCGCCGAGAGCACGATCCCGATCCGCAGGCGGACCACGCGCACTCCCGAGGCGGACGCCGAAATCGCGGCCTGCTCCCAGCGCTGAGCGAGCTCCGCCAGAAAACCGCGGCCCCTCTCGCTCGCCTCATCCAGAAGTTCATCCCCCCGATCGCCGTACCAGCCGATCGCGGAGGCCGACACCAGAACGCGGGGCGGATGCGCGGCGCGTGCCATCGCCGCGACCAGGCGCGACGTGAGGCCCACCCGGCTCTCCACGATCTCCTCGCGCACGCTCGCCGTCCAGCGCCGCGCCAGAGTGGCCCCGGCCAGATTCACCACCACGTCGGCGCGCTCGAACACCCGCGGATCGGGCGCGGCCGCATCCCACCGGAGATCCCTCGCCGACGCGGGCTCGCCGCGCGTGAGCGCGAGCGGGTGATGACCGATGGCGGTGAGCGACCGGGCAAGCGCGGCGCCGATCATGCCGCGCCCGCCGGCGATCACGACGCGCAGCGGGCGGACCGCGTTCACGGGCGGACGGGGTTCACGCGGAACTCGAGGGAACTCGCCGCTTCCGGATCAGGACTTCTTCTCCATGGCGGTCATGAACGTGCGCAGGAAGTCGATCGGTACCGGGAAGATGGTGGTGGAATTGTTCTCGGTCGCGATCTCCGACAGCGTCTGCAGGTAGCGCAGCTGAATCGCCGCCGGCTCCTTGGCCATGACCGTCGCCGCCTCGGTCAGGCGCGTTGCCGCCTGATACTCGCCCTCGGCGTTGATGACCTTGGCACGCCGTTCGCGCTCGGCCTCGGCCTGACGGGCGATCGCGCGCTGCATCTCCTGCGGCAGGTCCACGTTCTTCACCTCGACGGTCGAGACCTTCACGCCCCACGGCTCGGTCTGACGGTCGATCACCTGCTGCAGGGCCTGATTCAATTTCTCGCGCTCCGAGAGCAGCTCGTCGAGCTCCTGCTGGCCGAGGATGGAGCGCAGCGTGGTCTGCGCGATCTGGGACGTGGCGAACAGGTAGTTCTGGACCTGCACCACCGCGTCCTTGGCGCTGATCACGCGGTAGAACACCACCGCGTTCACCTTCACCGACACGTTGTCCTTGGTGATGATGTCCTGCGAAGGCACATCGAGCGTGATGGTGCGAAGGTCCACCTTGATCGCGCGATCCACAATCGGGATCAGCAGGACGAGGCCTGGGCCGCGCTCGCCCGACAGACGGCCGAGACGGAACACGACCAGCCGCTCGTACTCGCGCACCACGCGCACGGCATTCGCGAGCACGATGAATCCCAGCACCACGATGAAAAGAAAGAACGGCACGATCAGCTGCGGCATGACGGATCCTCCCTGGACGCCGGCCGCACGCGCAGCGTGAGCCGCTCGGAGCCGGTCACCTCGACCTCACTTCCCGCTTCGACCTCGGTTTCGCTCACCGCGTTCCACAACTCTCCCCGCACGCGCACCCGCCCGGAGGGCGCCAGGCGCTCGATCGCGTTCCCGCGAGCGCCGCAGAGTCCCTCGCTCCCGGTGGTCACCCGCAGGCGCTGGGCGCGCAGGCCCGCGCCCACGATCACCAGAAAGAACAGCGAGG
>JACOSU010000139.1 GCA_016178685.1 Candidatus Eiseniibacteriota bacterium | reverse complement strand
CGCCGAAACCCGGACGGTCCGGCCCTGCGAGCTGATCTCGAGCTCGCCGATCCCGGTCCGCTGCACCAGCCGGATCAGCCGGCGGATTTCCGCCAGCGCGATCCCACCGAGCATCACGTCCTTCGCGTTATCGGATCGCCCGCGGCCGGACTTGACCGGTTTGGCGGAGACGCGGGCGGCGCGGCGCTTACGGGCGGGCATGGGCGAGGTGGTCGGCCATGGCACGAAGGGCCAGTCGGTAGCTGTTGGCGCCGAAGCCCTGAACCACGCCGAGCGCGGCACCCGAGATCAGCGAGACGTGGCGGAAAGCCTCACGGGCGTGGGGGTTGGACACGTGGACCTCGATCACGGGAAGGCCCGAAGCGAGAACCGCGTCCCGCAGGGCGACGCTGGTGTGGGTGAGTCCGCCGGGATTGAGAAGCGCGCCGCCGAAACCCCGCTCGCGCGCCCCGTACAGGGCGTCGAGGAGCACGCCTTCATGATTGCTCTGCAGCCACTCGATCGCGCAGCCCAGCTCCGCCGCGAGCGACTCGAGACTGCGATGGATGTCGTCCAGGGAAGTGTGGCCGTAGACCGCGGGCTCGCGGGAACCGAGCGCGTTGAGATTGGGACCGTGCAGGACCAGGATGCGCGGCATCGAGCCCTCATCATCAGGGCCGGGCCTCAGTCTCGGGCCCCGGCATCGAGCACCACCGCCCGCACCAGGCGGCCGGACATCAGGCGCGGCACGCTAGCATGGCCGATGCGGGGCGTCAACACCCAGCGCGGCCCCGATCTCCCGCGCTTCTTGTCCGAACGCATGGCAGCGAGCACGTCCGCGAGCGGAGTCGAGCGCATGCGGCGCGGAAGACCCAGCGCATCCAGCACGCGATCGAGACGCTCGAGCGCGGAGCGGTCCAGACCGGCCACGCGCTCCGACAGCCGGGCCGCAGCGCGCATTCCGATCGCCACCGCCTCGCCGTGTCGGATCCCGCGGTACCCGCGAGCCGACTCGATCGCGTGGGCGAGCGTGTGCCCGAAATTGAGCGCGGTGCGGCCGCCGCCCTCGCGTTCGCGCTCGTCGCGCGCGACCACGCGCGCCTTGACGCGGATCGAGCGCGCGACGGCGCGCGCGAGCGCGCGCCGATCGCCCGCGGAGAGCGCCGCGACGTGGCGCTCGGTCCATGCGAACAGCCCGGCATCGCACGCCATCCCCATCTTCACCACCTCCGCGAGTCCGGCGCGGCGCTCGCGCGCGGAGAGGGTCTGGAGCACGTCCGGATCCACCAGCACGCCTGCCGGCTGATGGAACGCCCCCACCAGGTTCTTGCCCGTGCCGAGGTCGATGCCGGTCTTGCCCCCGACGCTGCTGTCCACCTGAGCGAGCACCGTGGTCGGCACCCCCACCCATGGCACACCGCGCAGCCACGAGGAGGCCGCGAATCCGGCGAGATCGCCCACCACTCCGCCCCCGAGCGCCACCACCGCGCCCTGCCGCGGCAATCCGAGATCCGCGAGCGCGTTCCACAGGCGTTCGAGCGTGGCGGAGCGCTTGCTGCGCTCGCCGTGCCGCACCACGATCAGGCCGGCCTGGATCCCCGCGCGCCTCATCGAGCGCAGAACGCGCGAACCGTACAGCGCCGCCACGTGCTCGTCACTCACCACCGCGGCGTGGCGCGCGCGCGTCGTCCCGCGCACGAAGGCGCCGGTGTGATCGAGCGAACCGGAGGCGATGCGAATTCGGGAGACCGCGCGGGACGCGGCGTATCGGAGGACGAGGTCGGACATGCGGCCGGTAGTATAGCCGCTACCGGGGGACGCCGGAGCCCTGCGACTTGAGCAGTTCGAGCTCACGGTTCAGGCGCTGGATCTGACGCTCGATCTCGAAGATGCGCGAGCCTGACACGGGCGCCGACAGGGGCGCGCCTTCGACCGCCCACGCCGGCTCCGCCCCGGCGGATTCGCCGAGCACGACCCGTCCGGACTTCTGGATCTCGTTGCGCGCCCACACCAGACGGACCGTCACGCCGGGAGGCGTGGCCGCCACCCAGAGCGCGAGCTGTTCGGGATACTCGACGCGCTCATCGTCGAACGCCACGATCAGGTCGCCACGCCGCAGGCCGCATCGCTCGGCCGGGCCGCCCGGCACCACGCTCTCGACCAGCGCTCCGATCGGCACCCGCAGGCCCGCCTCGGTGTCGCTCTCGACCTCGACCACCCGCGTGCTCACGCCCAGATAGCCGTGCGGAACGCGCCCCTGGCGCCGCAGCGACTCGAGCACCGGCCGCACGCTCTCGGTGGCCAGCACGAAACTCGCGCCCCCGGGTCTCCGATCGAGACTGGACGCAGCCCCGTGATCGGGCGGGCCCAGATCGCCCTCTACAATTCCCACGAGTTCCCCGCGGGTGTTGAGCGCCGCGCCTCCGCTGTTGCCCGGATACACCACGTTCGTGAGCTGGAGCATCACGAGACGCGGATCGCGCTCGCGGAACGCCACGTTCCCGACCGACTGCGTCGCCTGGCTGTGATAGCTGGTGCCCAGCGTGATCACCCAATCGCCCGATCCGGGCGCGGGCCCCTCGGCAAATCGCAACGGCGGAAGCCGCAGGTCGGAGACGCGCAGCAGGGCGAGATTGGAGACCGGATCCACACCGACCAGCGTCGCATCGGCCTCGAGCCCGTTCACGGTGCTGACCACCACGCGCTCGGCCGCCAGCACCACGCTCGCCGTGGTCAGGATCTCGTTCTCGCCCACCGCGACTCCGGAGCCCACGCGCGAGTGCACGCGGCGTTCGGGCGGTGAGTGATGCGGCTGCCGGTGCTCCTCGGTGTGCTGCGCGACCACGGTCAGCACCGACGGACGCGCGCGCTCGACAATCTTGTCGACGTCGGTCTGAAGCGCGCTCAGCGTGTTCTGCGCACGCACCGCGGCCGGAAGCAGCGCGGCAGCGACCGCCAGCGAAACCATGGCGATGATGCCGGCGGCGGGGGGGCTGGCGGAATTTCGCCGAAGGCAGCAGCGTCGCGGCATGGTCAGAACTCTAGAATGTGATCACCGCGCGCTCGCCCTGGACCGTCGCCGTTCGCGGCTGGACCGAATGCACGTGGCCGCGCCTCACCGTCACCGGGTCGAGGATGAACTCGACGTCCTCGCTGTGATCGAACAGCGTGTCAGCCACCGTCGTGAGCGAGCCGGACGCGGTCGGTCGAACGCCGGACCGCCAGCGGGAAGTCTGCGCGGTGGGCGCCGGAGCGTGACGCACGCGCACCGGCTCCTGAACCGCGACCGGCGCGCCGGCCAAGGTCGCCCGGTGCGTGACCGCCGCGGGACCCAGCCACGGCACGATCGCAGCCACCAGCAGCGCCGCCAGCGCCGCGGCGGCGGTCACCGGCACCCACGTCACGCGCCGCACGGGCAGGCGGTCGGCGACCGGCGCGGCACGGCGCGCGCGCGCCATCACGCGCTCCGCCAGGTCGGGCGAGGCCTCCGCGCGAGGAAGCGAGCCGATCAGCTCGAGCGTTCGCGAATACGTCTCGTATTCGGCGCGGCAGGTTTCGCATGACGCGAAGTGCGCATCGATTCCCTCGCGCTCGGCCTGCGTGATTTCGTCGTCCCAGCAGGCTCCGAAGAGCCCGCGGACCCGGTCACATCTCATGGCGACACTTCCTTGCGCAGTAGCGGCTGGAGTTTGCGCTTCAACATGCTCCGGGCCCGGTTGATGCGCGAGCGCACCGTACCGCCCGGGATGTTGAGCACCAGTGCGATCTCCTCGTATGAAAGGCCCTCGATATCCCGCAGCACCAGAGAGATTCGGTATTTCTCGGGCACGGCCGCGATCGCTCTGCCCACGGCGTCCCGCAACTGTTCACGCTCCAGCCTGCTCTCGCGTCCCTCGGTGGGATCGGCGAGCTGAATCGCGCTGTCCTGAAGCATCTCCTGGAGCGCATCCAGGCTGAACCAGTTCCGGCGCCGCACTCGGCGGCGGATCTCGTTCTTCGCGAGATTTGCCGCGATCGTGAAGAGCCAGGTTGAGAACTTCGAACCGCGCCGGTAATTCCTCCGATGCACGAACACTCGGATGAACACTTCCTGAGCCAGATCGTCGGCGCACTCGCGATCGTTCAGGACCCGGCTCACCAGGTTCGTGACGCGACCCTGGTAGCGCCGCACCAACTCGGGAAAGGCCCGCTCGTCATCCTCCGCCACCCGGCCCATGAGATCTTCGTCCGAGAGACTGAGAATCGACGGCGATGCGGAATCGCGGTCAGGCGCCACGGAGTGCATCACCAGTTGGAGTTACCCCACGCAGACGCAAGAGTTCCAATCTGTTATCGCCCTTCTTCGAGTTTACCACGGACGCGCGCGTTGGAGCTGTCCCGGAGCAGGCTGCGACGGTACTGCTGCCGGGCCAAACCCTTGAAATCCAGCTTGTTGTAGACATCGCCCAGGTGCTCGAGCACCACCGGGTCTTCCCCGGTCAGGTCCACGGCCCGCTCCAGCTGAGAGCGCGCTTCATCCAGCCGGCCGAGCCGGAACAACACCCACCCCAGCGAATCGACGAACGACCCGTTGTCCGGCTGCTGCGCGATCGCGCGGCGGATCAGCCGCTCGGCCTCGGGCAGCTCCCGATTGTGGTCGGCGAGCAGGTAGCCCAGCGAATTCTGCGCCTCGGCGTTCCCCGGCTCGCGCCGCAACAGCTCCCGCACCGCCCGCTCGGCCACCGCGATATCCCCGAGCTGTTCGCGGCAGAACGCGATTTCAAGAGCGGCCCCTGAATCTCCGGGAAAGCGGTCCACGACCGCGGCCCACAGGGATTCCGCCTCGGCCCATCTGCGCTGGCGCTGAAGGATGCGTCCGAGCAGCGCATGCGTCTCGATCGAATCCGGCGCCATCGTAACCGCGGCGCGAGCCTGCTCGAGCGCGAGCGTCCCATCCGCCGCGAGCATCGCCGCGCGCGCGCGCAACATCGCGCCCCGAAAGTCGCCGGGATGCGCCGCGGCCCAGTGCTCGGCGAGCGCCTGCGACTCGCGGTTGCGTTCCTGCCGGGCGAGCAACCCGATCAGCCGGCCATGCAGCTCGGCATCGCCGGGATGCTCCCGCACCAGCCGATCGAGGATGCCCTGCCCCGCCTTCGATGCCCCCGACTGGAACGCGAGTTCGGCTTCGACCAGCAACGCATCGGCGTCGCCCTCCCGCGATCGGGACACGCGGCGCGCCTCGCGGTACGCTTCGTCAAAGCGTCTCTGCCGCGCCAGCAGCGTCACCAGCCGGCGCCGCGTGGTCTGATCGGCATCGTGGGCTGCGAGGTGCCGACGGTAGCGTTCGATCGCGACCGAATCACGCCCCGTGCTCTCGGCGATCCAGCCGCCCAGGAAATCGGTGCCCGGGCGGTCGGAATTCAGCCGACTCGCGACCTCGAGCGCGCTGTCAGCCTCGGCGTAACGCGCCTCGCGCGCGTCGATGGCGGCCAGTTGAAACCACGCTTCGGAGTTTTCCTCGCTGAGTGCGATGAGACGGCGCAGTGCTTCCCGCTCGACGTCGAGGCGCTCCATTTCCTGGGCGACGTGGGCCAGCGCCTGGGCATACTCGATCCGGTTGGAATCGGCTCGCATCGCCGCCTCGAGTTCGGCCAGCGCCTGCGTGCGCTGACCTTGCTCGAAATGGGCCACGCCCGCCAGCCACAGGGCCCGCGCGTCGCCGGGGTCGGACACGAGCGCGCGCCGCGCGAATTCCAGCGACCGCGCGGTGTCCCCGGCGCGCGAGGCCAGCTCGCTCACGCGCCGGGCGATCGCGCCGGCGCGGGGATCCGCGACCAGCGCGCGGTAGTACTCGTCGGTCGCAGCCTGGGAGTCGCCGCGCTCCTCGAGCAGCCGACCGGCCGCGTAGAGCCGGACGGCGTCGGAGCTCGAAAATCGGGTGCGGTCGGCGGGCGCGGGCAGGGCATGCGCGCTGCGCGGGGTCGCGGCCATCAGGATAAGCGTGCACGCGATGATGGCGATCATGAGCTTCAAGGCTAGCACGCGCGGGCGGCCGCGGCCAGAGCGGGCGGCGAGCGTGGCGCGGCGGGCGACCCAGCGGGCGGGCGCGGTGAGACCGGGCCGATGCCGGCCGGCCGGGCCGTGGGGGCGCATCCGCAGGTGCCCGGCAGCGGCGGCCGGCCATGCGACGCCAGGGGTCGCTCTCGCCGCGAAATGCGGTGCGGCGGCTGACGCGAAAATGGTACAAGATGGCACCCTCGCCCCTCGGAGAAATCTCGATGGAAGACCGGCCTCCCGCTGACCGCATTCTGGTCGTCGACGACGAGCCCGATGTCGCGCGGATCATCGCGCGGCTGGCCGAATCTTTCGGCTATCAGGTGGTGGTTGCGGACAGCGTCGAATCAGCGCTCGCGCGGATCGCCGAGTCACCGTTCGATGTCGTGCTGACCGATCTGCGGCTCGGTCAGCGCGACGGCCTCGCGCTGCTGCGTCACCTGCGGAGCGTGGCGCGCGACGTCCCGGTCGTCCTCATCACCGGGCAGGCGACGGTGGATTCGGCGATGGGGGCGATCCGGATGGGCGCCTTCGACTACCTCGCCAAGCCGGTCGAACGCGACGCGATCGGAACGCTGCTGCGGCGGGCGATCGAGCGCCGGCGCGCCACCGAGAGCGCACGACGGGAGACGACCGCGACGACGCCCACGATCGTGATCGCGAGCATTGCCGGGAAATCTCCGGCCATGATCGAGGTCTACAAGACCGTGGCCCGGATCGCCGGCGGGCGCAGCAGCGTCCTGATCCTGGGTGAGAGCGGCACGGGAAAGGAACTGGTCGCGCGGGCGCTTCACTCGCAGAGCCCGCGCGCCTTGCACTCATTCGTGCCGGTGAACGTTTCGGCCATCCCCGAGGGCCTGCTCGAAAGCGAGCTTTTCGGGCACGTCAGGGGCGCGTTCACCGGTGCGATCAGCTCGCGCCGGGGCCTGTTCGAGGAGGCCCATCAGGGCACGCCGTTTCTCGATGAGATCGGAGACCTGTCTCCGGTCCTTCAGGCGAAGCTGCTGCGTGTCATCCAGGAACAGAGCCTCAAGCCGGTGGGCGGGAACGACGAGATCAAGGTCGACGTGCGCATCGTCGCCGCGACCCACCGCAATCTCGAAGACATGGTCCGCCGCGGGACGTTCCGCGAGGACCTGTATTTCCGAATCAACGTCGTCAGCATTCCACTTCCTCCGCTGCGGGACCGCGGAGCGGACATCCCGGTGCTGGTGGATCATTTCCTGCGCAAGCACGCGCAACAAAACCGCGTCGTTACGCCGCTCTGCACGCCGTCCGCGCTCGCCGCTCTCCTCGTACGGGTGGCCCGGAAATGTGCGGGAGCTCGAGAACGTGATCGAACGCGCTCTGCTGCTCTCGCCCGAGGGGGTGATCACGCCCGACTCCCTTCCCGCGCACGTTCGCGACGTGCTGGCCGGGGCCGCGCTTTCGGGGGATGAGGAAACGCGCTTCAGCTCCCTTGACGAACTGATTGACCGCCATGTGCGCCGCGTGCTTCAGCACACCGGGAACAACCGCACCGCGGCCGCTCGCATCCTCGGGATTTCGCGCCGGACCCTCCACCGAATGAAAGAGCGGAAGCGCGAAGGCCAGTCCCGCGCATAGGGACATTGTGGCAACCCAATGGGCACTTCGTCACAGTCCTGTAACAATAAACAAATTAAACTAGTTACATAATTTACATGGCTCTTCCGGCTTTGGTGTGGGTGAAAGAGCGGGTTTGATCGCCGCCTGCTAGGTTCCGCGCGGACCCTGTTCCAGGAGGACGCGCGATGACCGATAGCCGGACGCTGTACGCCACGCTGCTGGGGATCACGGGGCCCTGGGGTGTGGAGCTGGTCGAGATGAAGCAGGAAGCGGGCGAGGTGCACGGGCAGGTGGCGCTGCCGACGAACACGCGCTGGGTGTGTCCCGAGTGCTTGGCGGCGGCGCCGATCCACGAT
>JACOSU010000129.1 GCA_016178685.1 Candidatus Eiseniibacteriota bacterium | reverse complement strand
CGCTTCCTGCGCGAGATCGAGACCGCCGCCCGGCTCAATCATCCACAGATCCTGCCGCTTCACGACTCAGGCGCCGCGGAGGGACTGCTCTACTACGTCATGCCCTATGTCGAGGGCGAGTCGCTGCGGGAGCGGCTGCGCCGCGAGAAGCAGCTCCCGCTGGATGACGCTCTGCGGATCACCCGCGAGGTGGCGGACGCGCTGGACTACGCTCACAGTCAGGGCGTCGTGCACCGCGACATCAAGCCCGAGAACATTTTGATCTCCCGCGGCCATGCCGTCGTGGCCGACTTCGGCATCGCGCGGGCGATCCGGGCGGCGGGCGGCGCAAAGTTGACCGAGACCGGGTTGACGCTCGGTACACCGCTCTACATGAGCCCGGAGCAGGCGATCGGGGGTGGGGAGCTGGACGGGCGGAGCGACCAGTACAGCCTGGCGTGCGTGCTTTACGAGATGCTCGCGGGCGAGCCGCCGTTCACAGGGCCGACGGGCGAGAGCCTGGTGCACCAGCATCTGAGCGTCGAGCCGCGTCGAGTGACGGAGCTCCGCCCGGCGACGCCGCCCGAGGTGGCTCACGCGTTGAACCGCGCGCTGGCGAAGACACCTGCCGATCGGTTTTCCACCCCTGCCCAGTTTGCCTCTGCGCTCATGGTGGCCGGCCCCGCGGCGACACCGGTTCAGACCACAGACCCTCCTGCAAGCGCCCCGCCCGCGTTACCCGCTGCACGTCGCCGGCGGTGGGCGGCGCTCGCCGTCACCGTTGCGGTCGCTGTAGCGCTTGCTGTCGTGGCGCTCCGGCAACCGATCGCGAGGCTCTTTCACGGCCGCGATTCGGCCACTGCCGGAGCGATTCGAGATTGGATCCTGGTCAGTGAGTTCGATGGACCTGTCGATGATCCCACGCTCGCGGCGGGGGCGCGCGAGTTGGTGAGCACGGGCCTCGACCAGTCGTCGATCGTGGCGACGGTACCGCGCAGCCAACTCAAGGAAGCGCTGCGCCTGGCCGGGAAGCCCGACACCACTCGCGTGAGCGGCGAGGTGGCGCTCGAGCTCGCGGTTCGTGGACGCGTGCGAACCGTGGTCGAGGGCCGCATCGAGCGGATCGGCAAGAGCTATTCGATCGTCACCCGGGTCTTGAACGCGGAGGACGGTCATGCCCTGCTCACGGTGAGCGAGGTGGCGCGGAATGAAGCCGCCGTCATTCCGAGCGTCGGCAGGCTTACGAGACGACTGCGTGATGGCCTCGGCGAGAATCGGAGCGCGATTCGCGGGAGCCGAGACATCTGGCAGGTGGCGACACCTTCCTTCGAGGCTTTCCGCTACCTCCTCAGGGCGAGCGAATTACAGAACGACGAGGGGGATGATCGAGGCGCTCTTGGGGTCGCCAGCAAGGCGCTCGCGCTCGACCCCGACTTTGCCATGGCCTGGCTCCTGAAAGGCTTCGAGTACAACCATCTCGGCGCATACGATTCCTCGGACGCTGCCATCGAGGAGGCGCTCCGCAGGCCGAATCGTCTTTCTGAAATGTATAGACTCCTTACTGAGGGCCAAATGGCCATGATCAGGGGTGATCTTGCGACAGCAGAGGCAAGGGAGGCAGAGGCAGCACGACGCTACCCGAACAACCCGGCTGGTCTTGGCAATCGGGGAGCTATTCTGGCACTCGCGGGCCACTACGAGGAGGCCCTCGACTGCGAAGAGCGTGCCGTGAAGATCGGCCCATATTGGCCGCCGCAGTGGATACTCATAAACCAATTTCAATACTTTGTGCTGCTCGGCCGGCTCGATGAGGCACGCGGCGTTGCCCGGAATCTAAGGGGCTGGAACACAAAGGACGCGGCCCTTGGCCTCGAGATGGCGGCGGAACACTGGGCCCGGGCCGACAGCCTCGCCACTGCGTTCGCATCGGATGCCACCGTGGCCCCCGAGGTGCGGATCGCCTCGCTCACGGCGATCGCTTCGAACCGGGCGGCGAGCGGCGCGCTGGCCTCAGCCGGGGACGCGCTTCGGCAGGCAAGAGAGCTGGCGGACGGCGCCGATCGTCCGGATCTGGCGCAGGCGGCGCTGCGGGCTCAGGTCCTTCTTGCGATGGTGAGTGGTGGATCATTAGCGGCCCCGCGACAAACCTTCGACCGGGACACGACAACCACCGCTCTCATCACCCGAGGGCTGTGGGCCTCGGTCAACGGAGACACGCGCGCAGTTCAGGGGCTGCTCCAGAGAATCGAGTCGCGGCCCGCGCACGAGCTGAGCCGGCATGGCGCGGGCCCCACGTTGCTTGGGGCGTGGGTCATGGGACGGGCCGGCGATTGGGAAGGAGCGGTGCGCGTGCTCGGACCTGCGGCGAGACAGGGTGCGGAGCTGGGCTACGTGACCGATCCGATCGGTCGTGTTCCTTTGCGCTGGCTCGTCGCCGACGCTTATGAGCGTCTGGGCAAGCCCGATTCCGCGGCTGCGTATTTCGAGCTTGCGCTGTCCCCCGCGCGGACGTTCTGGGAGGAGCGGGTGGCGATGCGGATGGCTTCGTCCTTCGCACACCGGAGACTGGTCATGCTCTATGCCCACATGGGCCGCCTGACTGACGCCGAAAGACACTGGCAGATCCTCGCCGAGACCTTTACCCATCCCGATCCAGAGTTGCGCGACCTCGTGGACGACGCGCGCTCTGCACTGGTGAGCGCGAGAGGAATATCGCAGTCGAAACGGCGCTGAGCCGGCATGCGGCGACGACCGGCGCGTCCCCGACTTCGATGAGGTCGAGCTCGCCTGCGTGAGCGTGAGTTCAGGCTCACCGGCAGCCTTCGATTGGCGTGTGTTCGGCCGAAACGCCTGAGACTCTCACCCGGACGCCGCGGAATCCGCCGCGTCCACGACCGGCGGTGTCGCGTCGAACTCCACCAGCGCCGCGCCGATCCCGGTCGCGCATTCGTGGTAAAGCGTCGCGCCGCTCGCGCGCTCCCCAAGCAGGCCGCGCAGCACCTCGAGGTGCCTGAGGCGCGCCTCGGGGCGAGCGCGCGCGAGTGCGCGGCGATCGGCGACCCCGACTTCGTCCCATGCGCCGCGCGCGAGCGCATCGAGCGTCGCCTGGTCGAACGCCAGCGCCTCGGGCACCTCGCGCTTGAGATTCCATGCGTGCTCGTTGAACGACAGCACGCCGCCGGCGATGAACGCGACGCGCTCCGGCCACGCGTCGATCGCGCCGCGCAGCGCCGCGCCCCAGGCGCGGCACGCTTCGGCGCCCGCGTCGGGCAGCGACAGCGGCACCACGCGAACCGCCCGCGACGGCACCAGAAAACCCAGCGGCACGGTCACTCCGCTGTCCACCCCGCGCCGGGCCGCGACCACGCGCAGTCCGGCTTTCTGACCGGCCTCGACCACCGCGTGCGCCAGCGCCGGGTGACCGTCGCAGTCGTAGCGCACTTCGACTCCGAGCCCCACGTAGTCGGTCAACGTGCGATGGCGCACCCCGTCATCCACGCGGAACGGCCCGTCGGTGTTCCAGCGCGCGGTGAGCGCCACGATCGTCGCGGGCGAATCGGCGGCGATGCGTTCGGCGGCGCGCGACAGCGCCTCGATCATCGGCGTCCGGTGCCCGCGATGGCGATCGAGCGCCAGCGTCGGGCGATGGGGCGCCAGATAGACGTGCGGAGTGAGCATGAGACTCGCATTCGCTTGAGGTTCTTGATGCGGCGACGCGACGCTCGCGGATTCCGACCGGGCGCCGTGGCGCGGCCCTTGCGCCTGCCGCCTCCGCCGGGGCGCGCCGGTGTCAGTGGTGCTGGATGCGGAACTCGGCAGCGGCGCGGGCCGCCGCGCGTTCGTTGCCCGCGCCCACCGAGACGCCCTTCTGCTGCGCGATCGACAACAGCTCTCCCGGCAGCGGGAACATCACGCGCTCATCCACCAGCCGGAACTCCTCGACACGGTAGCCGCCCAGCTCGCACACGCGCGCGACGCACGCCTGCACGATCGCTTCGGGGGTCGAAGCGCCGGCCGTGATTCCGACGTCGCCCGCGATCCACTCGGGGCGGATGTCCGCGGCCGACTCGATCAGATACGCGCGCCCACCGAGCTGCTCGGCCACCTCGACCAGGCGGTTCGCGTTGCTGCTCGCGGGCGCGCCCACGACCAGCACCACGCGCGCGCGCCGCGCGAGTTCCTTGACCGCGTTCTGGCGGTTCTGCGTGGCGTAGCAAATATCGTCCTTGGCCGGCTCGCGGACGCTGGGATATCGCCGCCTCAGCGCTTCGACCATGGCGCGGCAGTCATCCATCGAGAGCGTGGTCTGAGTGATATACGCGACCTTGCCGGGATTGGGCAGGGCCAGCGCCTCGATGTCGGCCACGCTTTCGCACACCGTGATGGCATCGGGCGCCTCGCCGAGCGTGCCCTGCACCTCGACGTGGTGGCGGTGGCCGATCAGCACGATGCTGTAGCCGTCTTTCGCGTAGCGCAGCGCTTCGAGATGAACCTTCGTCACGAGCGGGCATGTGGCATCGAGAGCGCGCAGCCCGCGCGCCTTCGCTTCGGCGCGCACCGCCGGCGAGACGCCGTGGGCCGAGAAGATCACGACCGCGCCCTCGGGCACTTCGGACAGATCGTCGGTGAACACCGCACCCTTGGCGCGCAGATCATCGACCACATGGCGGTTGTGCACGATCTCGTGGCGCACGTAGACCGGCGCGCCGTACACCTGGAGCGCCATCTCCACGATGTCGATCGCGCGATCCACGCCCGCGCAGAATCCGCGCGGAGCCGCGAGATAGAGCGTGTGCGGAGCGTCGGGCATGGGGACGTGGGCCTTTCCTGGCTCGAACGGCCGGGTGCAGCTCGGGTGCGATGCGGGCGACGACGTTACAGGAACGCGCTTCGCGCCGCAACGCGCGCGGTCAGCGCGCGCCGGCGGGCCGCGACGGCGCGGAGGTGGGCGATTCCGCGTGCGCCACGCTGTCAGCGGCGAAAAATTCCCGGAGCGAATCGGGCGCGATGCCGCGTATCGAGCCGATCATCGCGCGCACTCTCGCCTGGTCTTCAGGCCGCACGAACGCCCTCTCGGCGTGGCGCAGCTCGGCGAGCCCTCCGCGCCAGTCGCCGTTCGACTGGAGCGCCATCCCGAGGACCAGCCGCGCGTCGGGCGAGTCCGGATCGGCGCGCACGCCGTCGCGCGCGATCTCGAGCGCCATGTCGGTGCGCCCGAGATCGTCCCACAGCCGCACGGCGTCGAGCCGGGCGTGATGATCGTCGGGCCGGCGCCGCAGCCAGCGGCGGTACACCGCCGCCGCGTCGCGATCGCGCTTGAGGTCGCGCAGGGTCTCCACCTGGCCCTCCAGCGCGAGCGGTGAAAGCGAGTCGCGCACCTCGGCCTCGCGATAGGCGGTGAGTGCGGCTTCGTGCCGGCCCTCGCGACGCTCGAGATTCGCGAGATTGATCCACGGAGTCGGATCGCGTGGATCGAGCCGTTGGGCGTGCGCGTATTCGCGCCTCGCCTCGGGCGTGTGTCCTTCGGCCGCCAGCACCGTGCCCAGATCGCGGTGCCACGTGGCGCGCGATGGCCCGAGCGCGATCGCGCGGCGCAGCGCGCTGTCGGCGGCGGCGGTGCGCTTGGCCGCAATGTAGGCGAATCCCAGCGCGGCCAAGCTCTCGGCGTCCCGCGGATGATGGCGCGTGAGCGGCTCGAGCTGGAGGATCGCACGCTGACTGTCACCGAGCCGGGCGTACGTCAAGCCCAGCTGGCGCGAGGCCTCGCGGTGGTCGGGATGATGCAGGATTTCCTGCACGAAACACTCGGCGGCGGGCCGCAGCTGGTTCACCGTCAGAAACAGCATCCCCATTCGATAGTTGGCCTCGGGCACCGCCGGATCGATGCGCGTCGCCGCGCGGTAGGTCGCGATCGCCGCGGCCGGCTCGTGCCCGCGCTCGAGTGTCAGAGCGTGCTCGAAGGTTTCGCGTGCTCGTCGCCGGCGTCCGGCGAGCGTCGTGTCCTCGGCGTTGATCGGCCGCGGAAAGTAGATGGAGCGCGCCGCGCTGTCGTCGGGGGCGGGCGCCGGAGCCGGGCCGGCCGGGCGCGGGATCGAGAGGGCCACGGCGACGCAGGTGGCGGCGGCCGAGCGAAGCGTCCATCGCATCGCTCGCGTCCTGATTCCCTCCGGCATGTTCAGGCGCACGCGGCGACTATACCTCAGGGCCCGGAGAGCGGCGACCGCCAGCGTGGTAGGATCGTTGCGCTCATGAATCGCACCCTGACGCGCGTGACGCTGTCGCTCGCGGTCGCGATCATGGGGGTCGTCGACCTGTGGTCGGCCCTCCTGTCGCGCCCACCCGAGCGCATCCTCGCGATCCGCCACGTCATTCCGACCGACGTGCTCGACACCAGCCGCACGTTCACGCTGCTGGCTGGCGCATTGCTGCTGGTCACGGCATCGGGCCTGCGCCGCGGAAAGCGCCGCGCGTTCGTCGCGGCGCTGTTCCTGTGCGCCGTCTCGGTGCCGGTCAATCTGCTCAAGGCGTTCGATTTCGAGGAAGCCTCGGTGGCGGCGGCGGCGCTGTTCCTGCTGGGTGTGAGTGCGGATGCGTTCCGCGTGAAGAGCCGTGAGATGTCGCTGACCGCGCTCCGCTCGGGCGCGCTGGTCGCCCTGCTCGGCCTTCTGGTGTACGCAGTCGCCGGCTGCTGGATGGTTGCGACGCGTTTCGGCACGCACGCTTCGTTGACGCAGGCGCTGCTCGAGGCCGGCTACCGGCTGGTCGGCGTGGGCGAGTCAACGATCACGCTGCGCCCGCACCTTCACGCTCTCGAGATCCGGATGGTTCGATGGTATCTCGACTCGGTAAGCCTGGTCGCGTTTTCGGTCCTGATTGGGCT
>JACOSU010000128.1 GCA_016178685.1 Candidatus Eiseniibacteriota bacterium | reverse complement strand
TGAGCGGGAGCCTGGTGCTCCTCGCGACCGCCGTGAAGTGCGCGATCTGCCCGCGCGGCGTGGGCTGGTTGTAATAGGGTGTCACGATCATCGCGCCGTCCAACCCCAGTTCCTCGGCCATGCCGGTGAGCGCGATGCTCTCGGAGGTCGAGTTGGTGCCGGTGCCCGCCAGGAGCGGCACGCGACCCCGCACCTGGGCGCGCGCGAACGTCCACAGGCGCCGCCGTTCCTCGATCGAGCAGGTCGCGGCTTCCCCGGTGGAACCCGAGATCACCAGGTTCTGCACGCCGCCTTCGATCATGAAGTCGATCAGACCGGCCGTCGCATCGAGGTCGATCTCTCCGCCTAGGAACGGCGTCACCATCGCCACGCTCAGACCGTCGAACATGCGTTCCTCCCCGACACTCAGGTCAGCACCGGTGCGACTTCCTGCAAGGTTCCGGTGAAAGCGACTTCGGCCGGGCCCGCGAGGCTCGCGTCCCAGCCTCCTGCCTCTCGCGTCAGCGTGACGTTCAGCTCGTCGCCGCCCGCCGTCACCACCGCGATCGGGGAGCGCTCTCCCTCCTCGGCCGCGCACAGCGCCGAAGCCATCGCCCCGCTCCCGCACGCCAGAGTTTCGGCCTCGACCCCGCGCTCGTAGGTGCGCATCGCGATGCGCGAGCCGCCGAGCCGTGCCACGAAGTCCACGTTCGTGCCCTCCGGCGCGAACCTCGCGTGATGACGGAGCGCGCTGCCCCATTCGGCGACCGGGATCCACTCCACCTTTTCGACCGCGATCACCAGATGAGGCACGCCCGACCGCAGGATCCGCCCCTCGAAGCTTTTTCCACAGGCTTCGAGCGCGATCGGCGGCGAAGGCGGATCGAGGTGGCCGAAATGCAGATCGATGCCGTTCCCTCCCGCTGTGCGCCGCGCCGACTGGATTCCCGCATCGGTGCGGAATCGCACCTCGCCCCCCCGTCCCAGCCCGAGATCGAGCGCCAGGCGCGCCAGACAGCGCGCGCCATTGCCGCAGAATTCCGCGGGGCGGCCATCCGCGTTGTAGTAGCGCATCGCGAAATCGAGTTCGGGATCGCGCTCGAGCAGCAGCACGCCGTCGGCGCCCACGCCCCGGCGGCGGTCGCACACCCTGGCGACCAGCGCCGCGATCCCGGGCGTGAGGTGGCCGGTGAGGTGATCGATCACCACGAAGTCGTTGCCGGCGCCGTGCATCTTGAGGAACGGGATTCCCACTTAGCGCTTCCCCCGGGCAGGCCGCAGCGAAAGTCGGACCTCAAGCACGTCGCCCGCGGGCGGGACCGCCACCGGCTCGAGGTCGCTGGCCGGTTCCCGATCCGGCTGCCACGTGTGGCTGCGATCGAGATCGCGGTACGCGCGCAGCTGATAGGTGCCGGGCGCCAGCTGGAAATCGAACTGACCTTCGCCATCGACGTCGAACGACAGCGCACGCGTGGTGTCGGGAGGCCCGACCACGAGGATCCGGAGCACGCCCAGGCTGTCCGCGAGCGAGTCTAGCACGGCGCCCCGCACGCGCCCAGGCGCGCGCGGGTGGACCACGTGAACGATCACGCCGCGCGCGACAGGCTGCTCGCGAGAGAGCTCGAACACCGTGTCCACCGGCGCCAGCACATCGGTCGCCGGTTCGAACGAGCGATTGGCGTTGAGATCGGCGAACGCCCACATGCGATAGCGACCCGGCACGCCGAGTCCCGAAACGCTGAAGTGTCCGAGCCGGTCGGCGAGCCCGATCGAATCGAAGTCGCGCGCCGTGCTGTCGGGCACCTGCCCGCCTGATGCGTCGTAACACCACAGCGTGGTGCCCGCGGCCGGAAATCCACGCGCTTCGATTTCGCCCTCGATCCGGCCCGGAGGGAAGGTGTCGGCGGTGCTGAACACCACGGTGCGGCCGCTTTCGAGGTTGTTGCCGTGCTCATCGCGCGCACCGCTGCCGAGGAACATCGTATAGGTGTGCGCGGCTCGCAGGGGTTCGGCCAGCACCAGGCTCAGCGTCCGGCCCGACCAGCGGCGCTGCCGGATCTCGATGCGTGGCGCGAGCGCCACCGCGTCCGCCGTACCCTTGGGCTCCATCCCCTCGCTGAACGTGATCGAGAGCGTCGCATCGAGCGGCACGCGCGCCGCACCGGAATCCGGCGACGACGACAACACTCTCGGCACATCGAGATCGGGCGGTCCGCCGGAGGGCGGAGCGCGCTTGGCGCAACCCGCGAGCGCGGTCGCCGCCGCCAGCAGCGTCGCCACCGCGAGCGCGACCTCCCGCCTGGATCGGCAGTGTTCTCGTTGTGCCGATCGGCGCGGGCCCTTCCGCCCGGGCGCATCGAGCGTGCGCTGGTTCACGGCCGTGGTTCGCACCCGGGCGCGCTCACGCCCGCGGATGCGCTTGCTTGTAAGCCTTGCGCAGCCGCGCGCTCGAAACGTGGGTGTACACCTGCGTGCTCGAGAGCGAGCGGTGTCCGAGCAATTCCTGGATCGCGCGCAGGTCGGCGCCCCGATCCAGCAGGTGGCTCGCGAACGAATGGCGCAGCGCATGCGGCGTCACGCCGAGCCCGGCCGCGATCCCCGCGAGCCGCGCGCGCACCACGCGCTGAACGGTGCGATTCGAAAGCCGCGCCCCACCGCGGCCCGCGAACACCGGGCGGTCGCCGCGTTCGAGGTGGCGCTCCCCCGCCGTGAGATACGCATCGAGCGCGGCCAGCGCCCGCGCTCCGATCGGCACGATGCGCTCGCGGCGGCCCTTGCCCCGCACCCGCAGCAGACGGCCGCCGCGATCGACGTCCCC
>JACOSU010000127.1 GCA_016178685.1 Candidatus Eiseniibacteriota bacterium | reverse complement strand
GTGCAGGAATATCACGGCGGCCGGCTCGCGATCCGGCACAGCGCGCCGGGTCAGGGCACGACGATGGTGATCAGCTTCCCGACCTGATTCCAGCCGAGCGCCCACCGTCGTCCGCCGCGGATCCGATCGCGGGCCGTGGCGCGCCGAGGGTCCGATCGCCGATCCGTCGCGCGGT
Organism: Candidatus Eiseniibacteriota bacterium; assembly: GCA_016178685.1. GTDB lineage: Bacteria > Eisenbacteria > RBG-16-71-46 > RBG-16-71-46 > RBG-16-71-46 > JACOSU01. The sequence continues at coordinate 2,788 of JACOSU010000127.1, read as the reverse complement.
TCGAATCCGCCCGCCGGTCAGATCCTTTCGATCACGATCGAACCGTCGGCGGTGTGAAGCTCGAGCGGCGGACCCCCGCCGTTGATCGTGCCGCGCACTTCGTGCTCCGACGGGCGCCAGTTGCCCTCGACCAGCACCGGCACGCCGACATGAATGCTCCCGTCCCCTGTGCGCGCGTCGAGGCTGGCCTTGAGGTCGCCCGGAACGCGTAGCGTCACGTGACCATCGCCGGTATGAATCCTCCATCGGTCGCGCAGCGCCGAGCCCGCGAGCGCCTCGGCGGTGACGCCGCCGTCTCCGCTCGAAAGATCGAGCCGGTCGAATCGTCCGCGCACCGTGACGCGTCCATCGCCGGATGAGGCGACAAGATCGCCGTCGAGCTCGGTCGCGTCGATGCCGCCATCGCCACTGTGCAGATCGATGGTCCCTCGAATCCCGTGCGCCACGATCGAGCCGTCGCCGGTCGAGGCCCGGACATGGCCCTCGATCGGCTCGATCGTCACGTTTCCGTCCCCGGTGCGCACGTCGAGATCGGCGGATCGGGGCATGAACACTTCGATGTGCAGCCAGTGATTGACGAACGCCAGGCCGAACGAAAGGCTGAAGGGCGGCGCCTTCGCGGTGAGCGCGATGACGCCGCCTTCATTCGCGGCCTCCACCTGCACCTGGCTCCTGAGGTGCCAGCCCGAAGTCGTAACCCGGAATCCGACCTCGGGGCGGTCCCAGGTCATGACCGAGACGCGGCCGTCGTTGGTCTCGACATGCACCGACGGATGGCCGCTCGCGGGGAAGCTGCGGTTCCACTCGTCCGCGGAAGCGGGCGCCGCGACGACCGCGGCGAGCGCCAGCGCGCACAGGATCCCGATCGGATTCATTCGATACCTCCTTGAAGCCAGGGTGACCGGTTCGCTCTACGTCTCGCGCGCCCCCCGGGTTGCTGCCCCAGGAAAAACGCCGGCCCCCGACCCGCGGGGGCGCGGGTGGGCAATTGTGCCAGAGCCCAGAGCGCCCGGATGGGCGCGCGCAGGTGAGCGATCGTTACGGAGTCCGGGCCATCCGGGTTGGCGGGCGCGCCGGCATGCGAGGTATGATCCGTGAAACCGCCCGCCGGGGCGTGAGACAAGCGCCCCTCCGATCCGCCCGGCGAACTTCCCATGACCGAAGAAATCCGACACCGCATCCTGTGGGCCGACGACGAGATCGACCTGCTGCGCCCTCACATCAAGTTTCTCGAGCAGAAGGGCTTCGCGGTCACCGCGGTGCCCACCGGCGAAGACGCGCTGAGCGAGTTGGAGCGCGGCCGCTTCGACGTCGTGCTGCTCGATGAAATGATGCCGGGACTCGGCGGGCTCGAGACTCTGAGCGTGATCCAGGCGCGGGAGTTCGGGGTGCCGGTGATCCTGGTGACCAAGAGCGAGGAGGAATCGCTCATGAACCAGGCGATCGGGCGCAGGATCGCCGATTACCTGATCAAACCGGTCAACCCGTCGCAGGTGTTCCTCGCCTGCAAACGGGTGTTCGACACCCAGAAGATCCAGGATTCGCAGCGCGCCCGCGACTACGTCGGCGAGATGCAGCGCTGGCAGACCATGGACCGGCGCGTTCTCGACTGGGCCGGCTGGTGTGAACTCGCGGTGGACGTGGCGCGCTGGGACGTGCGGCTGGACGGCGCGCCGGAAGCGGGACTCCAGCAGGCGCACGGGGACTTCCGCCGCGGGCTCAACATCGACTTCAGCCGCTTCATCGAGGACCGTTACCCTCACTGGGTGCGGAGCGCCGAGGACCGGCCGCTGCTCTCGACCGACGTCGTCCGGCACGCCGTGGTGCCGCACCTGCGCGAAGGCCGTCGCGTGGTTTTCATCGTGATCGACTGCATGCGGCTCGACCAGTGGTTCACGCTCGAGCCGTTGCTCGAAGACGTGTTCGACATCCGGCGCGACTACTACTGCTCGATCCTTCCGACCGCGACGCCGTATTCGCGCAACGCGATCTTCGCGGGCCTGCTGCCTTTGCAGCTCCAGCAGCGGCACCCCGACCTGTGGCAGGAGAACACCGACGACGAGCGCACCAAGAATCGCTTCGAGCGCCAGCTGCTCGACTTCCAGCTCGAGCGCCTCAAGGCGACGCCCGCGAAGCCGCCGAAGTATCTCAAGATCTACGACGCCGACGAGGCGCATCAGACCCGGCGCCAGATCAATTCGTTCGCGGGGCTTCCGCTGGTGAGCCTGGTCTTCAACTTCCTCGACATCCTCGCGCACGGACGCTCGGAGAGCGAGATCCTTCAGGAATTGGCGCCCGACGAGGCGGCGTTCCGCGCCGTGATGAAGGCGTGGTTCGTGCACAGCCCGCTGTACGACATCCTGCGCTCGCTCGCAACGCAGGACTGTCGGGTGGTGCTCACGACGGATCACGGGTCGGTGCTGGCGAAGCGGGCTGCGCTGGTATACGGAAACCGGGAAACCTCGACCAACCTGCGCTACAAGTACGGCGTCAATGTCAACACCGACGCCAAGCAGGCGGTGATCGTGCGCAAGCCCGCCGAATACGCGCTGCCCGAGGGCCTCAACAAGACCTACGTGCTGGCGCGCGAGGACTACTACTTCGTGTACCCGACGCGCTTTCACGAGTTCGAGCGCCAGTACCGCAATTCGTTCCAGCACGGCGGCATCTCGGTCGAAGAGATGATCCTGCCGCTGGTGACGCTGCTCCCGCGCCGGTCATGAGCGGACGCGGTCCCGGCGCCGCGCTTCCCCGGACGCGCCGCCTGAGCGATTCGCCCGAGGCCACC
>JACOSU010000126.1 GCA_016178685.1 Candidatus Eiseniibacteriota bacterium | reverse complement strand
GAACTCGTCATCGCCGGGCAAGTGGCGGTCGGCGAACTCGCCCCCGACTTCGAACTCGACAGTTCGCTGGGACGCCCGGTACGGCTGTCGAGCCTGCGGGGGGACTGGGTGCTGCTGGTGTTCGCCGAGCGCAAGGAGTCGCTCCGCGCCCTCGCGGACACGCTCGGCGACCTGCACACGATCGGCGTGCGACTGGTGGGAGTGTGCGACGAAAAGCCGCGCACCATCGAGTCCTTCGCCGCGAAGCAACACGCGTCGTTTCTGTTGCTCGCCGACGTCACGGGAGAGGTCTCGGCGCTCTATGGCGTCTGGGATCGCATCCACACCATGTCGGTGCCGGGATTCGTGCTCATCGACCGGCACGGACGCGTGCACATTGCACTGCTCGGGCAGGTGCTCCCCGCCGCCGATCTCGCGCGCCTGGTGCGCGAAGTTTCCGGACAGCTCTGAGCGTCCCGCGTCCGATGTTCCCGGCGCTTCGACGCGGCGCCTGACTCAACATTTTCTTCCGATGGCCGATAACCGGTGGGCCGGCGCTTCGCGTCGGCTTTCCCCATCCGACTCATCGCCTCGGAGGATCCCGTGAAGTCCCCCGCCACGATGCTGGCCGTTGTCCTGCTGGCCGCCACGTCTCTCGACGCTTCGGACGGCGACCATCGCCATCACGCCGTTTTCGACAACTCGCACCCCTCGACGACGCTGGGCCCGGTTCAGCCCGATCCACCGATCGCGACCCTCGAGATCGGAGAGGCGGCTCCCGATTTTTCGTTCGAAGGACACGATCACGTCTGGCGCCGTCTGCGCGACCTGCTCGGGGAGGGCAGCGTGCTGCTGGTGTTCGCCCCGGATGACGCGCGGATGAAGACGCTCGAGAGCGAGAGAACGGCACTGCTCGGATGCGGCATCGTCCCGGTCGTGGTGCTCGACCGCCGTGACGGCGCGACGTGGTCCACGATGCAGAGGCTGCATCTCAACTACAGCCTGTTGTCCGATCCGCAGAGCGTGATCGGCTCGCAGTTCAACGTGCGCGATCCCGCGAGCGGGCGCTGCGCGCCGTCGTGGTTCATGGTCGACCGCTCGGGTCGCGTGCGCGGCCTGAGCCGCGAACGGCTTCCGCAGGGCGACTTCGTGGCGCTCGCCAGGCGGGCGCTGGGTCTGCCCGGGGACGACGTCTCGCTTCCCGCTTCGAACCGTTAGCCGCGGGGATCAGCGCGGGGCGGGAACCGATCCCAGGGTCTCGCCCACCTGGCGCAGCACCCGGTTCACGTCCTCGAGCGAGAACGGCTTGGGCAGCACGAAGTCCACGCCGTGCGCCTGAGCGGCTCCACCCTCGAGCTGGAAGCCCCATCCGGTCACGAGCACTACCGGCGTCGTGGGACGGCGCGCCTTGACGCCGAGCGCCAGGTCCCAGCCGTTCACTTCGGGCATGCCGAGATCGGTGAACACCACGTCGAACGCGTCGCTCTCGAACGCTTCGAGTCCGGCCGCTCCGCCGTGCGCGGTGCGCACGTCCTGTCCGAGCGCGCGCAGCAGATCGCCCATCACCGACAGCACCGGTTCCTCGTCGTCCACGACCAGCGTGCGCAGACGCGGCAGCGGCCCGATGGGCATCGGCGCAGGCTCGGCGCCGCAGGTCTCGCCGATCGGGAAACCCAGCGTGAAGAGCGTGCCGGCATCGAGCTCGCTCGTCACCTCGATCGTGCCGTGGTGGCGCGACACGATGCCGTAAGCGACCGACAGCCCGAGCCCGGTGCCCTTCACCTGCTTGGTCGTGAAGAACGGGTCGAACACCCGCTCGCGGGTTTCGCGGTCCATGCCCACCCCGTTGTCCTCGAATCGCACGCGCACCTCGTGCTCGTCGCTCTCGGTCGAGATGTTCAGGCGTCCCCCCCACGGCATCGCGTCCACCGCGTTCAGGACCAGGTTCGTGAACACCTCGCGCAGCTCGGACGCGTTGCCTGCGACGGATCGCGCCGCGCGCAGTTCGACTTCGACGTCGATCGCGATTCCGCGGCGTTTGGCGCCCGCTTCCCACGCGGTGCGCGTGAGCTCGACCACGCCCATCACGACCTGATTGACGTCGAGCGTCTCGAAGCTCTCGTCGTGGCGCACGCGCGTGAACTCCTGCACCCGGCGCACGGTGTGGGCGCCGTCCAGCGCGGCCTGTTCGACCACCTGCAGCTGCCGGCGCACCACGGCGTTCTCGGTTTTCTGCAGCAGCAGCTGGGTGCGTCCCAGAATCGCGGCCAGGATGTTGTTGAAGTCGTGCGCGACGCCGCCCGCCATTTCTCCGAGCGCGTTCAGCTTGGCGGACTGGACCAGCTGGTTCTGCGTGCGCCTCAGCTCGTCGTACGCCGCCTTCATCTCCTCGAACAGCCGCGCATTCGAAATCGCGGCGCTGCACTGGCCAGCGAACAGCGTGGCGAGCTCGAGGTCCTCCTCGTTGAAGCAGCGATCGCCGTTGCGCGTCATGGTGATCACGCCCAGCACCTTCTCGCGCGAGAGGAGCGGCACGCACATCATGGCGGCGCGCTCCGCGGGCGTGCCCGGCACCGAGTAGGCACGCGGGTCGTTCTCCACGTCCTTCACGATCTCGCCCCGGCCGGTGAGCGCCACGGTGCCGGTGATCCCCTGGCCGAGCTCGAGATGACAGGCCATCATTTCTTCGTAGAAGTTCTCGACGTCGCATACCGCGGGCTTCAACACGCGCGCCGGCTCGTCGTAAAGGAACAGCGTGCACTCGTCGCTATGGATCACCAGGCGCACCTGCTGGACGATCGTGGTCAGGATGGTCTTGAGATCCAGCGTGTTCGCCACCGCGTGACTCACCGTGAGCAGCGCGGCGAATTTCTCCTTCTGAGTCATCTCGTGCTGGAGCTGCCGGTTGAGCGACGCCTCGCGCAGCATCGCTTGCGGATTCGGCGAAAGCGCGAGGAACCAGCCCCGGTCGATCGCCGGGTGCTGGAACTCCACCCGCGACCCCAGCAGCTCGATCGCGGGCTGGCTGGCGAGGCGAACGCGGCCCAGCTGAAGCGGGGCATGAGCCGCCTCCGGCTGCGGGCGCGTCAGCGCTTCGCTGTGCTCGAAGAGGAGCAGATCGCCGATCGGGCATCCCTCGATCGGCGATTCGGAGCCGCCCGCCAGCGACACGGCGGCCCGGTTCACGAGCCGCACCTGACCCTCACCGCCGATCAGGAAGAGCGGGGCGGGAATCGCGTCCATCAACGGACGCAACAGGCGTTCGAATTCCACGGCTGTGGCGGCTGGCGGCGCCTCACCCGGCATCAGCAGTCCGAGCAGGACGCGCCCCACGGTTTCGGGCGGCACACCGCCCTGCATCCACGCGCGAGCGCGGGCCTGCAGCAGTTCACCGATCGCGCGCGGACGCCGGAGCGATTGTTCGAACTGATCGAGGAATGATTCGCTTTCGGCCTGCGCCTGGGCGGCCCCGAGCGAAGCGCCCAGTTCGCGCGCGAAATGCCGGATCAGCGGCTCACGATGACGGCGGATGAGTCCCGCGAACGAGAATGGCAAGGCAGCGCCCCCGAGGGTAATGGACGTCGAAGTTATCGGCGCGCGCCCTCCCGGGCTTGACGTCCGTGGCGCGGGTGGCAGCGCGGGCCGCAGTGCTTGACGAGGCGGGCCGCGGCGGCCTAGGTTTCGCCTGCCTCCGTCTTGTCCGCCCGCCCGCCTTCGTATTCGCCTCCGCGCGCATCCCGCGCCCCCGCACTCATGCGCCCCCGCCGAGGCGCACGCATGTTGAGCCGCGTCCGTAGTGCAGCGTTGTGGGGTCTCGAAGCGTTCGCGGTCGAATGCGAAATCGATGTGGGTCCGGGCCTGCCGGGCTTTGTGCTGGTCGGTCTTCCCGACGCCGCGGCGCGTGAGGCGAGAGAGCGCGTGTGGCCCGCGCTCCGCAACGCCGGATTCCAGCTGCCCGACCGGCGCGTGACGGTGAATCTCGCTCCCGCCGAACGCCGCAAGGAGGGTGCTTCCGCCGATCTCGCGGTCGCGCTCGGAGTGCTGACCGCCACCTCCCAGGCGCCTCCCGCGCGGCTGGAGTCCTCAGCCGCGATCGGCGAGCTGTCGCTCGACGGTGCGCTGCGCGGCGTGCGAGGAACGCTGGGGCTGGCCGATGCATTGAAGCGTGCCGGATCACAGACGCTGCTGTGCGCGGCGGCCGCCGCCCCTGAGGCGGCGCTGGTGCCGGGGCTTCGGGTTCACGCCGTGGATTCGCTCACCCAGGCGGTCGCGTGGCTGCGGGGGGAGGAATTGCCCGAGACGCGCGCGGCCAAACCCGACGCCGACGGCGGTGAAGATGGCGATCTCGCAGATGTACGGGGGCAGGCTGTCGCGCGCCGCGCGCTCGAGATCGCCGCGGCCGGCGGACATCATCTGCTGTTCATCGGTCCTCCCGGGATCGGAAAGTCCATGCTCGCGCGCCGAATGCCCGGGATCCTGCCGGCGCTCGGACCCGAGGAGGCGCTGACCGTCACGCGCCTTCACTCGGCCGCGGGACTCCGCCCGCCGGGCCGCGGGCTCATGGTGAGGCGACCGTTTCGCGCGCCGCATCACTCGTTGTCGCGCGCGGGCCTGATCGGGGGCGGCGCACCGCCCAGGCCCGGCGAGCTCTCGCTCGCTCATCGCGGCGTGCTGTTCCTCGATGAGCTGGCGGAGTATCCGCGCCACCTGCTCGATGCGCTGCGCGAGCCGCTCGAGACCGGCTCGGTATGGCTTTCTCGAGCCGCGGGCACCGTGCGCTTTCCGGCGCGCGCACAGCTGATCGCCGCGATGAATCCCTGCAAGTGCGGCTGGCTCGGGCACCCCAGGCGTGGTTGCAAATGCACGCCGACCGATCTTCAGCACTACGCCGCGCGCGTGAGCGGGCCGATGCTGGACCGGTTGGACTTGCAGATCGAGGTGCCAGCGTTGACGTCGAGCGAGCTGATGGCCGCTTCATCCGGCGAAGCGAGCGCGGTGGTGCGCGAGCGTGTGTTGGCGGCGCGGGATCGGCAGCGCGAGCGCGGCGCGCTCAACGCGCTGATGCCGACCGCCGCGCTCAGGTTGGCGTGCGCGCTCGATGCGCACGGGCAGCGGCTGATCGCAGAAGCCATGGATCGCGGCGGCCTGTCCGCGCGCGGCGTTCACCGCGCGCTGCGCGTCGCGCGCACCATCGCGGATCTCGCGGGCGAAGAGATCGTCACCACGATGCGGCTGGCCGAGGCGTTGCAGTATCGGGCCTATGAGACGAGGAGGTTCGTCGCACGATAGGCGATTGTGCGTCTGCGTACTTCATCATCGCCGCGCCTCAAATCAACCGCGCACAACGACCAGGTTCACCTTCGCCGCTGCTGAGGGGCCGCCGAACCCGGAGTCAACAGGAGCGTCGGCGGTCAGGTGCAACGCCTGGTTCGGCGAGGATTGCCGCCGCCAGAAGTGACGCGCCACGTCCAATCTCTCGGCCAGAGTTATCCTGCTCACACATGCTGATCGACGAGGATCGGGTTTCCATCGGGGTCCACAGCGACGAGGCTGGCCGGCCCCGTTGTGCTCTCGTCCGCCTGTTGTTGCAACTGCACCCCTTCTGCCTTCAGCTGGCGCTGCAGATCGCGGACGTCAGTGAAAGAGGCCAGCTTCTGAGCGTTGCTGTCCCAGCCGGGGGGTTCTGTCCCGAAGTTGGTTGAAAAGGAGCGTGGCGCCTCTTCCGAGGTGAGCGCCCCGAGAATCGGCTTCCATAGAAGCCCGTACAGCCGCGATCTGGAGGGCGCTTGATACTTGAGTCATGGTCACGCGGCCACCTG
>JACOSU010000140.1 GCA_016178685.1 Candidatus Eiseniibacteriota bacterium | reverse complement strand
CTGGGGAACGCGCCGCTGCTGGTCGTGACGGGCGGCGAGCCGTGCGAGCAACCCGCGATCGGCGCGCTGCTCGATCGCGCGCTCGAGCGCTGGAGCCGCGTCGAAGTCGAGACCAGCGGCGTGCTGCCGCCGCCGCGTTCGCACGAGCGCCTGTTCTACAACGTGTCGCCCAAGCTGCCGTCGGCGACGCCGGGCTGGGAGCGCACGTGGGCGCACGCGGCCGAGTGGCTCGCCGAGCCGCGCGCGACGTTCAAGATCGTGGTCGGCGATCCTCCCGATTCCGACGACGCGCTGCGCCTGATCGCGGAACACGCGCTGCCCGTCGCGCGCGTGATGCTGATGCCGGAGGGGCTCACCGACGGCGTGCTGCGCGAACGGGCGATCGCGCTCGCCGAGCTGTGCAAGCGCCACGGCTTCCGCCTGAGTCCGCGCCTCCACGTCTGGATGTGGGGCGCGAAGCGGGGCGTATGAGTCCGTTCACGGCCACCGCCCCCGATCCGCTCGCCGGCGTGAACGGCACGGGAAAACGCGCCGTGGTGCTGCTGTCGGGCGGTCTCGACTCGGCGACCTGCCTGGCGTGGGCGAGAGCCAAGGGCTTCCTCCCGGTGACGCTCGCGGTGCGGTACGGGCAGCGCCACGCGGTCGAACTCGAGGCGGCGCGGCGGATTTCGCGGCTCCTCGGGGCAGAGGATCACCGCGAGGTGGCGGTGGATCTGCGCGCGATCGGGGGCTCGGCGCTCACCGCGGATCTCGAGGTTCCGCGCGGACGAAGCGCCGAACAGATGGAGCATGGCATCCCGATCACCTACGTGCCGGCGCGCAACACCGTGTTTCTCGCGCTCGCGCTGGGGCTGGCCGAGACGCTCGGCTCATCCGATCTGATCGCCGGCATGAATGCCATCGACTCTTCGGGCTATCCCGACTGCCGTCCCGAATTCGTCCGTGCGTTCGAGTCGCTTGCCGCGCTCGCGACCCGCGCCGGCGCCGAGGGCGCCTCGTTCCGCGTCCACACCCCCCTCATGCTCCTCAACAAGGCCGGGATCATCCGGCTCGCCGCAACCCTGGGTGTGGATCTCTCGATCACGCACTCGTGCTACGATCCCGCGTCCGACGGCCTCGCGTGCGGCACCTGTGACTCGTGCCTGCTCAGGCGCCGCGGATTCGAAACCGCCGGGATCGCCGATCCCACGCGTTACACTTCCCGGAGCGGAAGCTGACGATGCGGATGGAACTGACGAAAGAATACGCGTTCGAAGCCGCGCACCGCCTGCCGATGGTGCCGGCGGACCACAAGTGCGCGCGCCTCCACGGACACTCGTTTCGCATCGAGGTGCAGGTGACGGGCGAGGTGGATCCGCGAACCGGATGGCTGATCGATTTCGGCGACATCACGGCGATGGTGGAGCCGCTGATCCGGCGCGAGCTCGACCACCGCACGCTGAACGACGTTCCGGGACTCGAAAATCCCACATCCGAAGCGCTGTGCGGCTGGCTGTGGTCGCGCCTTCAACCCCATTTCGCCGGACTCTCGGCGATCACGGTCCACGAAACCTGCGCCGCTCGCTGCACGTATCGCGGCGACTGAATCACGTCCGGATCCCTGCTGACGAGGGTCCGGCCTCCCCCACAAGTCGGGAGCCGCCCGCATGAGCTTGAGAGTTTTCGTGACCGGAGCCACCGGCTACCTGGGCAGCGCCGTCGCGATCCGGTTGGCGCGCGCCGGATGCGACGTCTATGGGCTCACGCGCAACGTCGAGCGCGGCGCGGCGCTCGCGGGTGCGGGCGTGCGCCCTGTATTTGGATCGCTGGATGATCCGGCGTCGTTCCTGGCCACGCTCAAGAACTGCGATGCCGCCGTGCACGCCGCGTTCGACGCGTCGGGCCCGGCCGCGCACGATCAACTGGCGCTCGAGGCGTTCCGCGTTTCGGCGCAGGATGGCCGGCTGCGCCGCCTGCTCTACACCAGCGGCGTGTGGGTGCACGGCCCATCGAACGGGCGCATCTTCGACGAGACCTCGCCGCTGGCGCCGCTCGATCTGGTGCGCTGGCGCGCCGCGCACGAGGACATCGCCCTCGATCTCAAGGAACATGACGTGCTGGCCGTGGTGCTGCGTCCCGGCACGCTCTACGGCGAATCACGCGGCATTCTCGGCGCGCTGTTCGCGGAAGCGCGCGAAAAGCGCACCGTGACCTGTCCGGGCGACGGCACCCAGCACTGGGCGCTCGTGCATCGGGACGACGTGGCCGACGCCTACGCCCGCGCGCTCGAACAGGCGAAGGGCGGCGAGCGCTGGCTGCTGGCCGACGGTGCGCGGCAGACGGCGCGCGACATCGCGCAGGCGATCGCGCGCGTGACCGGCGCCGAGGTCCGGCTCTGGGCGCGTGAGAACGTGATCGAGAAGCTGGGCGGTTACGGCGAGGCGCTGCTCAACGACCTGCAGGTCAGCTCCGCGCGCGCGCGCCGCGAGCTCGGCTGGGTGCCGCAGCACCCGTCGTTCGTGGACGAAGCGGACGCACTCTACCGGGAGTGGCAGGCGCGCAGGGGAGCGCCGGTCGCCTGAGCGCGCGCCGCGTCGCGCTGCTGGCGCTCGCCGCCGCGATCCTGCTGGCGGCGGTGCTGCCCGCGCTGATCGTGCGCCTGGCCGCCGCGCGCCTCACGGCCGCCGCGCGGTCGCGATCGCTCGCCGTCTCGTGGCGCGTGATGCGCTTCGAGCCGCCGGTCACGATTCGCCTCGCCGGACTCACGGCGGTCTCCGCGCGAGGGGACACGGTGTGCCGCATCGATTCGCTGCGCGTCGCGATTGCCCCGCTCTCGGTGCTCGCGCTCCATCCGCGCGTTCTCTCACTCACGCTCGCCCACGCCCGCGTCCGCATCCCGCCCGGCGCCGCGGCCGACGCCGACACTCTGGCGCCTGAAGAGACCGTGCCCGCCCCTGCACGCATCCCTGCCGCACGCGGAGCTTCCGCCCCGCTTCCCGAGGATCACACGGCGAAGGTGCGGCGCAGCGCGCAGCAGATGGTGCGCACGCTGTTGCTTCCTGCGCGCCGGCTTCCGCGTCTCGAGCTGAGCGACGTCACACTGGCCGCCGGGGATCCGGCCGCGCCGCTGCTGCGCGTGAGCTGGATGTCGCTCGCGCCCGCGGGAGACGGCGTGCGATTCGCGGGCTCGGGCGCGTTGCTCTCGGAGCACGAAGTGCGATTCGATTTCGCCCTGCGCTACGGCGACGACGACCGAATCGCGGGCGGCGCGCGATTCGGCATCCCCGATCGCGCGCGCGGCACGTTCGAGCCGCTGCGGGCGTCGTTCGACGGCCGCATCCACCAGGATCGGCGCCACGGGGTGATCACGCTCGGAGATTCCGTGCGGGTGCGGATCGGCCGGCTGCCACTCCGGCTGGGCGGAAGCATCGACCGCGATCCACCGCGCATTCGGCTCCGCCTCGACGCCGAGGGATGGACGGCGACGCTTTGCAGGCAGAGCCTGCCGGCTCCGCTGCTCGGACCGCTCGGCGCCCTCGATGTCCAGGGGGCGTGGGATTATCACGCGTGGCTCGATCTCGACTTCGCGAATCCCGACAGCGTGAAGCTCGGCGCCGACGTGGTGCCGCATCGTCTCTCGCTCGGGACCGCGCCCGCCCATCTTGCGCTCGGCGCGATCGCGCGGCCTTTCACCGCAACCGTCCACCTGCCCCACGATCACCTCGAGACGCGCGACATCTCGTTCGCGAATCCACACTTCCTTCCGCTGGATGAGATCGACCCCACGCTCGCGTACGCGGTGGTCACGAACGAGGACGGCGGCTTCTTCAGGCACCGCGGGTTCAACCTGGAAGCGGTGCGCGGCGCCATCGCCGACAACATCCGCGCCGGCCGCTACCGGCGCGGCGCGGGCACCATCACCATGCAGCTGGTGCGCAACCTTTACCTGGGCCACGCGCGCACGCTGTCGCGCAAGGCGCAGGAGGTGGTGCTGGCGTGGGTGATCGAGAATCTGGCCGGGATCGACAAGCGGCGCATGCTCGAGGTGTATCTCAACCTCATCGAATGGGGACCCGGCGCGCTGGGCGCGGACGAGGCCGCGCATTATTATTTCGGTCACGACGCCCGGCGGCTCACGGTGAGCGAGGCGCTGTTCATGACCACCGTGCTGCCGGCGCCCGCGAAGTGGCGGTGGCGGTTCGATCCCGACGGCACGCTGCGTCCGTTCGAGCGCGCGCAGATGCACTTCATCGGCCGCGCCATGATCGCCAAGGGCTGGCTCAGGCCCGACCGCCTGCCGCCGGTGGATTCGCTGGGCGTCGAACTGCGGGGTCCGGCGCGCGGCGTGCTGTTCGCGCCGGGAGTCGCCGCCGCGCTCGATTCGCTGCGCACGGGCGGCGGCCCTTAGCGCTCCGGACTCCCCGCATTGAACCCGGCGATGAACCCGGCGATGATCCGCGCGGCGATGAACGTGGCGATGGACGGGCGGGCGCGAGGTCTCCGGGCATGAATGAATCCTTTGAAACGCTGATGCAGGCGGCCACCGACGTGGCGCGCGTCGCCGGCGACCTGGCGCTCCGCCATTTCGGCGACGTGCTGGCTCCCGAGGCCAAGCACGACGGTTCGCCGGTCACGATCGCCGACCGCGAAGCCGAGCGGGCCGCGCGCGAGTGGATCGAATCGCGGTATCCGGGCGATGGGGTGGTCGGAGAGGAATTCGGCGAGTCGCGCCCCGGGGCCGCGCGGCGGTGGTTCATCGACCCGGTGGACGGCACCCGCACGTTCGTGCGCGGGGTTCCGATGTGGGCGACCTTGATTGGAGTGGTCGAAGTCGATCGCGTGATCGCGGGCGCCGCGTACTTCCCGGCGCTGCGGGAGACCGCCGCCGCGGGGGAGGGATGCGGCGCGTGGTGGAACGGTTCCCGCTGCAAGGTGTCCGCGGTTTCCAACCTGAGCGAAGCGGCTCTGCTCACAACCGACGCACGTTTCCCGCGCGCGCCGTCACGCCGCGTGGCGTGGGAACGCCTCGCAGACCTCGCGGGCGTGAGCCGCACGTGGGGCGATGCGTACGGATACCTGCTGGTCGCGACCGGACGCGCCGAGGCCATGACGGATCCGCAGCTCCAGCCCTGGGATGCCGCGCCGTTCCAGGTGTTGATCGAAGAGGCGGGCGGCGTGTTCACCGACTGGCGTGGCCGGCCCACGGTCTTCGGTGGCGACGCGATCGCGACCAATCTCGCCCTCGCCGATCTCGTCCGCGCCGCGCTGGCGCCGCGCCCCTAGTCGCGCCGCGCTCCGCCACCCCACTCGCGTCGCGCTCCGAACTGGCTCCCACGTTCATACTTGCGTCGTTCGGTATTCCGCATTTCTTCAATCCAAAGAACCTCCGCGCTCAGCCCGATAGCGATGAGCGGCAGGCACTCGGTCCCAAGGCGCATGCGACTCGCCGCGGGTTCTAGGGAGCTCATCGCGCACGTCGTTCACGCGTTCGATTCGCTTTCTAAAGATGCCTCGCCTCCTGCCCGCGCGGCGGCGGCTGCAGTACGGCCGCCGCCGGACGCGGGGACTCGAATCCGTTTGGAAGCAGTTCCAGGGAGGAATTGGCGATGCATCAATGGATGAAGCGATCCCTCGCTTTCGCGCTCATCACGGCCGCGGTTCTGGTCCCGGCACTGGCGCTCGCCGAGGGTGACGTCACGGTGTCGCTGACCGCGAACCGGATGATTCCGAAGCCGGGCGGCCAGGAAGCGGCGACTTCGGCCGAGCATGCGAAGCCCGGAGACGTGATCGAGTACCGGGCGACCTACCGAAACGCGGGAAACACCAGCGTGCGCAAGCTCTCCGCCACGCTTCCGATCCCGGCCGGCACCGAATACCTCGCTCGTAGCGCTTCGCCCGCGCCCGAATTCGCCAGCACCGACGGGCGGATGTTCGAGCCGTTCCCGTTGACGCGGCGTGTGCGCATGCCCGATGGGCGCGAGGCGCTTCGCGAAGTCCCGGCCAACGAGTATCGCTCCCTGCGCTGGACTCTGGGAACGCTCGCTGCGCGCGGCCAGCAGTCGGTGCGCGCCCGGGTTCGTGTCTCGAGCGGCACGGTGGCGGCGCTGGTGCAGCACTGATCCGCACGATTCCTTTTCGGCACTGACCGGACGGACCGGCCGCACGGAATCGCGCGCCCTCGATCGGGCCAAGGCGGATCCACGGCTCCCGTCGCTTCCATCGGAGCACTGACATGAAACGCTTCTCGACTTCCGGCGCGCTGCGCCGGACCCTGATCAGCGCGGCGTTGCTTTCGCTCGCGTCGATCACTCTTGGCCACGGGACCGCCGCGTTCGCGGCGCCTCCCGCCGGCACCACGATCGGCAATCAGGCCAGCGCGACGTATCTCGACGCTTCGAACACGTCGCGCACCGTCACCTCGAACCTCGTCACGACCGTGGTGCAGCAGGTCGCGAGCTTCACGCTCACGGCCAGCGGCAACGTGACGGCCGCGCCCGGCGGGCAGGCCAGCTTCCCGCACACCCTGACCAACACCGGCAACGGCACCGATACGTTCCCGCTCACGCTCGCGAACCTGGTCGGCGACAACTTCGACCTGACCGGCCTCGCGATCTACGCGGACGTGAACGGTGACGGAGTGCCGGACAACTTCATTCCGCTCGCGACCACCGGTCCGCTGGCGGCGGGCGCCGCATTCCGCTTCGTCGTGGTCGGCAACGTCCCCGGCGTGCAGGTCGGCGGCGACATCGCGCGCGTTCGCATCAGTTCGGCGAGCGCGTTCGACGGCACCCAGACCGCGTTCAATACCGACGTCGTGACCGTCACCGGCAACGCGGTGCTCAGCGTCACGAAGTCGATCAGCTCGAACTCCGGCGCCTCTCCGAGCGGCCCGTACACCTACACCCTGACTTACAACAACACCGGCAACAGCGCCGCCACCGGCGTGGTCCTCTCCGACGTGATCCCGGCCGGCATGACGTACGTCGCCGGCAGCGGTCGCTGGAGCACCACTGGAGCGGCGGTGCTCACCGATCTCAACAACGCCGACGCGCAGGGCGTGGTGCCGAACACCGTCGTGTACGACTTCGGCGTGACCGCGGCCGGCACCGTGACCGCGACGCTCGCGCGCGTAGCGCCGGGCGGATCCGGAACCCTGACGTTCCAGGCCAGCGTCAACGCGGGCCTCGCGCCGCAGACCATCAACAACTCCGCGACCTACTCGTACAACGACGGCGCGGTGAACGTCGGCCCGTTCACGACCAACCTGTCGCCGTTCACGGTCAATCAGGCGGTGGACCTGACGTTCACCGGCCAGACCGTGGCTTCGGCGAACCAGGGCGCGACCGTCACCTACACCAACGTGCTGACCAACAACGGCAACGGCACCGATGTGTTCAACGTCACGCTCGGGGCCAGCACGTTCCCGGCCGGCACGACGTTCACGCTCTATCACAGCGACGGCGTCACGCCGCTCACCGACAGCAACGGCGACGGCACCCCCGACAGCGGTCCGCTCCCGGCAGGCGCGTCGTACAACGTGATCGTCAAGGCGCAGCTGCCTCCGGGCCAGAGCGGCGGCCCTTACCAGATCCTGAAGACCGCGACCTCGGTGGCCGACCCGACCAAGAGCGCGCAGGCGACCGACGTGCTGACCACGATCGTGGCAAGCACGGTGGACCTGACCAACAACAGCGCGCTGCCGGGCGCACCGGGCGCGGGTCCGGGCCCCGAAGCGGCCGCGGTCGTCACGAACGCCACCAACCCGGGCACTACGACGCGCATCACGCTCTACGTCAACAACACGAGCGGCGTGAACGACGCGTATGACCTGGCGGGCAGCACCGACGGCACGTTCGGCGCCATCACGCTGCCGGCGGGCTGGAACGTGACGTTCCGCGACGGCCTCAACAACGTGATCACGACCACCGCATCGATCGCGGGCGGCGGCAACGCGGTGGTGTACGCCGACGTGACCGTACCGGCCGGATATGCGGCGGGGACGGTGGATCTCTACTTCCGCGCCCGCTCGCCGGTGACCACGGCGACCGACCGCATTCACGACGCGGTCACGGTCAATCCGCAGCGCGGGCTGGTGCTGGCGCCGAACAATTCGGCGCAGGTGGCGCCCGGCGGCTCGGTGGTCTACACGCACCTGCTGATCAACAACGGCAACCTGATCGAAGGCGACGGCGCCGGCAGCGTGGTGACGCTCGCCACCCTGGACAACCAGGTGGCGTGGACCTCCACGATCCACGTCGACACCAACAACAACGGCGTGCTCGACGCGGGCGACGCTCCGATCTCGGATCTGGCCACGATCGGCGGCCTGGCTCCGGGCACCAGCGTGCGGCTGTTCGTCACCGTGTTCTCTCCCGCCGGCGCTCCGCTCGGCCAGGTGGATGCCACGACGCTCTCGGCGACCACCACCAACGTGGCGTACACGTCGGCGGTCCCGGCGGTCGCGAACGCCACCGACAACACCACGGTGATCAACGGGCAGCTCGCGGTGGTCAAGATGCAGGCGCTCGACGCCGACTGCAACGGCATCGAGGACGCCGCGTTCACGCTGCTCAACATCACCACGGGCGCGGTGCCCGGAGCGTGTCTGCGCTACCAGCTGACGGTCACCAACAACGGCACCGCCGCGGTGACCAACCTGGTGGTGAACGACGACACGCCGCCGAACACCACCTACTCGGCCGCCGTTCCGGCCTCGACCACGGTGGGCACCATCACGGCGCCCGCCAACGGCGCAGCCGGCACCATCAGCGCCACGGTCGGGACGCTGGGTCCGGGTCAGTCGGTGGTGATCACGTTCGGCATCCGCATCAATCCGTAACTCCACGGGAACGGGGGCGGCGCGGCCGACCCCGTTCCGCTCTCCGCGCCTCGTCATCCGGCGACCGTCGTCGGATGACGAGGCAAACGGATCCGAACTCATGCGAACTCCACCGGCCCTCTTCGGGTCTTGGCGGCAGACGCCCATCAAGCTCTTCTTGAGCCTGATGGGTTTCGCCGTTTTTTTTGGGG
>JACOSU010000123.1 GCA_016178685.1 Candidatus Eiseniibacteriota bacterium | reverse complement strand
TGCAGCGCACCGCCAGCGCGACCGGCCAACCGGAGCGATCCGGCGGCATGGCTGTGAGCGAGGACTCCAGGCTGCGGGCCAGTTCGTAACCCAGATACAGAAACCAGCCGCCCTGAAACGGCACCGGACAAGCGGGAGCGCTGGCTGAGCGCTCTTGCTGGAAAGCCGCGCCAAGCCGCTCCAGAAATGCTGGTCCGGGCTCTCCGGCATTCTGGCTGATCCGTGCGCCGGGACCGGCCAGCAGGATGTCATAGCGCGCATGGGGCGTGCCGTGCACGACGCTTTCGAGCAGAAACGGGTAACGTTCCGGATGACGGTGGTGAATGGACAGCAAGTCGCAGGAACCGCTGATGCCGCGCCAGACCGTAGCACGGCGATCCGCCGATCCCGCTTGACGCGTCACGCCAGGCGGCGAAACACCAAGGTGCCGTTGGTGCCGCCGAACCCGAAGGAATTGGACAGCGCCACATCGATCTTCATCGGCCGCGCGGTGTTCGGCACGTAGTCGAGATCACACTCCGGATCCGGCGTGATGATGTTGATGGTCGGTGGCGCGATCTGGTGATGGATAGCGAGCGCCGTGTAGATGGCCTCAACACCGCCCGCTGCGCCGAGCAGGTGCCCGGTCATGGACTTGGTCGAGCTCATCATCAGGCCGCGGGCATGCGCGCCGAACACGTCCTGCACCGCGCGAACCTCGATCGGGTCGCCGGCCGGTGTGGACGTGCCGTGAGCGTTCACGTACCGCACTTCATCCAGCGCGAGGCGAGAGTCATCCAGCGCGCGCCGCATCGCGCGCGCCGCGCCTTCGCCCGTCTCGCTGGGAGCCGTGATGTGGTAGGCATCGGCGGATGCGCCGTAGCCGCTGAGCTCGCACAGAAGCGTGGCGCCCCGGCGCCGCGCGTGATCCTCGGCCTCGAGGACCAGCACGCCGGCACCTTCGCCGAGCACGAAGCCGTCGCGGTCCTTGTCGAACGGACGGCTGGCCTTCTGCGGTTCATCGTTTCGCGTAGAGAGCGCTCGCAGATTTCCAAATCCCGCGAGCGCCATGGGGGTGATGGTCGATTCGGTGCCTCCGGCCAGGATCGCGTCGGCGTCTCCGGCGCGAAGCAGCCGCAGAGCCTCACCGATCGAGTGCGCGCCCGACGCGCAGGCGGAAACCGTGCAGAAGTTCGGGCCCTTGAGCCCGAACTGAATCGACACCTGCCCGGCCGCCATGTCGGAGATCATCATCGGAATGAAGAACGGGCTGACGCGCGAGGGTCCGCGCTCCATCAGCACCGTGTGCTGGTTCTCGAACGTCTCCATTCCGCCGATCCCGGAACCCAGGATGACACCGATGCGGCTGAGATCCAGCACGCCCAGGTCGAGCCCCGCAGTGCGGATCGCTTCGGCGCAGGCCACGACCGCGAGCTGGACGAAGCGATCCATGCGCTTCGCCTCCTTGCGATCGATGACGCCTTCGGTGGTGAAGTCCTTGACCTCGCACGCGAATCGCGTGGGGTATTCGCTGGCGTCGAACCGAGTGATCGGCCCGGCGCCGGACTCACCGGCGATGAGACGTTTCCAGAACTCCTCGGTGCTGTTTCCGAGCGGCGAGATGACGCCGGTCCCGGTCACGAACACCCGGTCTCCATTCTCCGACATGAAGGTCCTTTCCCGTTCGTCCCGGGGCTCCTGGATCAGGCGCGTGCCGCCCTGCGATCGGGCTGGACGCGTGCGCCGGGACCCATCCCGGGGCTGCCGCCGGGATTACGCGTTGGCGTGAGACTTGAGGTAATTCATGGCGTCACCGACGGTCTTCATCTTATCGGCATCTTCGTCCGGAATGTCGATGCCGAATTCCTCCTCGAGCGCCATGACCAGTTCCACGATGTCGAGCGAGTCGGCTCCCAGATCCTCGATGAACTTCGCCTCGGCGGTCAGCTGCCTGGTTTCGACTTCGAGTTCCTTGGCGATGATCTCCTTCACCTTGTCTTCGCTGAACGTCGCCACTGCCTTCACCTCCTGTGGGGGTTGTTGGACGCGCGCCCCGGGCGCGGCCACGACATTACATCACCATGCCACCGTCCACGGTCCAGACCTGGCCCGTGACGTACGACGACCGCGGAGAGGCCAGCAGCGCCACCACCTCGGCTACTTCCTCGGGACGCCCGAGACGCCCGAGCGGAATCTTCGACAGCAGCTCCGCGCGCGCCGCCTCGGGCAGCGCGGCCGTCATTTCGGTCTCGATGAACCCGGGACACACGGCGTTCACCGTCACATTGCGCGAACTGAGCTCGCGCGCCAGCGACTTCGTGACCCCGAGCAACCCGGCCTTGGACGCGGCGTAATTCACCTGCCCGGCGTTGCCGATCAGACCGACCACCGAGGACACGTTCACGATGCGCCCGTAGCGAGACTTCATCATGGGGCGCGCCACCGCCCGGCAGCACCGGAACGCGCCCTTGAGATTCGTGTTGAGCACGTCGTCCCACTGTTCGTCGCTCATGCGCAGGAAGATTCCGTCGCGCGTGAGCCCGGCATTATTGACCAGCACGTCGACGCGTCCCATCGATTCGAGCGCGGCGCCGAACGCCCCCACGACCGATTCCGTGCTGCGCACGTCGGCGGCCCACGCCGCGGCGTGCGCGCCCGCAGCATACAGTGCGTCGGCCGCCGCCTTCGCACGGTCCAGGTTGCGCGCGAAGATCGCCACGCGTGCCCCACGCGCGGCCAGCGCGCTCGCGATCGCAAGCCCGATGCCGGTCGCGCCGCCGGTCACGAACGCCACCTGCCCGGCGAGTTCGCTGTCGCGGGTCGCGCTCACGGCTCCCTCGGCCCCGGTCACGTCGTCCTCTCCGCCGGCGCGGCACCGATCGCCGCGAGCGTCGCCGTCAGGCTCCCGGGGTCATCCACGTTGTAGCTGATCGCGGTCGGCGACAGCGCGCGGAGCAGTCCGCGCAGCACCTTTCCGGTGCCCAGCTCCACGAACGGTCCGGCGCCCAGCTCGATCAGTCGCCGCATCGAGTCCTCCCAGCGCACCGGGGCCAGCAACTGGCCCTTGAGCGCCGTGCGGATCTCGTCGGCCTTCCGCATCGGCTCCCCCGACACGTTCGCGATCACGGGACAGCGCGCATCGCGAAGCGGAGCGGCATCGAGCGCCTCGGCCAGCCCGGTCGCCGCCGACGCCATCAGCGGAGAGTGGAACGCGCCGGTCACCCCGAGCCTGAGGACGCGGCGCGCGCCCGCGGCCTTCGCGAGCTCGCACGCCCTCTCGACCCCCGCGACTTCTCCCGAGATCACGACCTGCCCCGGCGCGTTCAGGTTCGCCGCCTTCACCAGGCCGGCCGCCGCCGCCCCGTCGCACACCGCCTCGATCTGCTCGCGCGCGAGCCCCAGGATCGCGGCCATGGCGCCCGGGCGCTCGAGACCGGCCTGGTACATCAGTTCCCCGCGGCGCCGCGTGAGTTTCAACGCTTCCTCGAACGAAAGGGCGCCGGCCGCGACGCACGCCGAGTACTCGCCGAGGCTGTGTCCGGCGACGAACGCCGGCTTGAGCCCGCCCTGCTCCACCAGACGCCAGGCCGCCACGCTGTGTGTGAGCAACGCGGGTTGCGCGTTCATGGTCTTTCGCAGCTCGTCCTCGGGACCGCCCCACAGCAACGCGCTGAACGCGAAGCCCAGCGCGCGATCGGCGGACTCGAACGTGTCGCGCGCCACGGGATACGCCGCGGCCAGCGCGCTCCCCATGCCCACCGCCTGCGCTCCCTGCCCTGGAAACAGAAATGCGACCTTCACGTGGCACGTCCCGTGGCCGCCGCGAGCGAAGCGATCTTCCGCGTTACCGTGGCTTCCGCGAGAGCGGCCGCGACCGGGGGCGGCTGGGTCCAGCGCATCACCGAGGCCCCCCACGTCACGCCGCCTCCGAACGCGACGAACGCGACGTAGTCGCCGGGCTCAAGCCTTCCTTCGCGCACCGCTTCGTCGAGACTGATCGGGATCGACGCCGACGACGTGTTTCCGTAACGGTCGATGTTCAGCACCACCTTCTCGGCCGGGATGCCGAGGCGTTCGCGCATGGCGTCGATGATGCGGCGATTCGCCTGGTGCGGGATCACGAGCTTGAGATCATCACACGTGAGACCCGCGTCGGAGAGCGCCTGCCGCAGGCTTTCGTCCATGGCGCGCACCGCGACCTTGAACAGCTCCTTGCCCCGCATCTTGATCTTGTGGTCGTGCGCGAGAAGTCCGCGCTCATCGAGCGCCCGGGCCGAACCGCCGGCCGGCACCTCGAGGACCTCGCCGAGGTTTCCGTCGCTCTGAATCGTCACCGAGAGGATGCCCTCGCCCGGGGGCGCCTCGCGCAGCACGGCGGCGCCCGCTCCGTCCCCAAACAGCACGCAGGTGTTGCGATCGGTGTAGTCCACGATGCTCGACAGCTTCTCGACCCCGACGACCAGCACGGTCTCGGCCATGTGAGCGCCGATCAGCGCGCGCGCCTGCCCGAGCCCGTACACGAACCCGGTGCAGGCCGCGAACAGGTCGTAGGCCGCGGCGCGCCGGGCGCCGAGCTTCTGCTGCAGCGTGCAGGCGCACGAGGGAAGGATCCGATCGGGCGTCGTGGTGGCGACGATGATCAGATCCAGGTCGTCGGGTGCCCGCTTCGCGGCCTCGAGCGCGCGACGCGACGCGATCACCGCGAGATCCGACGAGGCCTGATCGCACGCCGCGATGTGACGCTCGCGGATCCCGGTTCGATCGAGAATCCACTGGTCGGTCGTATCCACCATCTTCTCGAGATCGGCGTTGGTCAGGATCCGCTCGGGGACGTACATGCCGGTGCCGACGATGGTCGCGCCACGCACAGCGTCAGGCGGCCGAGACACGATCCGCCTCGATCTCTTCCCGGATGTGCTCGTTCACCTTTTCGGTGACGAAGCGCTTCAGTGTCCGGATCGCGCTGCGGAACGCCCGGGGTCCGCTGTTGCCATGGCCCACGAAGCAGACGCCGTTGACGCCGAGCAGGGGCGCGGCGCCCCGTTCCTCCCAGTCGACCGCAGCGCGCAGGCGCCGCAGCGCGCCGCCCATGAACAGCACGCCGACCCTGGCGAGCGCGTCACGCCGGATCTCCTGCCGGATCTTCATGGTGAGAAACGTCGCCACGCTCTCGGCGGTCTTAAGCACCACGTTGCCCGTGAATCCGTCCGTCACCACGACGTCGCAGCTGCCCTTGAAGACGTCGCGGCCCTCGACGTTTCCGAGAAAGTTGAGGTGGCTCGCGCGGCGCAGCAGCGGAAGCGTCTCCAGCACGAGCGCATTGCCCTTGGTGTCTTCCTCGCCGATCGACAGCAGCCCCACGCGCGGATTCGGGCGGCCGAGCAGGTAGCGCGCGTAGACCGAACCCATGTGCGCGAATTGCACCAGATGGCTGGCGCGACATTCGGCGTTCGCGCCCACATCCAGCACCACCGTGCCTTCGCCGACGTTGGGGAAGAACGCGGCGAGCGCGGGCCGCGAGACCGACTCGAGACGTCCCAGGCCGAGCGTCGAGGCCGCGACCACGGCGCCGGTGTTCCCGGCGCTGAAGATCGCATCCACCTGACCTTCCTTGTGGAGCTGGGTCAGGACCCCGAGTGAAGACCGCGTCTTGCGACGCACCGCGGCCGCGGCCTTTTCGGCCATCTCGATGCGCTCGGGCGCATGGACCACGTCGATCGGCAGGTCGTCGGCACGCAGACGCTTGAGATGGCCACGGATCTCGCTCTCGTCACCGACCAGCGTGACGTAGATCTGGCCCGGCATCTCGCGGCACGCGAGCACCGTCCCCTCGGCCACAGCCGAGGGGCCGTGATCGCCTCCCATCGCGTCGATGCCGATCCGGGGTACCGCGGACATTTCGTCTGCCCTGGGCTTGCTACTTGTCACGCGGCGCGACGATCTCTTCGCCGTTGTAATAGCCGCAGTTCGCGCACACGCGGTGGGTTCGCTTCGGGCTGCTGCAGTGGCTGCAGACTTGGAGAGTCGGGCGCTTGAGCTTCCAGCCGGTGCGGCGCTTCTTGCCGCGCGTGCTGGAGTGCCGCCGCTTGGGAACCGCCATGGGTCACATCCTCCGTGCGGACCGGGCGGCCAACCCCCCCCACCGGGTTCAGGGCGAGCAGTCGCACGGTCCTTCGTTCAGGTCCGCGCCGCAGCGCGGGCACAGCCCACGGCAGTCCTCGCGGCAGCGCGGAGCCATGGAGATTTCGAGCAGCAGCGCCTCGCGTGCCTCCGCGGTGAGATCGACGCGGCGCCCATCGTGAAACAGCATGTACCGGTCCCGCACCAGCTGGGCCTCTTCGTGCGAGCGCCGTCCGGTGCCCGAGCGATCGGCGAATGCCACGAATTCGACCGTGACCGGGAACTCGAACGTCCGCAGGCAGCGAACGCACCCGAGTTCGGCCACGGCCCGGAGCAGACCACGCACCGAAATCTGTTCGCCGCCCTTGTCGACCCCCAGTTCGGCCCGGACCGGCGACGGCCACTCGGAAGCGGGCAAATCGAGGTCCACGGGGTCCGTATCGAGCACGATCTGGCTCTTCCCCGGGGGGAGTGTCGCCAGGTCAAGGGTGAGTCCGGCCATATGGAAAAGCCCGCGCGAGCGGGAACCCAGTGAATCGCAAGGTAGCACAGGAAATTGGAGCTCGTCTAGCCGCTTTCGCCCGATGAAGTTGCCGTCCTCGGGAGCGTTCCGCAAGGGATCTCACCGCGACAACGCCGCGACCCCGAAGAACAGCTTCACTTCCCGGTCGGAGCTCGCGGCGCTGTCGGACGCGTGCACGGAATTCATCTGCTTCGACCGCCCAAACAGCGCACGGATGGTGCCGGGCGCGGCCTGGGCTGGATCCGTCGCGCCCACGATCTCACGCAGCGTCCCGACCGCGTCCTCGCGCTCGAGGCAGGTGAGCAACACCGGGCCCGACGTCATGTACTCGACCAGCTCGCCGAAGAACGGTCGGGCCTGGTGTTCGGCGTAGAAAGTCTGGGCCTCTTCGCGCTGCAGCCGGGTGAGGCGCGCTTCGACCAGACGGAAGCCGTTCTCTTCGACGTGCGCGAGGATCTTCCCGATCAGCGATCGCTCGACGGCGTCGGGCTTCACGATGAACAACGTGCGTTCCAGGGCCAAGGAGGTTCTCCTTCACGGCCGGGCCGCGACGGCCCGCCGTTCGTTCGGGTAAACGTCAGCGTGAGCGCCGCGCCCGGGCGCGCGTCCCTGCCGCGGCGCCGCGCGGAGCCGGCTTCGCCGCACGGGTGCGCACCGCGCGCCCCCGCGGCTTCGTCGCGCGCTTTCGTGCTCCGGCAGGCGGGGTGCCGCGCGTCAGGCGCTTCGTACTCGGCTGGCTGGAAACCCGCTTGAGCCGCACGCGGCGGCGCTCGAGAACCTCGCCGATCAGGGCCGATATCTCGGAGGGGATGCGCGCGACCGGAACGCCGGCGGCTTCGAACGCCGCCATCTTTTCGGCCGCGGTGCCGCTGCCGCCCGAGATGATCGCGCCCGCGTGCCCCATGCGCTGGCCGGGGGGCGCGGTCTGGCCCGCGATGAACGCGACGACCGGCTTGCGGAGGTGCTTGCGGATGAACTGCGCCGCGTCCTCCTCGTCGCTGCCGCCGATCTCGCCGATCAGAACCATCGCCTCGGTCTGCGGATCGGCTTCGAACATCGCCAGCGCGTCGATGAAATGGGTCCCGATCACGGGATCGCCGCCGATCCCGAGACACGTGCTCTGGCCGAGTCCCGCGCGGGTCAGCTGGTGGACCACTTCGTAGGTCAGCGTGCCGCTGCGCGACACCACGCCCACCGGCCCGCTCTTGCAGATGTGGCCGGGCAGGATCCCCACCTTGGAGAGACCGGGGCTGATCAGGCCCGGGCAGTTCGGCCCGATCAGGCGGGGCCGGCCGGGGTTCGGCGCGCCGTTCGCCGCCGCGCGCTCGCGCAGCGCCGCCACGTGGTGACAGGCCGCGAGCGTATCTCGCACCGGAACGCCTTCGGTGATGCAGACGATGACACCGATCCCCGCGTCGGCCGCTTCGAACACCGCGTCAGTCGCGAACGGAGCCGGCACGTAGATCACCGAAGTGTTCGCGCGGGTTACCGCCACCGCCTCGGCCACGCTGTCGAACACCGGCACGCCGTGCACCTTCTCACCGCCCTTGCCGGGCGTGACCCCGGCGACGACCCGGGTGCCGTAGGCGAGCATCTGTTCGGTGTGAAACGAGCCGTCCCGCCCGGTGATTCCCTGCACCGCGAGACGCGTGCTCTTGTCGACCAGGATGCTCACGCCGCCACCTCCTGCGCCTTCGCGATCACGGTGCGCACGCCCTCGTCCATGCTGGTGGTCGCCGAGAGCCCGTGGTCCGAGAGGATCTTTCGCGCCAGGTCCTCATTGGTGCCGGTGAGCCGGATCACGAGCGGAACGGCGAGCGGCGAAGTCCGGAGCGACTGGACGATTCCGTTCGCCACGTCGTCGCAGCGCGTGATGCCGCCGAAGATGTTGAACAGGATCGCCCGGACCCGGCTGGACGGTCCCGGAACGCCGCCGGCGGGCGCGCTCCGCGAATCGCCGGTGATGATCCGCAGCGCCGCCGTGACCTTCTCGGGATTGGAGGAGCCGCCGATGTCGAGAAAGTTCGCGGGCTCGCCGCCGTAGTGTTTGATCAGGTCCATGGTCGCCATCGCGAGACCCGCGCCGTTCACGATGCAGCCGATGTCGCCCTCGAGCCTGACGTACGAAAGCCCCTTCTCGCGCGCCAGCCGCTGGCCCGGCGTCTCCTCGTCCGGGTCGCGCCAGGTCGCCCACTCGCGATGGCGGAACTCCGCGTTGTCATCGAGGATCACCTTGGCATCCAGAGCGAGCACGCGGCCCTCCGGAGTGATCGCAAGCGGGTTGATCTCGGCCAGCGAGCAATCGCCCTCGGTGAAGACGCGGTGGAGCTTCAGCAGGATTTCGGCGGCCTGCGCCACCTGGCGGCCATCCCGCAGCAGCGGCTGAAACAGCGCTCGCGCCTGGTAGGGACGGAGGCCAGAGAGCGGAATGGAGCGGCGAAGGATCTTCCCGGGAGCGACCCGCGCCACCTCCTCGATGTCCACGCCGCCTTCGGCCGACAGCATGATGAGCGGCAGCTTGCGGCTTCGATCGAGCACGATCGAAAGGTAGAGCTCGCGCGCGATGTCGGCCGCCTGCGTGACGAGCACGGTGCGAACCGGCTGGCCCTTGATCGTGAGGGCGAGAATGTCCCGCGCCTTCTCGAACGCCTCGTCGGGCGAATGCGCCAGCTTGACCCCCCCCGCCTTGCCACGGCCGCCGACCTGCACCTGCGCCTTGATCACGACCGTGCCGCCGATCGACGCCGCGATATCCCGCGCCTCGTCCGCGGCGGTCGCGACCTGACCCGGCAGCACGGGCAGGCCAAAGCGCGCGAACAGCTCCTTTCCCTGGTATTCGTGCAGGTTCATGAATTCATTCCCTCCAGGGGTCGTTCCCGGCTCGCCCGGCACGTCGAAATCAGTTGTTGTCGATCTGTGCCCGCTGCAGGCGGCCGCTGAAATCCACGTACAGGCTCTTCCATTCCGTGAACGCGTCGAGCATGGTGTGCCCGGCCTCGCGATGACCGTTCCCGGTGCCGCGCGTTCCGCCGAACGGCAGATGCGTCTCGGCCCCGGTGGTGCCGTGATTCACGTACACGATGCCGGTATCGAGATCGCGCATGGCCCGGAACGCGCGGTTGACGTCACCCACGAAGATCGAGGACGAGAGTCCGAACGGCGTGTGGTTGTTGACCTCGATCGCCTCCTCGAGGTTCGCGACACGGAGGAAACTGACGACCGGACCGAAAATCTCTTCCTGCGCCACGCGCATCGAGGGGAGGACCCCGGTCAGCACCGTGGGCCGGTAGAACGTGCCCCGGGCGAGCGCGCCTTCGACGGCCGGAGCGCCGCCCGCCTCGATCTTCGCGCCCTCGCCCGCTCCGATCCCCACGTAGGTATGCACCTTTTCGAGCTGGCGCCGATTGACCACCGGCCCCATCTCGGTCGCTGGGTCGAGCCCGTCGCCGATGCGGATGGCGTTCGCCCGCGCGACCACGCGGCGCACCATCTCGTCGCAGGCCTTCTCGTGCACGATCACTCGGCTGCACGCGGTGCAGCGCTGGCCGGTGGTGCCAAACGCGCTCCACGCCACCGCGGTGGCCGCGAGATCCAGGTCGGCGTCGTCCATCACCAGGATCGCGTTCTTGCCGCCCATCTCGAGCGACACGCGCTTGCCGAGCTTCGCGCCCTCGGTGGCGATCGCGGTGCCCACCGCGTTCGAGCCGGTGAAGGAAATCACGTTGATCTCGGGGTGCCGAACCAGCGGAGAGCCGGCGTCCGTCCCGGTGCCGAACACCACGTTCAAGACTCCGGCCGGAAGCCCCGCTTCTTCGAGCAGCCGTGCGAGGTGATGCCCCATTTCGGGCGATTCCTCGGAGGGCTTGAACACGACGGTGTTACCGGCCACCAGCGCGGGGAAGATCTTCCAGGTCGGCACCGCGAACGGAAAATTCCAGGCCGTGATGACGCCCACCACGCCCACCGGGACGCGCACCGACATCGCCCACTTGTCCGGCATCGCGCTCGGCGTGGTCACGCCGTAAAGCCGGCGCCCCTCTCCGGCCGCGAGATAGGCCATGTCGATGCCTTCCTGCACGTCGCCGCGCGTCTCGAGCAGGATCTTTCCCATTTCACGGGTCGCGGCGCGCGCCAGATCCTCCTTGCGCTCCGCGATCCGCTGGCCGACCCGGAACAGGATCTCGGCGCGCTTGGGTGCCGGCGTCAGCCGCCAGGAGGGATAGGCGGCGCGCGCGGCCGCCGCGGCATCCGCGACGTCGGCCGCATCGGAGTGCGGAAACTCGCCCAGCACTTCGCCGTTCGCCGGATTCAAATTGAAGAACGTCTTTCCCGAGCGCGCCGGCACCCGCCGACCACCCACGAAATTCAGGTACTTCTCAGCCATCGGAGGTTCTCCCGCGCCCCGAGGGGGACGCAGCGGAATCTGCGGGGCAAGGCGTCCCGCAACCTTGGGCCGCGCGGCAAAGGACGGGAGAAGGTAAGCGGGCCGGAGTCCAAAATCAAGCGGAGGCCGCCGGACGCGGGTCCTCAGGCGAAGGGTTTCTTAGGGAGCGGTCTGATCGGGGCCCACACGGCCGGCCACGATATGGGCGACGAAGTAGTTTTCGCCGGGGACCGGATCCCCCGTCATGCGCCGCAGCATCGCGATCTGGCCCACGTGCGTGAGCGCATCGGCGATCGGGCCCTGGATCAGGCGCGTCACTTCGGCCCGGATCGGCGCTCCGGACGCGAGGTAGTCGTCGAACGCCTGCAGCGCGGCGTGGAAGCGCGCCACCTGACGATCCCAGTCCTCTGGTGCCGCCGTGGTCCAGCGTTCCTCGCCGCGGGCGAGCGAGAGCCCCCAGTCCAGCAGATCACCGATGTGAGAGAGAATCGTGAGGGGCGTGGTGCCGCCGCCCGTGTCGTGTTTCGCGAACGAGGCAGGCGCGCCGCGCAGGAACTTGCCGCCCCGGTAGGCGAGAACCGCGAGACAGTGTCGCAGAGAATCGTGATCGGTCATTCCCATGGGTCGAACGCGCTCCTGCCCTCGAGGATGCGCTTCACGAGCAGGCTGGTGCTGATCCCTTCTCTCATCGCCACACGCACCACGCGTCCGCCGCGCGCTTCGACCACGTCCCGGCCCACGATCTCGTCGGCGGCCCAGTCGGCGCCCTTGACGAGAATGTCGGGCTGGACTTCCGTGATGAGCGCGAGCGGCGTGTCGTCCTCGAAGATCACCGTGAGGTCCACCGAGGCCAGCGACCCCACCAGCTCGGCGCGCTCGGGCTCGGGCACGATCGGCCGCTGCGCCCCTTTGAGCCGCCGCACCGAAGCGTCGGAATTGATTCCCACCACCAGCCGGTCACCCAGCGACCGCGCCTCTTCGAGGTACTCGGCATGGCCGCGGTGAAGCAGATCGAAGACGCCGTTCGTGAAAACGATCTTCTCTCTCGCCGCGCGCCACGCTTCGAGTTTCGCGCGCGCCCCGGGGTCGAGCACGCCGGCGCTCACGGTCCGATCCGGCGCGAACGCCATGACCGCGCGTGAAGCGGAGCGGCCATCATTGTCCGCGCCGCTCGATCGAGGCGCGCAGTTCCTCGAGCGTGCAGACCGTGGTGCCCACCTCGCGGATCACGACGCCGGCCGCGTGGTTCGAGAGCGCGCAGGCGCTCACGAAATCGGCGCCCGCGGCCAGCGCCAGCGCCACCACGCTCACCACCGTGTCGCCGGCGCCGGTCACGTCGAAGACCTCGCGCGCAAAGGTCGGCAGGTGCGTGTAGCGGCCGCCGCGCTCGAACAGGCTCATGCCGCCGGCGCCGCGCGTCACCAGCACCGCGTGCGCATCGAGGCGCTTCTGAAGCCCCCAGCCCACTTCCATCAGCGTGGCTTCGTCCACCACTCGACGGCCCTGCACCCAGCCTGCCTCGCTCTGGTTCGGCGTCAGGATGCTCACGCCGCGATAGGCGTCGATGTGGCTCTCCTTGGGATCCACGCTCACCGCGAAGGCGGCGCGGCGTGCGATTCCGAGCGCGCATTCGAGCGTGCGCGCGTTCACGACTCCCTTGCCGTAATCGCTCACCACCAGGCCCTCACACTTCGGGAGCACGCGTTCGATCTCCTGCAGCAGGCGGTCGAGGGCGCCTCCGTCGACGTCGGCACGCGATTCGCGGTCGGCGCGCACCACTTGCTGGGAGTGCGCGATGATGCGGGTCTTGACCGTGGTCGGGCGCGAAGCATCGGAGACCAGGCTCGAAGCCGTGACCCCGCGGCGCTCGAGCTCGGCGTGCAGCGTCGCCGCGTCCGCGTCGTCGCCCAGCACGCCGAGCAGCACCGGCTCGGCGCCGAGCGCGCGCAGGTTTGCGGCGACATTGCCCGCTCCTCCGACCGTGAAGCTCTCGCGCTCGATCTCGACCACCGGCACCGGCGCCTCGGGCGAGATGCGCTCGACGCGGCCCCACAGGTAACGGTCCACCATGCAGTCGCCGAGCACGGCGATGCGACGGCCGGCGAATCGGCCGATCAGGGCCTCGAGTGCGTGGGAACCGGGCGCGGGAGTGGACATGAACGCGGCACGCTACACCGCGACCCGCGAGGGGTCAACGGCCGTGGACGGCGCGGCTCGGCCGGGCGCTGACCGCCGCACGAGGGCGGGCCTTGACCGTGGCGCGGCCGCCCCCTTAGCGTGCGCCGGATGAGCCTCGAGCTGCGGCGGTACGCGCCCTCCGATCTCGAAACGCTACGCCGGCTGGTGCGCGATCCCTCGTTCGCGGACCAGTTCGATTCGATGTTGGGCCCGAACGGGCTCGAAGCCTTTCTCGCGGATCCCTACCTCAAGCCCGAGACGGTGTGCCTCGCGCTCGCGGACGGCGAGCCGGCGGCCTTTTCGATGGCGTTCGTGCCGCCGAGCCGCGAGGGGCGCTTCGCCATGGTCCGGATCGGAGTGCTCGGGCGCTTCCGGCGACAGGGCGCCGGGTCGCGACTGCTCGAGCGCGTGTGTCGCATGCTCCGGCAGGGTGCGCCGAATCTGGTCGAGATCTGCGTGACCGCCTGGCTGCCGGCCGACGCGGCCGTGGGGTTCGCGGCACATCACGGCTTTCAACCCGTGAGGAAGCTCTGGCTGATGGAACGACCGCGCGGCACGCCGCCCCCGATCCAGTGGCCGGCCGGGATCGAGCGCGTCGTCTTCGACGGCAGCGACACGCTGACGCGCGACTGCAACGACGCCTTCAACGACTCGTTCGCGCATCATTATCATTCGGGGGATTCCACGTTCGAGGAAGCCCGCGCCTTCCTTTCGCGGCCCGGCTTGCGGCGCGACGGTTTGCTGCTCGCCTACCGCGACGGCCGGTGCGTGGGCTTCTGCCGCGGTGAACTCCACGAGAGACGCGGCGAGATCGCGGTGCTGGGCACGATCCAGGCCGCGCGCGGCATCGGGCTCGGACGCGCGCTGCTGCGCTGGGGCGTGGCGTGGCTCGAGCGCGAGAACGCTCCGCGCGTGACGCTGATGGTGGATGGAGAAAACGAGACCGCGCTCCGGCTCTATCGCGGCGAGGGATTCGAGGTGACGCGCACGCGCGAGAGCTGGGCGCGCGCGCCTCGCGGAGAAGACGAATGAGCGGCGGCGCGACGGATCCGGGGGGTAAGTCGGCCGGCGCACACCCAGTTCCTTCCGACGGTTTCCGCCGGTTCTCGCTGCTGTGGGCGTCGCAGTCGGTATCCGTGATCGGAACCGCGCTCACGTTTTTCGCGGTCAATATCTGGCTCACGCAGACCCGCTTCCCGCTGGCCTCGCAGAAGCCGGCGCTGGCGCTCGCGCTTTCGTTGACCACGCTCGCTTTCATACTGCCCACCATCGTCGCGGCGCCGATCGCGGGCGCGTGGGCCGACCGTCACGACCGTCGCCGCACCATGTTCGCCATGAACTGCGTCGCGGGTGCGCTGAGCACGGCGCTGGTGGCTCTGCTGCTCTCGAACCGTCTCGACGTGCCGATGCTGCTTGCGTTCCTGCTGGTCTACGGGCTGTGCGGGGCATTCCACGCGGCGTCGTTCGAGACTTCGTACGCGATGCTGGTCCCCACCATCCAGCTGGCGCGGGCCACCGGCATGATGCAGGCGACCATGGCGCTCTCGGGCGTGATCTCGCCGTCCATCGCGGCACTCCTGATCGGGGTGCCGGCGGTCGCGCGCCATGGCGGAGCCGGATGGTTCGCCGGCCTCTCGCTCGCGAAGCTCTCCGATGGAACGGCGCTCGCGGTCGGCGCCGACGCGGCGACGTTCTTCATCGCCGCGCTCGCCCTGCTCGGTCTCGAGATCCCCTCCCCCCACCGCGCCGATCTGGCCGGGCCGGGCGCGGCGAGCAAGACCCTGTGGCACGACATTCAAGAGGGCGCGATGTTCGTATGGCACCGCCGCCCCATGCTGTGGCTGATCGGCACTTTTGCGATGGTCAATTTCATTCTCGGGCCCGTCACCGTGCTCCAGCCGCTGATCGTGAAATTCAATCTGGCGGCCGACTGGCAATCGCGCCGCTTCACGTTCGCCTCCGCGCTCGCGCTGCTCGCCACCCTACACGGCCTGGGCGGACTGGCCGGCGCGGTCGCGATCAGCGCCTGGGGAGGACTCAAGCGCCGGCGGGTGATGGGCGCGCTGATCCCGATGGCCGCCGCCGGTGCGCTGATCGCGATCTACGGCCTCTCGGCCAGCATCGTTCGCTCGGCCGTCGCCCTGTTCCTGATGGGAATGATGTGGCCCGTGACGAACGCCCACTCGCATGCGATCTGGCTCGCGATCACGCCGCGCGAAATTCAGGGACGCGTGCTGTCGGTGCGCCGCCTGATCGGGCAGATCACGTTCCCGCTCGGCACCGCGATCGCGGGCTGGCTCGGAGCCCGCTTCGATCCCGGCGTCGCTGTCGCGATGCTGGGCGGCTGCATGGCACTGTTCGCGTTGATCCAGACCGTGAACCCGATGCTGACCCGCATCGAGGACCGCGCGTGGTTGGAGGATTTTGCGGCGCGCTCGGCGGGACGCGGGAACGCGAAACGCGAGTGATCGCGGCGTTCGGGGGCGGCTCGCGAGTGATCGTGGCGCCCGGGGGGAGGCTCGGCGGGACGCGGCGCCCGGGGGGAGGCTCGGCGGGACGCGGCGAGTCAGCGGACGCCGAAGTCGAATCGCTGCCGGCACCACACCACGACCGCGCGACCGCCGCGCCGCGCCGGATAGAACCGCATGCCGAGCGCGCAGCGTCGCGCCGCGGCGATCAGTGCGCTGCCGGGATCTCCCGCCGCCCAGCGCGCCTCGTCCACATCGCCGTGCTCGTTCACACGCACTTCCAGCTCGAGCGATGCGTGCCCCGCACTCGCCGGCACGATCAGTTCGGGCGTGCTGCGCAGGAGCGGCGCCTGGAGTGAAGGATCCGGCGGCATCGGGCGCGGCATTTCCTCCGGCACGATGTCGGGCGTTGCATCGGGTGCGGGAAGCGCGACCTCGCGCGGCGCGGCCGGCGAAACGCGCGACATCCAGACCCGCGCCTGCGGAGGAGGAGAAACCTCGAGCCGCCCCCCGCGGGCGAGGTCGGCGCGCACCGTGATCGGCAGCGGAACGGCGTGCGTGGGCGGGACGGCGCGGCCACAACCCGCGAGCCACGCAGCCGCGATCACAGCGGCATGCAAGGGCCGGATCATGAGGTCACGCTAGAGCCGGGGACGCGAGCGCGCAACCACGGGCGCGCCGCACTCTCGACCCCCAGCGCCCGGCCCCGCCATGCGCCGGCGCCGGCCCATCCGCGGCCGCCGGCACCGCGCGCGCTTGAGCCCGCCTTCCCGAAGGTCTAGAGTCTCGTTCGTGCGGCCGCGCCGCGGCCGCTGGGATTCGACCGGGAGGCTCGGGTGACGCCGCGTGATCGAGTGTGGGCCGCGCTCCAGGGCGAAGCGCTGGACCGCCCTCCGGTCTCCTTCTGGGGACACTCCTACCACCGTGAATCGAGCGCCGGGGATCTGGTCGAGGCCACGCTCGAGTTCCACCGCGAGTACGCCTGGGACTGGGTGAAGCTCAACCCGCGCAAGCACTATCACGCCGAACCGTGGGGCGTGTCCTACCGCTACAGCGGGATCGCGAACCAGAAGCCGGTCCTCGAAGCGTGGCCCGTTCATGGAGCCGCGGACTGGGCCGCGATCGGCGGGCGGGCCCACGATGGAGGCGCGCTCGGCGAACAGATCGAGGCCGTGCGCATGCTGCGCAAGCGGTTGCCCGCCGACGTGCCGATGATCGAGACCGTGTTCACTCCGCTCGCGGTGCTGGGCGAGATGGTCGCGGAACCGGGCGAGCTGCGGCTGCACATGCGCATGAATCCGGTCGCGGTGCGCGCCGCGCTCGAGGCCGTGACCGCGACGTTCGAGAAGTTCGTGCGCGAGTGCGTCCGCGCCGGCGCCGAGGGCATCTACCTGGCCACGGTGGACTGGGCGTCCCGCGATCTGTTGAGTCCCGAGGAATACCGGGAATGGGCGCGCCCCTTCGATCTGCGCGTGCTCGCCGCCGCGGCCGGGGCGCCGTTCAACGTGCTGCACGTGTGCAAGCGCCGCAACCTGCTGCTGGAGCTCGCCGACTATCCGGTGAGCGCGTTCTCGTGGGACGCGAACGACCCGCTCAATCCCACGCTCGCCGAAGCGCTCCCGAGGCTCGCGGGCGCCGCGATGGGGGGAATTTCCTTCGACGCCTCGCTCAGCGCGCCCGATCCCGAACGGTTCGTCGCCGAATACCGGCGCGCGCTCGGAGAAACCGGCGGGCGCCGCTGGCTCACCGCGCCGGGCTGTTCGATTCCTCCGTCCACTTCGCCCGTCAATCTCAAGACCATTCGGTCCGCCGCGCTCGCGGCGCGGCTCGCGGAGGAACCGTTGTCCGACTGAGCCATCCGGTGCGGTTTCCAGCCCCCCCATGGAGGTGCCATGATGAACGTGCCCTTCCTCTTCGAAATTCCCGCGCGTCGCGCGCGGTCCGTCGCGCTCGCCGCGACCTGCGCGATCCTCGCCGGCTCGTACGCCCTCGCGCAGGACGAGCCCAAGACCACGCCTCCTTCGCCCCAAGCTGCCGGTCGGCGAGCTGATGCAGAAGAACTTGTCGGTGCACGCCATGTCGCTGGCCGGCGTGCCGCACGAGAGCCGCAAGCGGGCGCAGAGCGACATCACGCGCTGGCTCGCCGGCGGGCCACGGCTGCTGTCGGTCGCTGCGCGCTTCCCGCTCGCTGAGACCGCCGCCGCCCACGAGGCGGTCGAGCGCGGCGGCAAGGTCGGCACCGTCGTGGTCGAGCCCGAAGGCCAGATTGC